>JAKSOR010000016.1 GCA_024405515.1 Clostridia bacterium
GTTCTAGCACAAAGAAAAAGAGCTGCCACAAAACTTAGGTTTTGCAACAGCCCCTAACTTTTATATCATTGGTTTTATATCGTTGTTTTTATAGGTGCAGAACCTTATCTCAAATCCGTTATCATCTTCTGCATCGCCTTTTTCAATCAGTTCCCATTCAGGAAGTTTATCAAGGTTTTCGTGGAAGACTTCGGCGCCCCCGTCTGCGTTAACTTTTGTCACATAGGCGAACTTACAGTACGGAAGCATCGTTCTGTACATCATAGCTCCGCCTATTACATATACATTGTCAGTGTCCTCATCTTTAAGCACACTGAAGAGCTCCTCAAGAGATTTTACAAGGATGTATCCTTTCTCTTCAGCATCTTTCTCATCGCCCTGAGGATAGAGCACAATGTTCTTTCTGTTTCTAAGAGGCATGCCGCCCGGGAAGGATAAAAGTGTATTGTATCCCATAATGACTGTCTTGCCTTTTGTGTGCTCGACAAAGTGTTTCATGTCCTTTTTCAGACTGAAAAGAAGATCATTCTTTTTGCCAAGTCCCCAGTTGATATCTGCCGCAAATATGGTGTTCATTAGACCGCAACCTCTATTTTATCTTCTAGTTTTGTATATTGATAGTCTACAAGCTCAAAGTCATCGACAGTGAAATCGTAGAAGTTTGTTATTGATTTGTTCATCTTGAAAACCGGTGCAGGGTACTGTGGATTATTGAGAATTTTTCTTACTATAGGCTCATGTCTGTCGTAGATATGTGCATCTGCAATAACGTGTACGAGTTCGCCTACCTCAAGTCCGCTTACCTGTGCAAACATATGAAGAAGCACTGCATACTGAACAACGTTCCAGTTGTTTGCAGTAAGTGTGTCCTGGCTTCTCTGATTAAGGATTCCGTTAAGTTTGTTGCCTGTTACATTGAAGGTCATGGAATATGCACAAGGATACAGATTCATTTCGTGAAGATCCTGGAAATTGTAGATATTTGTCATGATTCTTCTTGACTGAGGATTGTGCTTTAAATCATAAAGAACTCTGTCTACCTGGTCGAATTCTCCTTCAGGATATACATGTTTTACTCCGAGCTGATAGCCGTATGCCTTGCCTATGGAACCTGTTTCATCTGCCCAGCTGTCCCAGATATGGGAATTAAGATCGTGAACATTATTGCTCTTTTTCTGCCATATCCATAAAATCTCATCAATTGCTGATTTGAAAGCTGTACGGCGGAGAGTAATTATTGGGAATTCCTTTGATAAATCATATCTGTTGACAATGCAGAATTTCTTTGTTGTGTGTGCAGGTGTCCCGTCCAGCCATTTAGGTCTGACATCAAGATCCTTATCGGAAATTCCGTTGTTCAGGATATCGTTACAGGTATCAATAAAAATCTGATCAGCTATACTCATTTTAGTCCTCTATTTTAAGTTGTTTGTTTAGGTTTTTAACCATTTCAAGGTCGTATTTTACATATTTACGGTCAAAAGTGACAAGGCCGTTGATTTCATGCTCGACATCGCTTACCTGTGTGTATACGGATGCCGTGAGTCCGTTCTTTATGTTAGGGATTATCTTTGTTTCATAAAGTTTCTTGAAAGCAGCATTGAGTGTTTCTCTTGACTTGTAGATTCTGTATCCGAAAGAACTTGAGGAGAATACATGTCCTTCTACTTTCCATGAATAACCGCCGAATTCGGATAAGAGGAGTGCTCTGTCTTCTTTCTTCGGCATTTTGATAGGTGTGAAATAGATGTGCATTGATTTTGCTTCTGAAGAATCTTTGCCCTGGTCATTCCATCCTGATACTGAATCTATCATACGGGTAGGGTCCATTTCAGCCATCTTTTTTGTGATACGTACTGAATCAAACTGTCCCCATCCTTCATTGAATGCTACCCAGCAGTTGATTGAAACGACGTTTTTTAAATGATTCATTGTTATTGCAACTTCTCTTTCAAACTCGTCTCTGCTTTCTTTTTCGGCACGTGCAAGTCTCTTGTATGCGGTTTCATTGTCATCTTTAATATGGATATTAAAGGCCTGGGCAAGTCCGCCGATATAAATAATGTTGTATGCGGTACCGCCTGTTACCATATCCTGCCATACGAGGATGCCTTCCTTATCGCAGTGATAGTACCATCTCATAGGCTCTATCTTTATGTGCTTTCTTATCATATTGAATCCGAGGGATTTGATAAGTTTGACATCATATTCAAGGGCACTGTTTGTCGGCGGGGTCAGAAGACCGTCTGACCAGTATCCCTGATCAAGTACGCCGGTGTTGAAATACGGTTTATTGTTAAGGCCCATACGTTTGATGCCTTTTGAATCTCTTACCCAGCTGAATTTTCTCATACCGAAGTATGACTTTACTATATCATCACCGACTTTGAACGCCAGGTCATAGAGCTTAGGGTTCTCAGGTGACCAGAGTTCATAGTTTTCAAGTTCAATTGTTCCTTCGTTTCCTTCGAACTGTTTTGCGGCAAGCTGTTTTCCGTTTTCAAGAACGAGAACATCAACCGGTCTGTCGAGGGATTTTTCAAATTTAAACTTAACGCAGTTATTATCAATATCCGGGACGATTGTAACATCCTTAAGGTATACTTCCGGCATAGATTCAATCCATACACTCTGCCATATTCCTGACTGCGGGGTGTACCATATGCCGCTGTGCTTTATTTTCTGTTTTGCGTGCGTGTGATAGGAGGTGTCGGTCGGGTCTGTGACCTCGAGTTTAATCTCGTTTTCACCGGCCTTTACGGCTTTGCTGATATCAAGGGTGAAAGGCATATATCCGCCTGAATGCTCACCGATAACCGTGTCGTTGAGTGTAACCTTACAGTAAAAATCAACTGCGTCAAAGTGGATTTCCGTATGTGATTTTAAAAAACCTTCAGGAATTGTGAAAGTGCGGCGGTAGTATAGGGTATCATTCGGCATGACACATGTGCCTTCAGGACATCCTGAAAGAAGCGTTTCAGGGGAGAACGGAACAAGGATTTTGCCCTGATAGTTTCCGTCAAACTTTTCTGCGGTCTTTAAAATTGCATAATCCCACTTGCCGTTAAGAGTAATGTAACTGTCCCTGGCAAACTGAGGACGAGGATACTCTGAAAGGGGCACATCTGTTACTATATCTGCGAAATTGGAACGGAGTCTGGTATTTTTGGCCATAAAAATTCTCCTAATGTATAATAAATTATTATATATTAGCATCCCCGTAAAATCAAGGCGGAAAAAGAAGTCAGTAAGTATGACTTACTGCAGTTTGACTGAAAAAGGAGGGTGCTTTATAATTAATCTATCAAAACTTCGGAGCAGACTATGAGAATGTTTATTGGATCCGATATTCACGGATCGGTTACAAATCTTGAAAGGTTTTTTCACTTAATAGACGGTACTCTTTCGGAAGATGCGGATACAAAAGTGGTTATTCTCGGAGATATCTATAACCATGGTCCTAGAAATCCTCTTCCTGAGGGTTATGCTCCTATGCAGGTTGCGAGACTTTTAAATGATGCAATGTCTTTTATTACGGCTATTAAGGGCAACTGTGACAGTGAAGTTGATGAAATGATTTCCAATTTCCCGATTATCAGTGATTTTTCGATGGAATGGAACGGAAGGACAGTATTTTTCACTCACGGACACAAAGTGAATCCGGATAATCCTCCGACAGGTGCAAAGAAGGGCGACATTGTTTTTATGGGTCATTTTCACAGGCCATCAGTGAAGGAAGTAAACGGAATAAAGTATGTATGTGTCGGAGCTCTTGGTATCTGTCCTGAAGACTCTATTCAGTCTTATGCTGTTCTCGAAGAAAATAAGGTTATAATAAAAGCACTCCTTAAAGAAGAAGTGCTCTCTGAATTTGAAATTTAATCACATCACCTGAAGAACAAAGAATTTAAGGTACTGTGTTTCCTCTTCCGACATAAGTGAAGGGTGGTCAGGTGCCTGGGACTTGAGTTCAATTGTCCTGACTGTTCTTCCGGATTCCCTGGCGGCATCCCCGAGCATCTTTTCAAAGAGAGGGAAAGTCATATGGTGCGAGCATGAGGAGGAGATAAGAAATCCTCCTTTTTCAACAAGTTTAAGTCCTAAAATGTTTATGTCTTTGTACCCGCGGTAGGCATCCTTTACTTCGGCTGCGGACTTGCAGAAAGCAGGCGGGTCCAGAATAACGACACCGAATTTTCTTCCTTCGTTTTTATATTTTCTGAGTTCATCAAAAACATCGGCACACACGGTATTTATGTTGGTGAATCCGTTAAGTGCGGCATTCTCTTTTACGTTGTCAAGAGCAGTCTCTGAGATGTCTACGCTCGTTACTTTTTCTGCATTAAGAGCTGCATTCATTGAGAAACCGCCACTGTTTGAAAAGCAGTCAAGAACAGTCTTCCCTGAGGTATATTTTCTGATGGCAAACCTGTTCTCTTTCTGGTCAAGGAAATATCCGGTCTTCTGACCTGTTTTTACATGAACAGCCATTTTAACTCCGTTTTCTGATATGATTACAGTATCGTTTACGTTACCATAGAGAACTCCGGTCGTTTCCTCAAGTCCTTCTTTTGATCTTACCGAAACGTCACTTCTTTCATAGATTCCTTCAGGATTAAAGAGCTTCACAAGGCAGTCTACAATCCTTTGTTTGTTCTTCTCAATCCCGAGTGAAAGGCACTGGATGCAGAGCACTCTGTCGTATCTGTCCACAATTAAAGCAGGGAGATTATCGGACTCTGCAAACACCATTCTGTATGAGTTAACATAACCTATTGACCTGCGATAATCATCAGCACGTTTTATCTGCTCAAGATAGAATTCATCGGTATCCTCGGTGTCTTCATCCCGTATGAAAATACGCACTAAAATTTTTGACAGATGGTTAATATATCCTTTGCCTATAAACTTTCCTGAGTTTGTGTAGACAGAAGCAAGAGACCCGTTTTTGTCTTTACCTTCGATTCTTGCTACTTCGTTGGCATAGACCCAAGGGTGTCCGGCAAGAATCCTTTTTTCCTCACCTTTTTTAAGATATACAGAATATGGCATAATTACCTCCGATAACTATAAAATGATATCACATAATCGTGGATAATTCCATTGAGTTTAGGTACAAATGTGTTGAAATTTCGGGCGGTTAGTTTTAAAATTAATATGACAAAAGGAGATATGCTATGGGTATAGTTATTACAGTTTCAAGACAGTTCGGCAGTGGCGGAAGAGCGATCGGTAAACTCGTTGCCGAAAAATTGGGAATACCTTTTTACAATAAGGAAATCATTGACATGGCTGCTGAAAAACTCGGTTATGCAAAAGAATTTGTAAAAGCAAATGAACAGAAAATGAAAGTTTCAAGTGTCTTTTCTCTTGCAGCTATGACATCAGGTTCAGGCGGATCTGAGAACTTTGAATCTAAAATATTCAATATGGAATCAAAAGTTATAGAAGAGATTGCATCTGAGGGCCCGTGCGTTATTGTCGGAAGATGTGCTAATTATGTTCTTAAAAAGAAAGCCCAGTGCCTTAATGTCTTTGTTCATGCCGATATGGATGCAAGAATTGACAGAATAATCAATGTCTATAAACTTCACGATGACAGAAAGACTGTTGAAAAGATGATTAAGGACAATGACAAAAAGAGAGCTAGATACTATAAGTACCATACTGAACAGGAGTGGGGAGATTCCAATAGCTACGACATTTCTGTTTCTACTTCCGCATTTGGTATAGAAGCCGCAGCTGATATTGTTGTGGAAGCTTATAAAAAACTCGCCGAGTAAAAAACAGATTTGGTTAATAATGAGGGGGCAGGAAACAAAATCCTGCTCTTCTTTTATCTACTTATTCTTGACACATTCATTAAAAACACATATAATTATAATACAAAAGTATGTGAATAGTATGTGTTATACATATTATATGAGGTGAAAAATGTCAGAACAAATACTTATTCAGTTTAGAGCAGATAAAACATTGAAGGATGAAGTATCTGCAATCTATGAGGCAATCGGTATGGATTTGCCGACTGCATTTCGTATGTTTATGGTACGCAGTAAAATGGAAAAGGGACTACCTTTCCCTGCTGTTATGTCTGAGAACAGTATTAAGCATGATGTAGCGGTTGCTGCTTTTGATTTGCTTAGAAAACAGTCGGCGGATGTCAGGGAGATGACCTTGGACGAAATTAATGCTGAAATCGCAGAAGTTAGAGCTGAAAGAAAGGAATTATAATGATATTCTATGCTGTAATAGACACAAATGTGTTAATTTCTGCTCTTTTGACAAAACATGAGGATTCTGCGACGCTTGGCGTAATTCGCAGTATGCTGAATGGGAAAATAATTCCACTATATAATAAAGATATTTTGAATGAATACAATGATGTCCTTCATCGCCCGAAGTTTCACTTGGAAGAGATTACAATCCAGTTGGTTTTAGGGGCTGTCAAAGAGTATGGGATAGAAGTGTACCCTAAACCATCGGGAGAGCATTTGTTGGATATGGATGATCTTGTTTTTTATGATATAGCTTACGATAGACAGGATATTTCGTCATATTTGGTTACCGGCAATATCAAACATTATCCGGATAAGCAATTTGTTATTACTCCCGTGGAGATGATGAATAAGATTAAGAGCACAAAAGTCTTTTAAAACAGTTAGACGGCGGTTATTGACCGCCTTTTTTCTTTTTCCATTATTTAATAATGGGTCTTGAAATTATTGCTAATATGCGATATAGTAATAGTAGTATTAGTGTTTGAGGTGTGAATTATGGATATTCTCAACCAGAAAGAAATCAAAAAAAATTCATCAAATCAGAAGATTTTTGATGCAGCTCTTGAGACCTTCGCCACAAAGGGCTTTTCACTGACGACACTCAGTGATGTCGCTAAAATTTCCGGTGTTACGCAGGGACTTGTTTCCCAGCGTTTTAATAAGATTACTCTCTTTGATATGGTTATGCAGAGAGAACTTGATTATATAAAAAACGGACTCTCTGACTGCAGTAATATATTTGAACTTCTTTTAAAGATAATAAAGGCTGCAAAGGTATCGGATTCAAAGATGGATATTCATCACAAATTCCTTGTAACCACTCTCACCAGTAAGGATATTCCGGAAGAATGCATGAAGAAGATATATTCATATATAGAAAGTTCTGAGATAATTAATCTTGTTAAAGATGCGATAAACGATGGTGTGGTTATTCCGGATTTTGATCCGAATTACGCAATCATCAGATTTATAAAAAGCACTTTTGAAATTACGGACTGCTACAAAAAGGTTAATCTTCCTCCGCCTGAAAACAGCGTGTTTTTAAGGCTTATTCTTACAAAGAAATATTATGAGCAGGAAGTCGAGAGAGAAAAGGAAAGGTTTGGTGTAATTGCATCAATTAACTCGGACTTTGACTATATCGGTTCCATTAACAGATTTACAGGGGAGGCAAATACGTACCGTCTTTCTTCTTTTGCAAAATCACTTTTGGGTGATATGGATATGGATAAAATGAGCCCTGAAGTCTATTTCACTCTTATGGGTTCGATGATAGTCCCGGAAGATTTAAAATATTTTATTGAAGCTACAGAAATCGAGAGAGTATTCGGTGCTCTTGAAAAATACCCGAACTATATTATTGATTTCCGTCTTATGCTTAACGGGGAGCAGGTATATTATCAGTTAAAGTGTGTCATAGACCAGACCAATAAGGATAACCTTATCATAGGACTAAGGTCCGTAGACAGAGAAAAGAAGAGGGAACTTAAGACAAAACACCTTGAGGAAGAACTTGCAATCAAGGAAGAACTTGAAATCGTTAACGAAAAACTCAAAGAGACCCAGGCATTCAATGACCTCTTTATAAGAAGGTACATCTCAATTTATTCAATTAATCTGGATACTCATTCCTGTACGGTGTGGAGAAGAAATGACTACCTTGAAGAGCATTACGGGGTAATTCTTAATTATGCAGATTCACTGAGGGAATATATTGATATTGATGTTCATCCTGAAGACAGGAACCAGCTTTACAAACTTACGGATCCTGACTACATAAGAGAGGAACTTAAAGATAAGGAAGAATTTTCAATTTTCTACAGGGACATAAGTCAGAATAAAGAAGAATATCTCAGGGCGCAGGTTGTTAAAGGTAATGACCCGAGTCATGTTGCATTCGGATTTTCAAACGTTGACACCGAATACAGGGCAAGACTTAAACAGGAAACAGAAAAGAAGGAAGAAGAGGAAAGACTTAATAACCTCTTTATGCACCTTCTGACAAAATACAGAGGACTTTACCATATAAACACAATCACAAAAGAAGTAGTACCATTCTTTACTGAACGAGTAGAACTTGAACTTGGTAAACCGATTGAGGAATTCAGGACGTATCCTGAACTTATTGCGAGCTTTACAAAATTTGTCCATCCGGATGATTTACCGGACCTTATGGAAGCTGTTGCAACTGTCCGGGAGCATCTTATGGGACAAAAAACTTATTCGGTTGAGTTCAGAAGAAAAATTTATGATACATACAGATATTCACGTATGGAATGCGTAAAAACCGGGGATGAGGATGATGCTCCTGATACAGTCATTGTGGGATTTGTTGACTGTGATGAGGAAGTAAAGGAACGTATGCAGTATGAGAGGGAGCTTGAGGATGCAAGGGATGCAGCGGATGCTGCTTCAAGAGCAAAGACAACATTCCTTTTCAATATGTCCCATGATATCAGAACCCCGATGAATGCTATCATCGGATTCACTCAGAAAGCCAAAAGAAATATGGATAAAAAAGATGTTCTTGAAGACTGTCTTAACAAGGTCGAAGATTCAAATGAATACCTATTAAGACTTATTAACGATGTTCTCGATATGGCAAGAATTGAGTCCGGAAAGATGACAATTGAAGAGAATCTTTTTGATATAGGAAAGAGAATAGAAGAACTCACCGGAATGTTCAAATCGAATGTTCAGGAGAAGAATCTGACATTTAAAGTGGATGTTTCGGGAATTAAGCATAAAATTGTGTATATGGATGCACTGAGAACAAGACAGGTAATTTCCAACCTTCTGTCCAATGCAATCAAGTACACAAAACCGAACGGAACAATCTGGTATACGGTTACTGAACAGCCTTGTGAAAAAGAAGGATTTGTGACATATTTCAGTGAAATCAGGGATAACGGTATCGGTATGAGTCCTGAATTTTTAGAGCATATTTTTGAGTCATTCTCAAGGGAAAAGAACACCACTGTTTCCGGTATTCAGGGTACCGGCCTTGGTATGTCCATTGTTAAGAAACTTGTTGATATGATCGGTGGCAGAATTGAGATTGAGTCCGAATTAAATGTCGGAACTACCGTAAAAGTCTGGTTTGATTTCAGGATCAGTGAGGAAGAAATAAAGAAGGAAGAGGAAAAGGTCGAACTCGGTGATGTCACATTTAAGGGTATGAAGATCATGCTTGTTGAGGATAATGAACTTAACCGTGAGATAGCGGTTGATATCCTTACTGAGGCCGGTGCAACGGTTGAGTCTGCCGAAGACGGAACTGTTGTTGTTGAAAAACTAAAAGATAAGCATCTTTCCGATTACGATGTCGTTTTAATGGATATTCAGATGCCGTATATGAACGGTTATGATGCAACAAGAGTCATTAGGTCTATGGATAGTGATATCAGCAGGATTCCGATTATTGCCATGACAGCCAATGCTTTTGAGGAAGATAAGAGAAAGGCTTTTGAGATGGGAATGAATGCCCACGTTGCAAAACCGATTGATATAAATAATCTTCTTACAACCATCAAGAAAGTTCTCAACAAATAGAAATAATCAGATTATTTTCCAGCACTTCCGGGGAAATTTCCGGGAGTGCTTTAATTTTGTCACTAAGTTGTCATATTTGTACGTGTAGAATAAGAGTATAAAATCAGAGGGCGTAGTGTTTATTTTCATTTACACATCGCTGTACTCGTAGTAAAATAAAAATAATTATTTTTATAACTGGGTAAGTTATATCGGAGGGTATTATGCCAGGCAAAGAAGAAATCAGAAAGCAACTGTTAAATTATGCAAAACAGGCAAGAGGAAATGGACTTAAGGGAATAGCTGTATACACGGCTATTGTTTCTTCACTTGTAAGCGGAGTTATTGATTTGGGGTTTAACAAAGACCTTGTTCCTAAAACAACGAAGTCTGTTGAGCAGATGAGACTTGCTGTTGAAACTGCCTCAAAATATATTGAAAGCATAGCAAGTGCCGATGAAATCTCGGGTGAGATAGTTTCAGATGTGGCACTTTCCAAAGAAAAGAATGATATTGCTCTTAATCTGTACAATAATGTAAATTTCACCAAATATTACGAAAAAGATATAGAAGCCAACAAAACAGAACTTGCCGACAGCATAAAAAAATACGAAGATCTTCAGAAAAAAGCAGTCTCGGATGTTGAAATTTCTTACCCTTTATACAACTTTGACGGATTCTTTAAAATAGCATCAAAGATTACTGAGATGGAGAACGCTTATGCGTTGGTCAAAGCGAATCCGGAATTTGTTGATGACAAACTTAATGAGACAGCCGAAAAACATGAAGAGGCTCTTAATAAAGTTAATGAATTCTGTGCTCAGTTCGGAATCAGCACGGTTAAAGATGAAACCACCGGTTATTCGGAATTTGATCAGCTTCAGTACATTATCAACTCAAACGATAAAGAAAGAGCAAAACTGTTCTATGAGACAGCAGTTATCAGAGCCACCACAAAGGATATTGCCCCTGATGAGAAAAATGAAAAACTTCTTACTGCCCGTCTTGCTGAAATAGCTGACATGAATAAGACTAAGGAAGAACTTGACATCTTAGCACAGTCTAACAGTATGGATAAGCTCCAGTTGTCAGAAAAAAACCGCGATAAGTATATTTCAAGCATCAAAAAAGAACTTGAAGGCCCGGCAAAAGTTATAAAAGAAAAACTTGCTCTTTTAGATAATCCGGTTACAAGAGATCAGTTCTATCACATTGATAACATGAGTGAATATGCCAGAGCATTAAATAAGTATGAAAGTGTTCTTCATATCTTCAGGGATAATTTCAAGTCCAAAGTAGATGGAAATTTCAATGATATGGTAGAGTTCGGAAAACATCACTTCGGGGATAATTTCCCGGATGCAGTTCATATCTATTTCGAAGAATCAGGAAGGGATGAATCAGCCAAACTATTTGAAGAACTTACCAACAAAATTCTTGATAATGCGGATGTAGGTGTTCTAAAAGAGGTGGATGATAAATTATCTAAGCATATTTATCCTGTTGATGATATGTCAAAGTATCATTCTATCTATGCCGAAGGACTTTCTTTAATAGAACCTATGATACAGTCCTCAACAATACTGAGCCAAGAAGAGAAGCAAAAATTCACAGAGGTTTCAGAGTACCTTAAACCTCAGGCCTCATTAGATGTCAATTATATTAATTCTGATGAACGTATTCTGGATGCTGTTTCACAAGGAGAAGGCACTATTGCAAAAGAAAAGATAGATTCCGAAAATCTTGGTTTTAAACCATACGATGTGAAATGTTCCGATATTGTTCTCAACTCAAGTAATCGTGTTCCAAATGCCGGATATTATGCAGCTGAGTACGTGTATGATGAGATGGAAATTACTCCGGAAACAGAGAAGAACATTCTTGATATCGTTGAGATGGCTGAAGAAATGGGTATTATGCAGGAAAGTCTCGGTGGGGAAAGTGGCATAAAAAATTACGGACTTGCAAAATACTATGCAGTGCAGTCCAAATTAGAAAAACTCCTTAAAAAAGGTGCATCCCTTAAAGATGAGAAAGCAATAGCAGAAAATGCAAAGGAAATAATAGAAACTGCTGATTATCTTAAAAAGACGAAAGATGATTATGATAAACTGTTTGATTTCATAGGGGATAAGTTAGGAGAAGGCGTCGCCGGAAATATATTCTCTAACAGATCAACTACATTCCCTAAAGACTGGAGATTGGATAACAAGAAGAACAGGCAGTGTGCTCAGTTTAATGCAATCTGTCAGACAGCATACTATGCAAAAGAAATGGGTGTTCCTCTCAAGGAATTTATTAAACATCCGGTAAAGTCATATAAGGAAAAACTTGATGAGCATCATAAACAGCTTCTTGTTTCATCACATAACGATGACAAAAAACTCGGTGTTCGTCTCCTTGGGTTCTTTACACAGATAGAAGGCACTGAATATAATCCGTTTGCTTTCCGTTCACTTGAAGCTCTTTCAAAACTTGAAAAGAATCCGGAGAAAAGAGTACATAACGCGATTGTCGGTTCATTTGCCAGTGGATATCAGCTTAGTAAATCCGGCAAAGATACAACATCATTTACAGTAAAAAGCAATTTCGGAAGAAATTCAAATGTAAGAATGCTCCTTCTTGAAGGAGATAATGCACAGGACTTTATGGATATAACTCCGGGAGGATTTAACCCTGTAACAGCAACTTTCGGTGATCCTGATTATAAAGGACTGATTAAAAATAATCCGAACACCCCTCAGCAGGAACTGGATCATCTTTTAGAGACTGTCTGTGATTATGAAGATGCCAATGAAAAATACAATATTGTAGTAAATAACGGCAGGAGAACTTTAGTAGAAAACGTCGGGGCATATGTCGGGGTGGATACTATCAGATACCATGCGCAGCAGTGCTTTGCTGATTATGTTATTCAGAAGGGATTCACTAAAGGCAGTCCTGAATATAAACTTCTCGAAGATTATATGGAAAACCCTGGTAAAGTGGAAAATGAATACCGAGTTGCTCACGGTTACGTAAAAAAAGATGAAAGCGAAGTCAATAAAGCTATCAAGACGAAACAAAAAGACTGGGGAAACCGTATGGAAGAATATGAGAATCCGGGTAAGAAATATATCCTTGAGGATCAGCAGCTTAATACGGAACTAGCAGCCTTCTCTAATGAACAGCAGACACTTTCAGACAAAGTATTTAATGAAACAGCAACAAAGGCTGACAAAGACAGACTCAAGAAAATCAATAAAGAATGGAGCGATAAGGTATCAGAAAGAATAAATACTCTTTCCGAGGCTCTTGCAAATAAAGAAATTACACAACTTTATTATGATCAGAGGGTAAACCAGCTTAAAAATGGTGAATTCACAAAACAGGCTGAAATGTTCACAAAAACTCTTACTGAAGAAGAGTTCGCAAAGCTCCCTGAATACACTAATTTTACAAATGAAGTTTTACATCAGGAATACAGCACATACCTTCAGATAAAGAATAATGAAGTCCTCGATTTCATTGAAGAACATGATGAAAAAACAAAATATGTAAGAATCGGAAACGATGAATACAAGAAATCACAGAAATTAAAACTTGATGAACTTTCTGCGGCCAGAAAGGAAATCGATACAAAAGAAAAACAACTTACAGAAGCAATTGCATCTTTAGACAAACTTGCAGAAAAAGCATCGCTTAAAAAGACAGAAGATGTCAAAGCTCTTACAGACAAATTCATAACTATCGACACTCTTATGACGGATATTTCAGAATCTCCGGCATGTAACTATGCTTTCAGTAAGATGGTTGAAGAGGCAAAAGAGACAAGCACTGCAAAATTCAAAGACATAATGGAAAATGTTCTCCATCTGAGTACTTCAGAAGAGGTGGAAGACCTTTCAGAAGCAGAAAATCTTATGAAGCTTGCAAAAGAAGGAAAAGATGAACAGTTAGCAGCATTTGTCGATGCAGCGGATTCAAAACACTGGGCAGCTGAGAATAATTCTCCTGAAACAGTTCAGAAATGCAAGAATCTTATGGGAGACATCGTTGCCAACAACGTGTCATGGGATGTAAAGAAAGAAGATGTGATGACCAAGTGCAGTGAATGTAAGAAAGAAGCAGGGACGCTTCCTTTAAAGAAGTTTACGGACACGCTTGGTGAATCCATGAAAACACTGAATGAAGCACTCGAATGCTATAACGGACCGGACAGAGAAAAGTTCTTTGAATACAATCAGCTCAGCAAGACTACAAGGGCATATGCAAAAGTTCTCACAACTCTTAAAGCAATGGATAAGGACTTCTCATTTATGGCGGGTGTTCCTGAAAAATCAGTCGGTGAATATCTGAAGAACAGAGGCGTGGAAATAGGAACAAACACTTTTGCTACTTCATTAAGAACATCGGTTCTTCTTAAGAACATCAATGCATTTGACAAACTTATACCGGCGCTGTTTGAAAACGCACCGCTTTCAGTTATTAACCAGTTACAAAATGTAACTGATAATTACGTTTATCCTATTGATAATCCTGAAAGTTATCATGAAATGTTCAAAGGTGTGGATAAAATTTCAGAAAATGTTGAAAAATCATCATTAACCGAAGAACAGAAACAGAAATTCAAAGAAGCAACGGAGTACATTAACGGTCTGCAGTCATTAAAAGGAGAATCCACACATTATGATGAGGATGTCCTTGATATGGTATCTAACTATGAAGGCACAATGGCTAAAGATCATCTGGATTCGCTCAATCTTCCGTTCAGTCTCTACGATAAAAAAATGGATGATCTTCTGATTAATCAGATGGAACCTCAGGCTCAGGATAAAGCAGTTGAGTATACATTTGATGAAATGCTCATTGATGAAAGCACAAAGAAAAATATCAAAGAAGTCATCGGAAAAGCCGAAGAACTCGGTCTTATGGAAGATGCCATCGGCGGCGAGTCAGGCGGTAAGTCATACGGCTTCGGATATTATGTCAAACTCTATAACGAGATGGAAAATGATATTGCCAAAGGTCAGAATCTCACGGATCCGAAGGCAATTGAGGAAAATGCAGTAAAAATTACCGAAAATGCTGAAAAACTGCAAGACTGCAAAGCCAAATATGAACAGCTCTTTGATTTTATCGGGGATAAATTCGGAAACGGCCTTGCCGGTAATGTTTTCTCTAACAGAGAATCATGTTTCCCTAAAGAATGGAGAACAGGAGACAAAAACAGACAGGCAGCTCAGTTTAATGCAATCTGCCAGTTTGCTTATTTCGGTAAACAGATGGGTATTGATATGGACGAAGGTCTCTCCAGTCCGTTCACCATGTACAGAAGATGGGTTACAGAACGTAACGATAAACTCATGGCCTCTGACTATAACAATAATGCTGATTCACTCGGTAAGAGAATGGCCGGATATTTAATCAGCCATGATTCTTACAGCATTCCGTATGTTCAGGTACAGGGGCGTTATCTTGAGGCACTTTCAAAACTTGAAAAGAATCCTGCCTACAAGGTTCATAACAGTGAACTGTCCACATTCGGATGCAATTTAATTAACTTTAACAGTGACAAAAAGGCAACATCCTTCACGGATGATAAGAAGATGCAGAATATCAGAAACATCTTCCTTATGGGTGATAAGACTGAAAACTTTGCAGATCTTTCTCCGGACGGATTCAACCTTAAAGACTTTAAGTTCACTTCATCCATCAACTACAAAGAGGAGATAAAGAATAAGGAAAATACTCCTGAACAGGAACTTGAAAACGTTATGAAGGCGGTTATTGATTTCACAGCCGAATCACAGAAACTTATGTATAAGAAGGATCCTGATACCGGTGAATATGAAATCGATGATACAGTAAGCGCTTACATGGATGCTGATAAGTTAAGATACCAGGCACAGCAGTATTTTGCGGATTATGTCATTGAAAAAGGATATAAGAAAGGAAGTCCTGAGTTTGGCCTTCTTGAAAAATATATGGAAAATCCGGCCAAAATGGAGAACGAATACCGCAAAAAATTCAATGCTCCTCTTGCCGAAGAAGAGAGAATCAACAACTTAATCAGTCATTTTAATGATGAGTACGGTAACCGCTATAAAGACTATACAGAGCCTGGACATAAATTCATCAAAGAGGATAAAGAACTCAATAAGACTCTCCAGGAGAAGTATAAGGTAAAATACACGCTGTCTGACAAAGTACTTGCCGGCACAGCAACAGAGCAGGAAGAAACACAGCTTGATAACTTAAATAAAGAAATATCAGGAATTATCACGAACAGGGTAAACAGACTTACCGAAGCATTTGAAGCCGGCGAAATTCCGTTCAAATATTATAACTTAAGAACCAAAGCTCTTGATGCCGAAAACTTTGATTCCGTACCTGAATTTACGGATAAACTCCTGACAAAGAAAGAGTTTGGAAAACTTTCTGAAATCAAGAACTTAAATAAAGCTGAAATTGATGCAAGTTATGAGACATATTTAAACGATTATAACAGTGAAATCCTTAATTTAATTGAAGCAAGTGATAAGAAGGAAGGTTATATAAGAATGAACCTCACTCCTTTCCAGGAAGAGCAGAGAGCTAAGATGGATGCCCTTTCAGTCAAATATAAGGAAATGGAGGAAAAGGAGAAGCAGTTAACAGAAGCTGTAAAATCCCTTGATGAACTTGCCGAAAAAGTAAATTATGACGATATCGAAAGTTTCAAAGCTTTCCGTGCACGTGTTAATGATGTCAAGGCACTTTCTGGCGAACTTACTTCATATCCTGAATGCAATAAGCACTTTAAAGACCATGCCGAAAACACATTAAATGAGGCACAGGCCAGATACAAAGATGTACTTGAGAATACACTTCACCTTGACAGCAGTTTTGAACACGACACTAAGGACGTTCTTGGTGCAACTGAAGCTGAAACATTAGAAAGACTCTTGGATGAAGGTTTTGGTCAGAGTGCAAAAACTTTCCTTCAGGCAGCACATGGCAGATACTGGGCAGAACAGGCCCACAAGGTCGAAACGGCCAACGTATCGGCGCAGGTTATGACAACTGTCTATGTCGCAGAACAGGCGTTTAATCAGGGAGAAAGCATAGACGACAACCTCGTCAGAGTGGATGATGCCTTAAGGAAAATGCAGGATGTCGAAGATGTCCTTAACGATTACTATTCGGATCAGGTCAGAAAAACACTTTCCGAATCCATGGATACAATTCATGAAGGACTCAACTATATTGAGAGCGATAAACTTGAGGACAGAGAGAAATTCTTCGAATTCAACAATATAAGCAGATACACAAGGGCATACGGAAAGGTATTCAGTGCAATTGACTGCCTTAAAGAAGACTGCGCAACAAAAGTCAAAGGCGGATATAACAGTGTTCCTGAACTTTTAAAGGCAAATATCCCGGGCTTTGATAATGAATATTACGGAATGAGCGTCAGCTCCACGACCATGATATCCAATTTCAAGACAATGGATACAGTGCTTCGTGTCGTCTTAAGGAATGCAAAACCTGAAACACTTGTTGAAATGAACCGTGAAGCAAAGGGATATGTATATACGCTCGATAATGAGGCAAAATATCATAATCCGTATGAAAAACAGCTGAATGTTATTGACAGCAAACTTTCTTCAACAACATTAAGTGAACAGGAAAAGAAAAACTTTGCAGATGCAAAAGAATTTCTCAGCGGTGAGAAATCACTTGAGCAGAACAGCACCGCTTATGATGAGAATATCCTCGATGTCATGGCAGACGGAGACGGCATAATTTCAAAAAAATATGTCGATGATCTTAATCTCCCGTTCGATGCATATGACAAGGATCTGCGTGATATGGTAATAGTCCAGAACAGTAAGGAAGCTGTTGATTTCGGCACTGAATATGTATATGACGAAATGTGGATTGAGGATGAGACCAAGAAGGATATCAGGGAAATCATCAAGAAAGCAGATGAACTCGGTATCATGGACGATGCTGCCGGCGGCGAATCAGGCGTCAAACTCTATGGTTTTACAAAGTATTCATTAATCCAGACAAAACTCAAAGACCTTCTTGCTGAAGGCGAGGGACTGACTGACCCTGAAAAGATTTCCGGGAATGTAAAGAAGGTAACTGAAGCTTCAAACGAACTTGAAGAATACAGGGGAAGATATGAAGAACTGTTTGAGTTTATCGGGGACAAACTCGGTGAAGGCGTTGCCGGAAATATTTTCTCAAACAGAATGGCAGATTTCCCGAAAGAGTGGAGAGAGGAAGGAAAGAGCAAACAGATGGCTCAGTTCAATGCAATCTGTCAGATCAGTTACTTCTCAAAGGAATTAGGTATCCCTCTTGATGAATTCATCGACCATCCGATGACATCATACAGAAGAGTCGTCACGGAACGTAACGATAAGCTCATGTCGACGGACTATAATAATGATGCTGATTCTCTCGGAAAGAGAATGGCCGGACACCTTACCACATCCAACAAATACAGCATAGATTTCACGTTGATATCCGGACGTATGCTTGAAGCAATGGCAAAACTTGAGAAGAATCCTAAGAACAAAGTCCATAATACGATGATTATGACATTCGGCGGCGGAACTCTCATTTTAAATGCTGATAAGGATGCAATAAGCAACTTCACGCTGTCTGATAATAAGAAAGATGCCAAAAAGAATATAAGAAATATCTTCCTTATGGGAGATAAGACTCATGATTTCGCCGATCTTGCCCCGGACGGATTTAACCTTTCGGAGATAAGACCTGCAAAATCTTTTGACTACAATGAAGAAATCAGGAACAAAGAAACAACTCCTCGTGAGGAACTTGACAATATATTAAAGGCTGTAATCGATTACGCTCCGGAAGCCGACAGAATTGTTCTTGATGATCCGACTTCCGAAGATGCATCAATTAAGGAAACTGTATTGGATTACGTGTACCAGAGCGAAATAAGATATCAGGGACAGCAGTATTTTACAGATTTCGTTATACAGAAGGGATACAAGAAAGGCAGCCCTGAATATAAACTTTTAGAGGATTATATTAAGAATCCTGCAAAAGTGGAAAACGAATACAGAAAGAGAAACAATCTGCCTCTCATTAATGAAAACAGGGTAAATGCAGAAATGCTGGTTTCTCAGGACAACGCCGGCAGCCGTTTCAAAGATTATACAGAGCCTGGTCACAGTTTCATTAAGGAAGAAGAAGACTTCAATAAGAAGATTACTGCTAAATACAGAGAAAAGTTTGAACTTCAGGAAAGACTGCTCTCAGATAATCCGACTCCGGAAGACGAGGAAGCACTCATAAGACTTAATCAGGAGATTGCCACTGCAGTAGAGGACAGGGTCAATGTTTTGAATACTGCATTTGAAAAAGGCGAAATCACCGGATCCTATTATGCTGCAAGAAAAGAAGCAATCGGCAGGGAAGACTTTACCAAAGTTCCTCCGATGTTTGAGAAGGTTCTTACTGAAAAAGAATACGCCAAACTTCACAGTGCTGACGGACTCAGTAAGGCAGAACTCTCAGGAGCATATGCTACATATCTTGACATGAGAGAGGGCGAAAGACAGGGAATCATTGAAGCCACAGATGAGAAAAACTCATACTTAAAAGCCAACCTTACCCCGTATCAGAAACAGCAGCGTGAAAAACTCGCCGAGCTCTCTGTACAGTTAAAAGAAGCTGAAGCAGGCGAAAAAGAAATCAAAGAAAAACTCGAAAGTCTTGACAAACTTGCTGAAAAAGCAGAATCAGGTAAGGCCAAAGACGTAATGCAGTTTGTAAAAGCTTTTGACAGAATTGACACTCTCAGGAACGGAATTTCTTCTTCTGATGTAAATAACAAATATTTCCAGGACTTTGTATCGGATACGGTAAAGACTGTAAATGTAAAAGCCACACAGCTTACCAGAGATAAATTCCATCTTGCAAGCACGATCGAAGTAGATAATCTCTTTAACCTTATAAGAACCAACAGAAATGATCAGGCTGAAGCTTATATTGAAGCAGCAAAACTCAGAAACAGTGCCATAAGTGTCGGAAACAATGAAATTGCCGACCGCTGCGCACAGATGATGCTGACAGCCGTTGATAACGGAGCATGGGAGAGAAAGAAAGATACAGTCAAGGATGATTTCGAATCAATAAGAAATGACATTAAGGGCGACTTTATCAGAGATATGGTCGATGACATCGAGGAGGAAAAGAATAAACTTGATTCTCTCTATGCAAAATATGCTGACAAGTCCGAATTCTATACGAATGAAACAGCATACGAAATCGCCAAGTCATTTGACAAGATTGATCAGTTTGTTTCGGATTATAATGTTGCAAACCATTTCGACAAGATAACAGATGAGGGAAGCAAGACTTACGGAGATCTTTTAAAGAAAGAACTTCCTGATTGTGAATTCACATCACTTGTATTCAATAAAAAGAATCCTGAAAAGAACATGAAACTTCTTGAAGTCATTGTTCCGGCATCGGAAGTTATTCTCAACCATATGGATTTTGAATCCGTAGAGAGATGCCACGGAAAGATGAAGAACTGGAAGTTCTGTATTGAAAACGAAGCTGAATACAAGGTCGCAGCTGAGAAGGAAATTGCAAATCTTAAAGAAAACTCATATAAGATTCCTCTTACAAAAGAAGAAAGGGTAAAACTCAGTGATTCTCTCGGATATCTTGAAAGCAACCTCAAACTTGCTTCCGGAAAAGTAACAGACATGGACGAAAACTATGTTAATGAGGAAGTTACCACAAAAGAGGCAAATCTTGTAAAAGAGAAAATTAAGGATGATGAAACATTCCCTCACGAAGCAGTAGCAAAAGGCGGCGACTTCCTGTTCAGTGGACTTTTACCGGATGCAGAGGCAGTAACACCTTTCTTAAGTCAGGATATAGTCATCAATGATGCAACAGCATATGATATCATCAGCGTTATTGAAAAAGCTGAGAGCCTCGGAATTCTGGATGCAAACAGTGAAGGAGAACAGATAAGGAAGGGATACGGATTCTCCAAATATATCGAGTCCTTCAATAAAGCCAGAATTGCAGTTGAAAAGGATGCAAAGCTTACAGATAAGACAAAGAAAGCAGAAAATGCAAAAGAAATCATCAAAGCCGCAGAAGAATTCAAGGAAATCAACAATAAGTATGATGAACTCATTGAATTCATAGGAGACAGATTTGACGATTCCATCCCTGGAAACGTTTTCACCAACAGAGAGAAGGAGTTCCCGCAGAAGTACAGGGGAGCTGCATCAAAACAGTGTGCACAGTTCAATGCGATTTCACAGATTTATTCCTGCTGCAAGGCAAACGGAATCGATATTCATGATTTCCTGAAGAATCCGGTTAAGATTGCATATGAAAAATCTGTTGAGGCAAAAGAGAATTATGCAAAGAATGTTCTCCATTCCGATACTCCGGAAATCGGAAAACGTATGGCATATTTCCTTACAAACCATAATGCCTTATCCTCACGTAAAGATTTTGATAAGACCACAATGAGATTCGGAATTGAACCGACCTTAATGATGCGTTCACTTGAAGCAATGTGCAAACTCGATCCTGACAACAAGGTTGATAACACAATCATAAGTGCTGCAGCAAGACTGATTCCTAATATAGCAGGATACGATGTCAATAACATATTCGGTAAGTATACAATCAATGGAAAACAGTATGATTCTTCAAGATATATCAGAAACTTCTTTGCATCTGACCCTGATGAACTTAAAGACCTCGGTAATGCATCACCTTATTATTACAATATCAGTGATAAGACAGCACATACCATTGATTATGCTTCCGAGATAAAGAACAACCCGAACACAGTCGATCAGGAAATAAACAAAGTAATGGGCATTGTCAGCGATTATGCTGATGAAATTGACAAAGCCGTAAAGGAAGCAAAGGACAGCAATGTATACGGCGGCAATGTCAAGACCGGTGACATTCTGTTCCATGCACATGAGTATATGGTCGATTATATGATCAACAGGGATATCAAACCTGGTTCTGAGGAATACACTAAGATTATGGATTTCATCAATAATCCGATTGAAAGTATCAATGACTTCAGAAAACAGAACGGCCGCACAGTGCTTAGTGCTCAGGTTAAGAAAGAATATAAGGAAGCAACCGAAAATAATCCTTCACGTGTATCTCTTATTGACGGAACTCTTGAAGAAGCAGACAGAGAAATCAATAAACAGCTCAGATTATTTGCTGAAAGAAAAGCAGAACTTGCCCAGAGTATAGAAGCAGATCCGGAGAATGCAGCTGCAAGAGAAGAACTTGCATCAATAAATATAACAATCAAGGCTGTTACTGACCAGAGAATTGCAGAACTTACTGAAATGGGAATCCCTGAGAGTTATATTGTCGGCAGGAAAGAAGCATTTGAGGTCGGTGACTTCAGAGATGTCCCGTTCTCATTTGATGAGTTTATGAAGCAGGATTATATTGTTGACGAACTACATGAGTTTGAAAATGACAAGACTGCATACGACCAGGCTGCAAAAGAGAAATATTCCGAATTCATCGATGAATATTACAACAATTTCTACGCAGACATCAGAATCGATGATAATGAGAAGAATTACATGATGGGTGAGGCTCTTACAGAAAAGCAGAAAGCTTACAGAGAAAAGAATATTGCTGCATATGAGAAGGACCTTGCTGAGAAGGAATACATACAGGAAAAAGAAAAAGAAGCTCAGGAATTCTTTAATAATATGGGCGAATATGCTGATTTCGATTCGAATGTTAAGGAAGCCAAAAAGTACTTTGAGTTTTATATGATGCACGCGAATGAACTTACTGATCATGAGATCGGTATGTTTATCGGAGATATCGCAAAGGGCGAAGTAAAACTTACAGGAATTGATAAAGCTGATATAACAAAGCCGGAAGAGTATGAAAAACTGTATGGCAAAGTCATGGATGTCCTTTCATTTGCAGGTTACGCAAAACCGGGAAATATCAGTGAGGAGACATATAAGGATATCAAACATACTGCGTGGATTACATATGATGATGTAGCCGCAAATGAGCTTATTGTGCTTGATAATTTCAGTGATGATGTAAAAGCAAAGATAGATGTCCTCGGCGTAATTCATACTCAGCATGATATGGACATTATCAATACGGTAGGTTCAAGGGATATCAACGCAGCAGCACAGGTAGCAAGTGAATTTGCAGGGCTCAGCAAAGCACAGAGACAGGAACTTATGATAGATAAGGTTGCACAGATGTACTGCGGAACCGGATACTATCCTGGACAGCCTCACGATAATATTCCTGGATACAGTGAAGATGAGAAAGTATGGGTATACGGACAGTATATGCAGGACCTTCTTGATTTCACATATCACTGCAACAAAATTGAACCATATGTGGATAGACACGCAGGCAACAAAACATCGGACAAAGATGCTCTTGCGTTCGGAGCAGGACTCAGCGGCGATGATTTCAATATAGGCGGAGCTGCATATGACAGAGTTCACAGGAAAATTGCTGAATATCAGACAGATATCTACATTAAAGAGTCAAAAGAGGAAGGCATGAATCCTGCAGATATTTTCGATGATGTGCTTACAGGTATTGCTTCCGGAACATATGCTATACCGGGCAAAAATTATGA
Organism: Clostridia bacterium; assembly: GCA_024405515.1. Taxonomy (GTDB): domain Bacteria; phylum Bacillota; class Clostridia; order Christensenellales; family CAG-917; genus CAG-475. The sequence goes on from JAKSOR010000016.1 coordinate 23,458, forward strand.
TGTCTTTGATGATAAGCAGTGTGATGAACTTATAAATACTGTTAAAGTAAAACTTGCTTCCAACGGACTTGAACTGCCTGAATCAGTTAATGATGAGTACATCGCTAATATCAAAGAGACAATGCGTATTGCCAAAGATCCTAACAGATATGCAGCAATTTCGTTTGCAAAGAACTACGGCAAGGAAATTACAGATTATTATGATGTTGAAAAAGCATTCCATCAGAATGACCTGTCTAACGCTACCGGTTCAGGAAATATTGAGGCAAGGGTAAAGATTATTAAAGATCTGACCGCAGTTCAGTTACCGCCTGAAAATGATATAAACGGAAGGAAGAGAGCAATTGATGCAAGAAAGAATATTGTTGCCGGATATCTTGCAGATCTTATGCAGGGAAAGAAGATCTTCCCGGGACAGCCTGACCCTATAGATTCTGATACACCTGACAAAGAAAAAGCAGTTGTTTACGGAGAATATCTCTGTGAACTTATCAGCGGAGCAGAAATATCAAACAAGATAGAGCCTCTCCATTCAGTTGATGTATCCAAGGCTCAGAATGGTTTCTGTACCGGTGTAAATAGTGCGGCTGCATTCCATGAAGGAACCGAAATATATAAGAAAGCTCAGGGAATCCTTGCTGCAAGAAGCAAAGAAGAACTTGTAAACATAAGCAAGCAGCAGAGAGCCATTTATGATAGAACGGTGGCAGCAGTGCTTGAGGATGAAGTTGATATGCCGAATCTTGATGATGCAATCAGTGATAATGCACATATCTTCGGAGGAGATTCTTCGTACGGACCATTTGAGACAGCAGCAAAGAACTTTAATAAGTCCTTAAAGAAGGACAGAGAGATGTTCGACAGTGAAGCTTTCAATAAGATGGTTGAAGAAGCAAAGAAATTCGCCAAAGCTAAAGATAACAAGGCAATAAAAGCTTATAAAGAACAGCAGTATGCAGATTATCTTAATGAAGAGTTACTTACCGAAAGAGAAAGACTTGACAGAGCAAAGAAATTCGGTCCGGAGGCATTAGCAACGGAAAAACAGAATATAGAAGCTGAACATCTTGCCGAAAAAGCGAGAATAGAGAAACAGAAAGTCACTGAGAATGTACTTTCGACTGCCAGAATGAGACATCTCAGCAGGACGGAAAGAGAAAGATATCAGTTCGCTTCAGATGTTATTCATGTAGCAGATCAGGCATTTGCAAGAGGCCTCGGCAATATGATGGAAGGAAATGAACCTGATTATCAGGAAATTGATGATGCTTCAGAGCTCAATGAAAAAATGGATAATATCCTTAAGAAGAATGAATACGAAAATCTTTACAAGGCAATGGACAATGAGTTCATGGAATTAGGAGACAATAACATGATTCTGGAAGATGCCGATGAGAATGATTTCTATTCTGAAAAAGGATACAAACCAAGTGAATTCAAGATGGATGAAGATCTTGAAAAACAGCTCAGCGAAAACAAGATTAACGAGAAGAACAATAAAGATATTATGTTTATGCAGAGCCTTGATGAAGCTATGAATAAGATTGAAGACGAAAAGGATATCGAAAAACCGGATGACAATCTTAACATAAACAACATTAACAACATAAATAATCTTGAAGACAAAAAGAAGAATCTCAAGGCAAATCTTGATGAAGAGTTCAATCCTAATAAGCAGAAAGCTGTCGATAAGAAGGACAAAAACAAAAACGCTCTGGGCAAAAACCAGGTCAAAGACAAAAATGACAATATGAATAAAAAGCCTTGATAATTAAAGCGATGAGAGCTTCCGGAAACGGAAGCTCTTAAATTAAAAAGGCGCCTCGTGAGAGACGCCTTAAATATAATGATATCTGTCAGAATAATTTGATATTATCGAATGAAGGTTTTAATTCCTTTGCTTCAATCTTGTGGATGATTTCGATAATCTTATCATTCATAGGGGTAGGTGTGTTGTATTTTACACCGTACTCTGAAGCAATGCCGTTGATTGAATCAATTTCACACGGGATTCCTTTTTCGATATCCTGAAGCATGGATGCTTTAAGGGATGCATGTTTTTTCATGGCAATCGGGATGATCATGAAACCGATTGCTTTTTTAATACCGTTGCTGTAATCGAAGAGTTTTGCAATATCGTTACCCTGAACAGGCTCGATTTTGATTTTTGCTGCTTTTGCTACATCAATACATTCCTTGATTACGAGCTGTGCAATCTTTCTTGAATCTTTTCTCTTTGCAACTTCGCCGAATGTTGCGCCTGTTACTGCGGAAAGTCCTGAGAAAGCACTGTTGATTAAAAGTTTTGCCCATCTTGCACCGATGAAGTTTTCCTCAAGATGTGCATCGCCCATTACGTTAAGGATTCTTCCGATTTCCTCAAGATATGCATCTTTATGTCCGTCAAAACTGCCGTATGAGAATGCAAGACATGCTCTTTCGTTTTCGGATGTGAGTTCTGATACGCCAGGTTCAAGTCTTGTTGCACCCCAGCCGACTGCACAGCCGTATGCACGTTTGTCACCGATAACTTTTGCAACATCTTTTTCCGGAAGTCCGTTCTGCATTGTGCAGATAACGCCGTCTTCTTTAAGGAATTTGGCAATTTTTTCTATTGTCTGAACATTGTTAATCTGCTTTGTGTAAAGGAAGATAATGTCATACTTTTTCTCAACTTCAGTATCAAGACAGCATGAGACATTCTGTACGAAATCAACTTTGCCGCATACCTTGATGCCTTTTTCCTTAATAGCACTGATGCTTTTTGTGTTACGATCGATAAGATCAAATTTCTCGCCGTTTTTTGCAAGGAATGCTGAGAAGATAAGTCCTAAACTTCCTGCGCCGTATACTGCATAATCCATAAGCAATCTCCTATTGGTTTAATCACAATAATTATATAGTTTAAAGCCGTTTTATGCAACCACAAAGGAAAACAAATTAAAATTGCAAATGCTTGTTATTGATAGTATAATTGATTTATCAATTAAGGGAGAAAAATTATGAGTGCTTTAAAAGATTTAATCAATAACAAGCAACAGGCAGCAGATTATATGGCTGATAATATCACATATATCTGTAATACCTTCGGAACACGTGCACCTGGTTCAAAAGGTGAGAAAAGGGGAGCTGAATATATAGCTCAGGAACTTGAAAAGAACTGCGGTGTCGAAAAAGCATCAGTAGAGCCTTTCAAACTTCATCCGAATGCGTTTTACGGCTGGATCTATATTACAATGACAATTGCACTTGCACAGCTCGTATTATATTTCTTCTATCCGCTTATCGGTGCAGTTTTAATGATTTTCGGATTCACAGCAATGATTCTTGAATTCATCCTCTATAAACAGGCTGTAGATCCTCTCTTCAAAGAACAGGAATCCCAGAACGTAACCGCAATCAGAAAGTGCAGCGGTGAAGTAAAAGCAAGAGTACTCTTCAACGGACATATGGACTCAGCATGGAACTGGGTAGTAAATGAAAAACTCGGCGGAAGAGCATATGTAGGACACATTATCATCGCAGTAGTCGGTGTATTCTATATGTTCATTTTATCCATCGTAAGAGCAGTGGCAACAGCAGGAATGCCGTCAATGCTTACACCGGCAGATGCAGCATATTTCTGGGCAGGAATCGCATCACTTATCTTCCTTCCTTTCGAAATCGGTATGTATTTCATGTGGAATGAGAAAAAACCTGTTCCTGGTGCAACAGACAACCTTACAGGTTGCTTTATGGGCGTGGGCATTCTTCACGAACTTGAAAAGAACGGTGTTGTTCTTGAAAACGTTGAAGTCGGTGTAGCTCTCTCAGGATCTGAAGAAGCAGGACTCAGAGGAACAAAAGCATGGTGCAAACAGCATAAAGACGATTTTAAGGATGTTCCGACATATATCGTATCCTTTGACTCACTTGATGAGACAAAAGACCTTATTGCCAACTACAAAGACCTTAACTCAACAGTTAAGACAGATGTGAAACTCAATGACTTATTCGTTGATGCAGCAGAAGAAGTCGGTGTAAAATGCGTTAAAGGTGCACTTCCGTTCTTTGGCGGTTCAACAGACGCAGCAGGTTTCTCTCAGGGCGGTTTCAGAGTAGCAGGTATCACAGCTATGTGCCAGGCACCTATTCCGCAGTTTTATCACACAGTTCTTGATACTCCTGACAGAGTAAACAAGGAATGCTTAAAGGACATCTACACAGCAACAATCAATATGCTTGATAAGATTGACCAGGCTGTAAAAGAAGGAAAAGAAATCTAA
>JAKSOR010000017.1 GCA_024405515.1 Clostridia bacterium
AATCAATATGCTTGATAAGATTGACCAGGCTGTAAAAGAAGGAAAAGAAATCTAAGAAAAAAATATATAAAGATAAGGAGTCTTCTTCGGAAGGCTCTTTTTTTCCCAACATACATATATGATGTCGGATTCAGGGTTAGAATGTGTTCACTAAAAAGGAGGAAACTATGAGCGTAATAGTTGCAGTATGTAAAGATGACAATGTTTATATGGGCTGTGATACCCAGACAAGTTTCGGTATGGAAATGTATAACTCGCTCCAGGAAGCAACATATAAAATTAAGAAATTTCCTAATGGGATGCTTGTAGGTATATGCGGATTGGTTGCAGGTCATCAGCTTCTGTGTTCACATCCTGAAATATTTGTTCCGGATGAAAATGATGAGCTTACAAAATATCACCTGATAAACGTAATTGTAGATAAAGTTACAGATGTTTTCAGGGAGTTTAATATGCTCGACGAGTATGGAAAAATGCCGGTATCACTTCTGATTGCCTATAAAAATAAAGTTTATTATGTAGAAAGGGATTTTTGCATCATACATATTACATCATGGGGAGCATCAGGGAGTGGCCGAAATTATGCATTTCCGTATTTAGCTGATAATTCGCTTGATGTCAGAGAAAGAATCCTTGGAGGTCTGAGAGCCAGCGGCGGTATGTGTGAAGGAGTGAGCGGCCCGTTTATTCTGATAGATACAGATAAGTTAGAATATGAAGTCGTAGAGGAATAAATGGTTATAGTAATAAAAGAAAAGAAGAGAGTAATTGTTGCAGTATCAGTCAGAGACTGTAAAAAATTTTTTGATGAGGAAGATTACTGCGATGAGGAAAATGTCCCACTGAAAGTATCAGGGAAGAAAATTTTCGTTATGATGCCCGGAAATATAAGCGATGTATATCTGAATTTAGATGATACTATTAATTATGAAGAACCGACTGACGAGGAAACTATGATCGGATTTCATGTCGAAGTACTGAAAGAATGTTATAAGTCACTTAATAATCTTGATGATGATAATCCATGTAACGGAATTCGTCTGTATAGTACTCTGACAGTAATTGAAAACGGAAGGGTATTTGATATCAATCCGTCCCTTCGTTTTAAGGAAGTAACAGATTTTGTCGTTCATGGCAACAGCGATGACTGCGAAGTGGCGCGTGCCACACTCGAAAAAACAAAAAGCGAACCTGCAAAAAGAAGAATCAGGGAGGTTATGAATGCCTTAAGGTTTAGCGAAAATAAGTTCTTCCCGATTGTCGTTATGGATAACAAAAAATTTACACCTGAGATTTGGAGGGAATAAATATGTCAGTAATATTAGGGTATGTTAAGGAAGATACAGTTTATCTCGCAACCGATACGAGAATAATAGAAGATAACTCAAAATATACAGAAACCGCTCCACTGTCTTATAAACTCAGGAAACTCGATAACGGAATAATTTATGGGGTATCTACTACTAATCTGTTAATTAGGCAGTGTGTTAATCTGAATGCTGCTTCGATTTTTCAGCTGAACAAAAAAAGGACACTTGATATTAAATACGTAATAAAGCGTATTGTAGGAGAACTTGAATTCTTTCTTGAAAATAATGGTTTTGTAAAAAAAGAAGATAATGATTCAAAATCCTGGAATGGAGACATGATAATTGCATATAAAAACAAATTGTTCATAATATATTGTGATTTTTCTGTAGATGAAATATCTGAATACACAGTTGCCGGTTATAATCTGGATTTTTATAAAAATGCTATCAGCAATATTAATCCTGATGAGGATATTAATGGTCAGCTGACTGATATTTTAAGCAGTGCTCATAAACACATTTACACTGTTGCACCGCCATATCTTCTGATAAATACAAAAGATATGAAGCACCACCTTGTTGATGAACCTTTAACAATGCAAACCTGTGATTCGGAGGGACAGAAATGATAGCAATTAGAGAAGATGGTAAAATATATATAGGATATTCAGTTAGGGCACCATTCAATGGTCTTTCAGAAAAAGATATGTTTCTGAATATGCCGATTCACAAGATACATGGTAAAAAGAATATGTATGCGTTTTTCAACAGGTGTGAAAGAGCCGAAAATATGTTAAGGTGTGAATCAAAAATTTTCAATATAGAACTTAAGGATGAAGTTGTTATGGGACCGTTTTATCATGAGTTCTATAAGTATTTAAAGCAGTATGTAAATCCTGAAAAAGGTGCAGGATGGGAGAATGTAATGATACTTGCCGATGGCGAGAATGCTTATATGTTTGATAGGGAAATGGTAGTCCAGAAACTTGACAATTACCTAGTCACAAGAAAGGAAAAAACAATAAAGGCATATCTCGATATAAATGAGGATAAACCGGCAGAGGAGAGGATAATAGGTGCATACAGAGAAGTTAATAAAATAGGCAATGTTTTCCCTTTAATCATATATAACCTGACAGATGGAACAAAAAAGATAATAAGAAAGTAGACTATCAAAGTATATAAAAAGACTTCCGCCGGAACGGAAGTCTTCTTAATTTCAAGATAAGTTACGCTTCAGTATCTTCAGCAGGTGCTTCTTCAGAAATTTCTTCCTTTTCAGGAACTTCTTCTGTTTCATCTGAAGGTGCTTCAGTGTCTTCAGCAGGTGCTGTTTCGATTTCAGGATTTCCGTTTGCGATTACTGCAAGTCTTTCCTCTTCTTTCTTAATAGCCTGTTTTTTCTTTTCTCTGACAACCTGGATGATTGCTGTTACGAGGCAGAGAACGATACCTATTACAAGATATACAGAACCCGGGCTTACGTGTAAGAAACCGAGAACGATAGAAAGAACGACAATTATAATGAGCGGAGGAATTGCAAGCTTAGGATTCTTAACAACATATTTGCCGCCAAGTGAACCGAAAAGTGCATATACAACGCATGAGAATGCCGGTGTAATCCATTCATTGGCCCTGATTGCATCAATGGCTCCGTTTGCAAGAGCAAGAACGAGGACGAATACTGCGATTATAACGATAGTTATAAGGGTAGATGTCGCAACTGAAATAGTTGAGATAATCTCATATTCTTCGGAATTTCTGTCTGCCTCATATACTTCATGTGCACGTACTACGCAAGGAATCTTAAGATTTGAAAGGTTTCCTGTGATGAATGCAAGGTATTCACTGTTTGTTCCGAGCATAGGGGCATAAAGGATAGGCTCACCGAGACAGGAACCGAGGTTAACGATTAAAAGGGTAATTATACCTGCATCAGCAAATACTGCCCAGTTAGGTTCTGTCTGGTAGTAAAGGCACATAGTAATAGGTACGGAGAAGAAAAGGCATATGCCGAATATTATCCATATTCTTCCTATAAGGTGATAACGTGTATTGAAATCCATGGTTTTCATTTTAGCCATACATTACCTCCTTAAACAACAGGAACCACTGCATCCGTAGGTGCAAGTGCCCAGCCGTATTTATTGGCACAGAAACTTATTGCTCCGACAACAATCATAGCTATGATCATTGAAAGCGGGATAGAGAAGTTGTCGAGCCACTTGATATTTGCTTTGTTTATCAGAAGGTCGCAGAGGTACATGATAATCATTGCAACTATGACAGCAATAAAGTTATAGTAACTGTCTAAGAACTGAATACCGCCGGTAATAGAGGTGATACTCATTGCAAGATATCCGAGAACCATACCGATAAAGGATACCTGGAATACGAGGTCTCCGATATTGATATTTGAACCGCCTGAGGATGTTGTCATGCTCATGAACTTTCCGATTGTCGGCTGGAGTCTCTTATAGAAGAAGAGAACTTCGATTCCGCCAAAGCAGATTGCCACGGTCATAACTGTAGCGATTGTAACCATATCCTGTGCTGTCAGTCCGGCTTTCATAAGGATGGAAAGACCAGTTCCGTCTGTTGAACCTGTGATAGCATTTGCTGCAGCATCTGCCATCTGTGCTTCGTACTGAAGTGAACCGATAACAGAAAGTCTGATAGCAGGGAATGCGACACCGAGTGAACCTACGAGTGTAACGACACCGAGTGCGATTCCGAGCGCAGGCAGTATGGAAAATGTTATTGAAGATGTGATTACCTGTCGTATCTTTCCCATGTCCATATTGAGCTTTTTGGCTTTTTTGAGGGAAAGAACCAGGTAAAAGACTGAGAGTGCGATAATGAATGCCACAACGACCCCGTAAAGGATATACATTATAGGATCATCGAGATGGAATTCTCTGGCACTGATAATTCCGTTTACCATATTTGTCTCCGTTTATTTTATGTGGTTGCCCACCAGTTTATTTCATAAGTGATGATATTGTTCTGAAAAGGACTTCATAATCAATAGGCTTTGAAACGTGTCCGTTCATGCCTGCTTCGGCAGCATGCTTTTTGTCTTCAGCAAACGCATTGGCTGTCATGGCTATGATTAATAAATCTTTGTATTTGCCGTTTTCAGCTGTTCTTATCTTGGCTGTTGCATCATATCCGTTCATCTTCGGCATCTGAATATCCATAAGAACAAAGTCATAATAAGAAGGTTCTTTTGTTGTTACTTTGAAAACAGCCACTGTGCCGTCATCTGCACTTTCGACAACGAGACCATGCTCCTGAAGAATCTCGGTTGCAATCTCACGGTTGAGTTCGTTATCCTCGACAAGAAGGACACGTTTTCCTTTGAGTGATTCAATTACGCTCTCAGTTTCTTCTTCCTTAATGACTTCCTTCTTCGATTCCTCGAATTCAAATGTCATAGTGACGGTTGTTCCGACACCTTTTTCGGATTCAACCTCGATTATTCCGCCGAGTTTCTCAACAAGCTGTTTTGTGATGGCCATGCCGAGACCCGTGCCCTGAATCTTTGATACGGTAGATGTTTCTTCTCTTGAGAATGCCTCGAATATGTGCTTTACAAATTCAGCATCCATACCGATACCATCATCTTTGACAGTGAATATATATCTGAAGCATCCAGGTTCATCTGCGATTGTTTCCTTAACAGAAATGTCTACGTGCCCGCCGGCATTTGTGTATTTTATGGAGTTTCCTACGATGTTTATAAGAACACGGCCGAGATGCAGCTCATCCATTATGAGATTTTCATGTTTGATATCCACGTTTGAGGAAAGTTCGATATCTTTGTTCTTAGCCGTGACATTAAGCATGTTAACGGTGGAGGCAACTGCTTCCCTGAGATTTGTAGGGGCAAGTTCAATATTGAATTTACCTGATTCGATACGGCTCATATCAAGAACATCGTTGATAAGGGAAAGAAGATGTTCCGAAGAAGTCTTAACTTTGTTAAGGCAGTCATCAACTCTGTCTTTTTCATCAATATGTTTTTTTGCAAGGTCAGTGAATCCCATGATTGCGTTCATAGGTGTACGGATATCGTGGGACATATTGAAGAGGAATGATGTTTTTGCCTTTGATGCGGCATCAGCCTGTGCTTTTGCTGTTTCAAGTGCATACTGATAATCTTTCTCTTTTCTAATTGAGTCATCCACGTCGGCAATACCGAGAATGATTGCATAAGGTTCATCTTCCGGATTAACCTTAACAATTTTCATCTGGTGGTATCTGTATCTGTCTTCGTCTCCGACTCTGTATGTGGCGGTATAAATTTCCTGGTTTCGGACAAGTGTCTTTAAAAACTCAGGATCACCGTATTTCATAAGCCATTCCTTGTCGCTGTTGTGCACCATTTTTTCAAGGTATACATGAAGAACCTGAGTAAAGTTAACCTGCTTAAACTGAACATCGCCGAAGATTTTTGCCATAGCCTCAGATGCCCTGTAAATAGTCATGTTTGATGAAATGAGATCAACATAGTAAATTGATTCATAGTCAGCAGACAGGATTCTGATGGTTTCTAGACTTTCCCTTCTTAGATTTGCTTCCTCATCATACTGATCATGCAGTGCGTTTTCTCTTATATCGTTTAAGTTGAAAAGGTATATGACAAGAAGCGAAATTGCGAATGCTGCTGAGAAGAGAGGAATTTTTTCTGCTCCAGGAATAAGCTGCAGGAAAAGTGCAATAATTGGAATTATGTTATAGATAAGTGCAGCAATACACTGTTTTTTCTCTTTTGTTTCTTTTGCCTGAATGAGCTGAAGGGAAACAAAGAAGCAGCCTGCAATCATGAACAAACTCGACATTATTACGAGTACATATTTTGTATGGGAGAATACAAGAACATGATCATCGAATGAGAAGAGAAGTTTTGTCATCGGGTTCGTTAAAAGAACAAGGAAGTTTGCTGCCAGAAGAGCAAGTCGCGCTATGAGTGTGATTCCTTTGTGTTTGTAGTTCGAACCAAGATAAGCGATTGTGTAATCTGAATATATGAATGAGGATAATGTAACACCGCCGTATACAATGTAAGTGAATACCCTCAGTACCCTCCAGTATTGCGGGAATGCATATGCAAAGATTCCGAACAGTGCATCAGCCACGCAGAACAGTGTTGTAAGAATATTAGCAACAAGGTAAGGGGTCTCAATGGACTTTTTGTAGGATGTGGAAAGCATACGGTTCCAGATTGTGAAGCTGATTGTTCCGAAAAGCAAAGCAATGATAGGGTAGTAAAATCTTTCCATTGTTATTCCTTGTGTGTATGTGCGCCACGCACTTGGCACGCAGGCACGTAAGAGTATTATTATTTATTCTATAATAAAATTAAGCATTAATCAACTTTTGTTTTTGGGTATAAAAAGCAGGGGAAATGAAATTCTCCTGCTCAAATAATAAAAATAAAGGCCTCGGATGAGGCCCGGTTATCAGTCAAGCTGTTTTAAATATGAAATTGTCAGGTTATAATCCTCAACAACTTTGTTATAAAGACCTATATCAGTAAGTGCGACGCCGTTTCTCATTGCTTCTGTGAGTTCGGATGCGGATGCTCCGAGTTTCCCGAAACCGAGATTAAGTGCAACACCTTTTAATGTGTGTGCCATTCTGAATGCCTCGTTCCAGTTCTTCTGATCAATAAATGGTTTGATCTGTGCAAAAGATGGGTCATCGATGAATTTCTTTGCAAATTTTGCAATGATTCCTTTGCTCGGGATTCTTTTTAAAACCTCATCAAGGTTGCCACCGATTTTCGGATAAATTTCATCAACTGTCATAACGATTACCTCTTTCAAAATACTTCGCGATAATTTTAACACAGCAAAGGTATTTATTCAAGGGAATTTTCTTCTTTTTTTCTGAAGAAAAAGGAGCAGCTTTCAGGGCTGCTCCTTATAATTGATGCGTTTAGAATTACATTTTCTTAATGTATGCAGCGAGTTCGTTGAAGATTACATCAAGTCCGTGTGCACCTGCATCCGGATAACCGATTGATCTTTCGCCTACAGCGCCTGCACGTCCGAGTGTTGCTGCGTGTGTTGCTGTTGCTTCTGAACCTTCGTGTGCGGCTTTTGCTCCGAGGTCAATACCTTCCTGAAGTTTCTTGCCTTCTTCTGCTGCTTTAGTAAGAGCGAGTGCGCATGGCTTTAATGCATCAACGAGAGTCTTGTCGCCGATTTCAGCACCTTTGCCGAATGACTTCTTTCCTGTTTCAAATACACCACGGTTTGCTTCCATGAATAAGAAAGCGAGATCTTTAAGGTCAATAACTTTCTTTCCGGCCATTGCTTTACCTGCATACTTGAATGCTGAACCCCAGATAGGACCTGACGCTCCGCCACAGTACTCTTTGATGATTTCTGAACAGCTCTGTAAGAATTCACCGATGTCGCCTTTCTTTCTTGTAGCCCAGTCTGCCTTTAACTGTTTGAAACCTTTTGCAATTGACATGCCGAAATCTCCGTCTCCCATTTTATCTGCTTCACAGAAAGGAACTTCGTTTTCGATTACGATATCTGCCATTTTGTCAACAATCTGAACGAATGCTGCAGTGTTGATTGTTTCACCGACTTCCGGCTTTCCTTCTACTTCATAAACAGCGTTTTCTTCTGCTTCTTCAGCCTTGTCTGCTTTCTTTGCTGCTTTCTTCTCGCAAACCTGCTGTGGTGCAATATTAAGGGCTTTACCGATCGCTTTGATTGCATCAAGTGCCGCTTCTGCCTGTTCGCTCATTGCTGCGCCCCATGTGAGAGCTGGTGTTGAAACCGGATAATCAATGAGTGATTTGAGTTCTGCGTCTACCTTGAGAACAGAGATTGAAGCACCTGCCATATCGATGGATGTCATGAAGTTTCCGACGATTGTCTTATGAATTGCAATGCCGTCTTTTGCAAGAACTTTGTTTACGGAATTGTTGAGAATATAGAGTTCCTGAAGTGGGGAACCGCCAAAGCCGTTGATTAAAAGAACAACTTCATCATCTTTCTTGAGCCCGAGATCTTCTTCAAGATCTTTTACGATTCTTGCTGCGAGATCGTCACAGAATGTTCCTTTTGAGTAATCTACTTTCTCGCGGAAACGTCCCGGTTCACCATGGATGCCTACACCGAATTCCATTTCGTCATCACCGATTTCGAATGTCGGGTGACCTGCTGCTGGAACTGTGCATGATGTAAATGCAAAACCAAAGCTTCTTACGTTATCTATTACTTTGTTTGCTACAGCCTTTACTGCTGCAAGGTCTTTGCCTTGTTCAGCTGCTGCACCTGCGCATTTGTGTACGAGAACAGTACCTGCAACACCACGGCGGCCTACAGTGTAGAGTGAATCTTTAACTGCGATGTCATCGTTTACGTATACTGCATCTACTTTGATTCCGTCGTCCTGAGCATCGCTCATTGCGTTATTGAAGTTCATGCAGTCTCCGGAATAGTTCTTAACAATAAGAAGAACACCTTTGTCTGTTGCAACTTTTTTGATTGCATTGTATACCTGAACCTGTGATGGGGAAGCAAATACATCTCCGCATACTGCGCAGTCAAGCATTCCTTTTCCTACGAATCCTGCATGTGCAGGTTCATGTCCGGAACCACCACCGGAAATTAATGATACTTTGTCTTCGTTGATTTCTACTTTTTTGACGATTTTGAATTTTTCTACAAATTCGAGCTCCGGATGTGCAAGAGCGAGTCCGTGACACATATCATATACGAATGTCTCCGGAGTATTCATTATTTTCTTCATAATTCAGTCTCCTTATAAAAGCAGAATACTCCTATCAAAGATAGGAGCATCCTTTAGTTTTTATTAATAACCTTTGTATTCACGACCAATCTGGTCTGCTGTCTTGATACATGCAACGATCATTGCCGGTGTTACTTTGAATGGCATGTTGTGAATTGATTCATCAGGGATACATGTCTTTTCTGCAACTGCCCAGAGTTCCTCGTCTGTTAAGGATTCACGGATTACGTTGCCTGTCTTTTTGTCTGTCATTAAGTCTCTTAAGCAGACTGGAAGACCTACTGTGTCACAGAAATCAAGAACTTCATAAAGTTCTTCTTCCGGAGCATTCTCAAGAACTAACTGACAGATTGTTCCGAATGCAACAACTTCACCGTGGAAGTTACATGCATGAATATCATGGACAACTGTTAATCCGTCGTGCATTGCATGTGCGCCTGCTAAACCGCCTGATTCAAATCCGAGACCGGAAAGAAGGATGTTTGTTTCAACAATCTTTTCGAAAGCACCTGTGATTGATTTTTGTTCACATGCGATTTTTGCTTTGTAACCATCAGAGATAAGGTTTTCATAGCAGAGTTTTGCGAGTGCGAATGCTGCTTCTGTTCCGAATCCGAGGAGTTCGCCTTTCTTTCTGTTTGCTCCGCATGGAAGTCCTGCGTTTACGTTTGAAACAGACTGAACGTTTGCTCTTGCTTCAAAATATGTTGAAAGTGCATCGCCCATTCCTGATACTAAGAATCTTGCTGGTGCGTTAACAATAACGTTTAAGTCGATTAATACTACGCTTGGGTTCTGTCTGAAATATGCGTAATCATCGAACTCGTGATCATCTGTGTACATAACTGCAGAGTGTGATGTCGGAGCATCTGTTGCTGCGATTGTCGGGCAGATAATAAGGTTGGAACCTGCTGCAACGCATTTTGATGTATCGATAGCTTTACCACCGCCGAGACCGATTGTACATGAGCATTTTGCATCTTTTGCAACTTTCTGTAATTTTGCAACTACTGTTCTTGAACACTCACCTTTGAAGATATCTCCTGCAGAAACGAATTCAACACCGTATTTAGCTGCTGTTGCATCTAATTTGTCTTTAACGAGTGTTAATGCAAATGGATCTGCAATAAGTAATGCTTTCTTACCGAAAGTCTTTACGAAATAACCAAGGTTAAGTAATTCATCTTCGCCCTGAACGAATTTTGTCGGGCATATAAATGCTTTTCTCATAATTTAATCTCCTTTAATGAGTTTTATTTAATCGAAAACATTATATTATAGATATAATATCATTTCAATATACAAATTTGAATTTTCTTTCAGAAAAAGCCGAAAAATATCAAAATTCAGCATATTTACTTGCTGAAAATGTTAAATTTTAATGATTTCTGCTAAAAATTATCCTAAAAAGAGAATATTTCAGGGGAATAGACGATTTTGATTAGAATAAAAATTTTGCAATAATAACACGAAACGTGTACAATATTTTCTATTGTTTTTAATAATACACGAAACGTGTTATTTGATATTTTGCTTGTACAAAATTACTGCCAGAATGTCACTGATTTCAGCTGATTTCCGCAGGATTTTTAATATTTATTTCGGGCAACAACACGAAACGTGTATCATTAATATTGCGCGTATGTGCGATTTAACTTGAGTGCTTGCTAAAAATTAGGTATAATATCATAAATATTGAGGTGCGCATGGATATTCAGAAATCAATTAATCAGAGAGTAGATTGGATTAAATCACTTCTTCAGTCTACTGGTGCAAAAGGAATTATTTACGGTAACAGCGGTGGTAAGGACTGTACGCTTGTAGGAGCATTGTGCAAATTAGCTACTGATAATGTTATCGGAGTTATTATGCCGTGTAATTCTTCACTTAATTACGGGCAGGACAGAGATGATGCTCTTATTGCCGGTGAATTTTATGGTATTAAACAAGTTCAAATTGACCTTTCCAAAGTCAAGGATACACTTGTTGAAGCATTCGGTTCTAACCTTGATGAAGACATGAATTCTGAACATTCCAAAAAAATGGCTCTTGTTAACTGCAATCCTCGTCTTAGAATGACAACTCTTTATGCTCTCGGACAGGCTAAAGGATATCTTGTTGCCGGTACCGGAAATAAAGATGAACTTGCACTCGGCTATTTTACAAAGTGGGGCGATGGCGGTCATGACTTTAATCCTATTGCTGATCTTAATGTAAGGGAAGTCTATGCTCATCTTAGGGCTTTGAATTGCCCATCCTCAATTATTGATAAGGCTCCGTCTGCCGGTCTCTATCCTGGTCAGACTGATGAACAGGAACTTGGAATCAAATACAGTGATGTCGATGATTATCTCGATGGAAAAGAAATTGATGCTGAAGTAAAAGCAAAGATAGAGAAATCAATCAAGGGTGCTATGCATAAACATACTATGCCACCAAGATTCGGAGGTATCAAGGATTAATATGAGCTCAACAGATATCGCAAAAGATAAAAAGATGGATTCACTGATATTCGGTATAATTGTCTTGTGGTTTATAGTCGGGGCTATTCTTCTTTACACATCAATTGAAACAGCATACAACAATAAAAGAGTTGATGAAGCTCAGGAAAAGATGTTTGCTTATGTTGAGCAGACAGAAATACTTCAGTCTTCCCAGGATACACTTACTAACTTAATCAGACAGTTTGCTGTAGCTGATGCTTTAAATTATGCTGATGCTTTAAAAGATTATTTTGATGAACTTGAGCAAGGAAAATCTTTTGAAAGTGCTCTTGAATATTTTGAGGCTAATGAAAAGGATTCTGATGCTGTTCGTCATCTTCAGGCCTTCAAATCACTTACGGATCAGGTACGTAACATAGAGCTTAGGTCAATCGAACTTAAACTTACTGCTCTCGGAATCAGTGACGAAGACAGGGAATATGAAATAACAAAAGGAAACACTCATTTCGGCAAAACACTGAAATTCAAGAACAATTCATTCTTCTTTGAAACAACAGAAGTCCCTGATACAGCTCTTACTCTTGAAGAGATGGATGATATGGCAGTTAAGATACTTAATGAGGGCACATATAATGCTTTCAGGAATGTTATCAGAGATGAAATCAAACTGGTATCAGATGAAATTGTATCAGCTACAAGGGCTATGTATGAAGATTGCACGGTACAGATAAGAAACGACTTTATTATTCAGTGCTGTACCTTCGGCGTGTTCCTTTTAATCCTTGTATTTCTTATCTTTGCACTGTTTAAAAAATCAAAGAGTATTCTGTCGCTTACGGAAGAAATCAACGGACTCCTTGAAGAGGCTCAAATTGCAAAACAGGAACTTGAAGTGGCCAAAAACAAGGCAGAAAATGCCTCTGATGCGAAAACAGACTTTTTATCAAAGATGTCTCACGATATCCGTACGCCTATTAACGGAGTCATCGGAATGACGGATATTGCAAAGAAACATATAGATGACAAAGCAAGAGTTGAGGACAGTCTTGCGAAGATTGACACAGCTGCACATCACCTTTTAAGTCTTATTAACGACGTACTTGATATGTCCAGAATTGAGTCAGGTAAAACGGTTATCGCACACGATTCTGTTGATATGAGAAGGTTTGCAAATAACTGTATTTCAATTGTTCAGGGACAGATGATAGACAGGTCTCTTGACTTCGAAACAAACACCTCAAATGTTTTCCATCCGCACGTTTTCGGCGACGAACTGAGACTCAGACAGATACTTATCAATCTCTTCTCGAACTCCATTAAATTCACACCTGACGGCGGCAAAATCATCTTTAACATGCGTGAAACAGGTGCAACGGATGATAAGGTTACATATGAAATTCAGGTAGCTGATACCGGTATCGGAATGAGCGAGGAATTCCTTAAAAAGATCTGGGAACCGTTCACACAGGATGAGGGCGGTGCAAAATCCAAATACAAAGGAACAGGTCTTGGCACTTCCATCACAAAGCAGTTTGTAGATCTTATGGGTGGTGATATTCAGGTTGAATCAAAACTTAACGAGGGTTCAAAGTTCACAATCACTCTGACATTTGATATTGATAAGGAAGCAGTGGATACACTCGATGTCAAGAGAGTTGTTTCGATTAAAGGCGCAAAGGTTCTCCTTGCTGACGATAATGACCTTAACAGGGAAATAGCAACAGAAATTCTTGTTGAGCACGGAGCAATGGTTGATGAGGCTGAGGACGGACAGATTTGCCTTGATAAGTTCAAGACTTCTCCGACTGGGTTCTATGACATCATTCTTATGGACTGTATGATGCCTGTTATGGATGGTCTTGAGGCCACAAGAAACATCAGGGATCTTCACAGAAGAGATGCAAGAACCATTCCTATTATTGCACTTACTGCCAATGCATTTGATGAGGATATCAAGAAAACAAAAGATGCAGGAATGAATGCTCATATCTCAAAACCTATCGAAGTTCCGGTTCTTTTAAAGACTATAGCAAATTATTACAGCAAGAAAGATTGACGTATTTCTTTATGATTTTCAGGGCAGACTTAATCGTCTGCCTTTTGTTTTTTTAAATTCGATAATCTATAACTTATAGCATGTATATGTAATTGTTTATCTACGATAAAAAATTTTTTCAAACATCTAAACGCACGGATTAATAGATAATAGACAAATTTCGTTTTTTGTCGGGTATAATCAAAGGGTAATTATATTGTGAATAAAATACTTAAGTGTTAAAATTCTATTACTTAATTTAATATTAGGAGAATCACAATGTCAAAAATCAAATTAACAACTGTTACATTCAAAGGAACAGCAGAACAGGAGAAACAGTTAAGAGCAATGCTTAACGAGGAAAAATCCGGGGCACATCCGTCAGTAATGGCAGCTCTCCAGAAAGCTCAGGCAATTTATTCCTATCTCCCGATTGAAGTTCAGACAATCATTGCTGAAGAAATGGGTGTTTCACTCGAGGAAGTATTCGGAGTTGCAACATTCTATTCTCAGTTCACACTCAATCCAAAGGGCGAATATGCATTTGCAGTCTGTCTCGGAACAGCTTGCTATGTTAAAGGTTCAGGCGAAGTTTTTGACAAACTCTGTTCAACACTCGGACTCGGTGACGGTGAAACATCTGCTGACGGAAAATACTCTGTTTCAGCCACAAGATGTGTCGGCTGCTGCGGCCTTGCTCCTGTTATGACAGTTAACGGTGATGTCTACGGAAAATTAACAGCAAAAGACGTTCCTGATATCGTAGCAAAATACAAACAGGCATAATAAATGAAAGAACTTGCGTTCCACATTCTGGATCTTGTCTCAAACAGTCTTGATGCCGGTGCGGAACACGTAAAAATAAGTCTCATCCTTGAAAAAAACACATATATCCTGACTGTCTCTGATGACGGAAAAGGAATGGATCCTGAAACTCTGAGAATGGCACTGGAACCAGGCTTCAGCACAAAAGGAACCGAAGGACAGGGACTGTCGCTTGTAAAGGAACTAGCAGAAAAAACCGGAGGAAGTTTTTCCGTAAGGTCAAAAGCCGGGGAAGGCACAGAGATAACGGCACTTTTTAAGAAAGATTCACCGTTTATGATTCCGGCAGGGAAATTAGGGGATGCACTTGCACCGCTGCTTCCTGAAAAAGCGGAGATAGTAATATCCGTAAAGTCTGAAAAAGGCAGCACGGAAATAAGCACAGCCGAACTTATGAAAGACGGAAGCCCTGATGAAGTTATGGCTGCAAGAAAATTGATAAATAAAAACACAGATATTTTTGGAGGATCAGTATTATGAAGAGTATCGCCGAAATTAATGCGATTAGAGACAAAATGCAGTCTCAGATTAAGCTTCGCGACAATTCAAAGACAGAAGAGACTCACATTGTAATAGGAATGGGCACATGCGGTATCAAAGCCGGTGCTGTTGCTGTTTTCAATGCTTTTGTTGATGAAGTAGCCTTAAAGCAGATTGCAGGTGTCAAAGTTATGAGAAGCGGATGTATGGGCAAATGTGACCTTGAACCGATGGTTGAGGTAACAGTTCCTGGAAAGGAAAAAGTAACATACATTAACGTTGACGAAAAGAAAGCCAAAGAAATCATCGAGAAGCACATCCTTAACGGAAAAGCCATCGATGCATATCTTATGAAATAGGAGGAAAGACAATGTTCAGAAGTTCCATTTTAATCTGCGGAGGTACAGGCTGTACATCAAACCACAGTCAGGAAATCCGTGAAGAATTCATTAAAGAACTCAAAGAAAAGAACCTCGAGAATGATGTTGCAGTCATCGGAACAGGATGTTTCGGTCTCTGTGCAGTCGGTCCTGTAATTATCGTTTATCCGGAAGGAGCATTCTATTCCGGAGTAACAACAGCCGATGTCAAGGAAATCGTTGAGGAACACCTTATTAAGGGAAGACTTGTTGAAAGACTTTTATATGTTGACAAACATGCAAATTCACACGTAAAAGCTCTCTCCGATACAAACTTCTATAAAAAACAGACCCGTGTTGCTTTAAAGAACTGCGGTGTCATAGATCCTGAAAATATCGATGAATATATCGGATGTGACGGCTATCAGGCATTAATCAAAGTATTAACAGAGATGAAACCTCAGGAAGTAATTGATGTAATCAAAGCATCAGGACTCCGTGGCCGTGGCGGTGCCGGATTCCCTACAGGAATGAAGTGGCAGTTTGCTGCAAACCAGGTAAACGATACAAAATATGTCTGCTGTAATGCCGACGAGGGTGACCCGGGCGCATTCATGGACAGATCAGTTCTCGAAGGAGACCCTCATGCAGTACTCGAGGCAATGGCTATTGCAGGTTATGCAATCGGTTCACACCAGGGTTACATCTATGTAAGAGCAGAATATCCTATCGCAGTTCAGAGACTTAACGTAGCTCTTAAACAGGCTAAGGAATACGGACTTCTCGGAAAGAATATCTTAGGAACAGGATTTGACTTTGATCTCGAAATCAAACTCGGTTCAGGCGCATTCGTATGCGGCGAGGAAACAGCACTCATGACATCAGTTGAAGGTCACAGAGGCGAACCGAGACCAAGACCTCCGTTCCCGGCAGTTAAGGGATTATTCGGGAAACCGACAATTCTTAACAACGTTGAGACATATGCAAATATCTGTCAGATTATCTTAAAGGGAGCAGACTGGTTCTCATCCATGGGAACAGAAAAGAGCAAGGGTACAAAAGTATTCGCACTCGGCGGAAAGATCACAAACACAGGTCTTGTGGAAATCCCTATGGGAACAACATTAAGACAGGTTATTGAAGATATCGGCGGCGGCGTACCTAACGGAAAGAAATTCAAAGCTGCTCAGACAGGCGGTCCGTCAGGCGGATGTATCCCGGCAGTAAACTTTGATGTCCCAATCGACTATGATAACCTTATTTCCATCGGTTCAATGATGGGTTCAGGCGGTATGATCGTTATGGACGAGGACAACTGTATGGTTGATATTGCAAAATTCTTCCTTGAATTCACAGTAGATGAATCATGCGGAAAGTGCACACCATGCCGTATCGGAACAAGAAGACTTCTTGAGTACTTAGATAAGATCACAACAGGAAAAGCAACAATGCAGGACCTCGATGATATGGAACAGCTCTGCTACTATATCAAGGCAAATGCACTCTGCGGACTCGGACAGACAGCTCCGAACCCTGTTCTTTCAACTCTCCGTTACTTCAGAGATGAATATGAAGCACATATTAAGGAACACCGCTGTCCGGCACACGTATGTAAGGGCTTAATCCAGTACAAGATTGATCCTGAAAAGTGTAAAGGCTGTTCAGCATGTTCAAGAAAGTGCCCGGTAGGCGCAATCACAGGCGAAATCAAGAGTCCGTTCACAATTGACCCGATGAAGTGTGTCAAGTGCGGTCAGTGCATGGCAACATGTAAGTTCGGCGCAATCGTCAAGGAATAAGAGGTGGATTATGGCATTAGTTAATGTAAAGATTAATAATATACCTGTTCAGGTTGAAGAAGGATCAACAATTCTCGAAGCAGCTAAGGCTGCAGGAATCAAAATTCCTACACTCTGTTACTTAAAGGGTGTAAACGCTATCGGAGCATGCCGTGTATGCGTATGTGAAGTCAAAGGAGCACGTTCACTTGTTGCAGCATGTGTTTATCCGGTAAACGACGGAATGGAAGTTTTCACAAACACAGAGAAGGTAAGACAGTCAAGAAAGACAACAGTCGAACTTTTACTCTCAAATCATAATCAGGAATGTACATCATGCGTAAGATCAGGAAGCTGTGAACTTCAGACTCTTGCTCATGAACTCGGATGTGACGGTTCTAAGTTCAGCGGAGTCAAAACTCCTGCTGATGAGGATATGTCAACACCGTATCTTATCCGTGATAATTCAAAGTGCGTTCTCTGCAGAAGATGCTCAGCAGTATGCAAACAGTATCAGTCTGTAGCAGTAATCGGACCTAACGGAAGAGGTTTTGATACACATATCGGTTGTGCTTTCGAAGCAAAACTTATGGATACAGCATGCGTAGGCTGCGGACAGTGTATAGTTGCATGTCCTACAGGCGCTCTCCGTGAAAAAGAGGAAATTGATGACGTTCTTGCAGCAATCGCAGATCCTACAAAGAGAGTTATCATCGGTGCAGCACCGTCAGTACGTGTCGGTCTCGGTGAGGAATTCGGTATGGAAATCGGCGCAAACGTTGAGGGCAAGATGGCAGCAGCATTCAGAAGAATCGGTTTTGACGATATCTTCGATGTAAACTTCACGGCAGACCTTACAATTATGGAAGAAGGAACAGAGTTCCTTACAAGATTCAAGAATAAGGAACAGCTCAAGAAAGAAGGTAAGTATCCTCTTATCACCTCATGCTCACCAGCATGGATTAAGTTCTGTGAACACAATTTCCCGGAGCAGCTCGGTCACTTATCTTCATGTAAGTCCCCTCAGCAGATGTTCGGTGCAGTATGCAAGACATATTATGCAGAAAAACTCGGAATGGATCCAAAGGATATCGTAGTTGTATCTGTAATGCCGTGTACAGCAAAGAAATTTGAAAAGGGCAGAGCAGACCAGTCAGCAGCAGGTGTTCCGGATATCGATTACGCATTAACAACAAGAGAACTTGCAAAGATGATCAAACGCTGTGGTATTTTATTCAATGAACTTCCTGATGAGAAGTTTGATGAGCCACTCGGAATCTTCACAGGCGCAGGTCTTATCTTCGGTGTAACAGGCGGCGTTATGGAAGCAGCTCTCAGAACAGTTTATGAAATCGTTGTCGGGAAAGAAGCACCTTCACTTGACTTTGTGGCTGTAAGAGGCACAGATGGCATTAAGGAAGCTGAATACGACCTTAACGGAACAAAAGTAAAGGTTGCAGTAGCATCAGGACTCGCAAATGCAAGAAAACTCATGGATGATGTCAAGGCAGGAAAATCAGATTATGACTTTATCGAAATCATGTCATGTCCGGGTGGCTGTGTAAACGGCGGCGGACAGCCAATCAAGACAGCATTCGAAAGAAATAATTATGATATCAAAGCACTCCGTGCAGCATCTATCTATAATCAGGATAAGGGAATGGAAATGAGAAAGTCTCATATGAACCCTGCAGTTCAGGAACTTTATAAGACATACTTCGGTGAACCGAATTCACATAAAGCTCATGAAATCCTGCATACAACTTATGTAAAGAGAAATAAATTCTAATCATTACAGAGTTAAATTAGTGAAGGGGAACCGGAAACGGTTCCCTTTAATTAAAAATATCCGCCGTTCTCACGGCGGATACTGATAACCTTCAGAGAAGTTATTTCTTTAAGTTTTTATTTCCTAATTCCGGATTATCGATTTTTTCTTCTTTCTGCATTTCTTTGTTTTCGATATTGTTTACTTTTTTAACCGGCTGTTCGTTATTAATATTGAAGTCTTCTCCGATCTTTTTCTGGAATTCTTCCTGTTTGTTGGCTGCAGGTTCATTGTTTTCTTTTACTTTGTTATCTGCATTTTCCAGTGCATCCGGGTATTTGCTCTTGATTTCACTGAGTTTGTTTTCTACAGACATCTTAAGAGTCTGAAGATCAGCTTCTCTCTTTTCTTTCGGTTCTTCCATTTCGTTTAAGATGCATTTTTCTGCTTCTTCATTGTCGTTTTTGTACTCATCGAATTTATCCCAGAATTTGTTGAGTCTGTCCTGACTGTTGAATTTCCTTAATGCATTGTTGTAGTCTCTTATTGCATTGTTTCTGTCAAAATCTTTTAAGAGTTCCGGATCAGGGTTCTGTTCTTTTACTAATGCTGCATTATCATCGACTTCTGCCTTAAGGTCGTATGTTTTTTCGTCTTTGTCATTAGTGAAGCCCTGATTATCAACGAATGCCTCGAGTAATTCAGACTGTGTTTCAAGTATCTGAGACTGCAGGGTATAACGTTTTCTGACCTCGGTATCAAGTTTTTTGATTCCCTCATCAAATATTTTATCTGCGTTTTCCTTGTCTTCAGGCTTTGCATTGTTATGCTCTTCAACAAGCTGGTCATATCTTTCTTTCATTCCTTTGTCGGATTTTATGAAATTCATGACTTCTTTGTCGCTGAGTGATTTATCAGGTTCGAGCATATCCTGTTTTTTGCCGAACTGAATTTCGGTTAACAAAGCCACATTCTTTTCAATCTTGTTGATAAGTTCATCCATTGTCTCTGATGGTTCACTGTTATTTTCAATAACAATATCTTTATCAATGATAAACTGCGGCAGTATTTTTTTAGGAGCACCTTTTTCTCTTACCTTTTCCTGTTTCGGAGCAACTTCTGCCGGTTTTACACGTTTACCGAACTTGTCAATATTGTCAAGCTGTGCAGTGATAATTTTATCCCTTTCAGCTTTTCTTGCCTTGTTGCGGTCCATAGCTTCTCTGTAAGCAGCTTTATCAGAAACTTTGAGTGCGGCTAATTCACCGGCTGTAAGGAACTGACCTGACTGTTTGATTTCATTTATACGTGTCTCAAGTTCCACACCACGAAGATCAAATTTTGCACCGAGTGTTTCTTCCATCTTTTCAACTGCATTACCTTCAGCGTAGTTTACGAACGGGTGGATGAATTTGAAATACCACGGACGTGCGCTGTGAATATCTTTAAGCTGTGAATAGGTGAAGATAGCATCATCAAGGATAGGGTCAGTGCTGTTGCAGACAAGTCCTTCTGTCTTTGCCTGTGCTCTGAGTAAATTCTTGTTCATATTAATATCGACTGGATCTGTCGGATTCGGAACAAAGGTATGTAAATTCAGAGCTCTGAGTTCTGCTCCTTCAACTTTATAAAGGTTGAGTTTTGTATTGAATTCATTAAGATAAGCGTTTGTTGTTACCGATGTATTTGCCAGCTGAGCGCATTTTGCATTAATTGTATCCGGTGTGATACCGAAATCACTTAAGTTTCTGTCATTTCTCTGGTACTGGTACATGTTGTATATGTACGAGGAAACTTTTGCAATATCCTTTGGTCTTCTTACAAGATTATTCTCATCAAACTTTGAAATGATGCTATTTTTGTCTATAGTATCAAGAACGAGTTTGTTAAAAGCTTTATTGAAATCGTCCGCATTGTTGCAGTTCGCAAATGCTCTATCAATAACTTCCTTGTCATCTGCAAATTTCTTACCTTCCTGTCTCCATTTTCTGGCGGTATCTCGTGCATCTTTGCTGCTAATAATTACTCCTGCAAATCTCTCAACAGCATCTTTTTTGAGTTTATTGAAATCCAAACCGTTTGTATAGAGGGCTCTTGAGTCTTTGAATGCGTCTGATTTGAGCATAAGTTCTTTAAGATACTGAACTCCGAATTCCGTATTTCTGTAGGCACCTTGGTCTGTTCCTACAAAAGTGAAAATCTGGTCTTTGTCTTTTGCTGAAATTGCAGCCTGGGCAATTGACTGAAGTCTTCTCTCATATGCCGGACCGTCTGCTACTGTAAGACCGCCGAGCATATCTTTTAATTTCCTTGCATCTGCCTCAACACCTTTATTGACTGTGTCAGCATACTGTTGTGTGTTTCCTCCGACAAGCTGTACAACTCCGTTTGCTTTAGGCATATAGCCTTTGATTAATTCATCATTCATTTTTCCTTCTTTGATATATGTTTCTGTTGCGAAGGATAAATCATTCTGCAGGTTTTCAAAGGTCTTATCAAGGAATTCTTCTCCTGCTATTTCCATGTAGAAATCAAGGACTTCCTTGATATTAAGTTTTTCGTATTCGCCAAGTGTTCCGAGAACATTTCCTTCATTCCCAGGCATCAGAAGACCTTTTGCCAAAAAATTCAGACCGGCCTGACCATTCTGTGGGTTGGATACCTGCTTAGTGAACATATTTACCAGATTCCAGTTTGTCCCTTGCGTTCCGGCGTTCTGTAAAACTGCTAGTGTCTGGTCTTTTAAATCAGAGAGTTTGTTTGCTTTTTCCACATAGTCGGTATCGGCCATGAGTTCGTACTGATCTTTTCCCTGTCCGAGAATGGCATTAACTTCTTGCTGCATTTCTGCAACATTTTTAACAAGTTTGTCGCTGTATACCTGTGCAATTGTAGCAGCCTGGTCTTTTAATCTTAAAAATACACGTTGCTGTAAGTCCTTAAGTTTCTGAAGATCTCCTGCAACTATGTCACTGTACTCACTATTTTCTGATAATAAGTTAACGGTAGATTTGATCTTTTCTGCATTTGTGAGTAATGCATATAATTCTTTAAATTTCATTTTATGTACCTCCGCTGATAGTGGATTTTTTTCTTTTATGGTTTTATTGTAACTTTGTGATACGGACAACTTAATGACAAAATCAGAAAAATTATATTTGTTTTTAAATTATCTTCCATTCGATACAATAACTAAATATTAATTATACATTATGCGTGTGTATGTAGCAAGAGCACGGAAGGAAAACTGTAATTAAGATGCGTATTTAAAAGGAATGAATATTATAGAACCGGTTGGATACAAAACTTAAATATGATAGAATGGTATCAGCAGGAGGGACTAGTTATGACAGCACAACAGGCATTTGAGCCGATTCTTGACAGTGATGAGACAATAGTTGAATCTTTCAGACCGAACAGATTCAGGTTTATAGGATTGGGGATTATCGCAGATTTATTAAAGGGATTGATTATCGCAGGATTCGGCGGAGTGGTTTTTGCATTTTCCTACATAGGGGAATGGGTGGATGATTCAGGAGCGACTGTAGATAGTATTATTCCGAGAATCATCGGCATTGTGATTTTCAGTTTTGCATTTCTGATTGTTTTAATTGCAGTAGTATGGAGAGCAATAAGGTATAATAAGACTTTCTTTGCATATTCAAACAAAAGGGTACTCATAAGAACAGGATTTATAGGAGCGGATTTCCAGACTCTTGATTTTGATCTAATAGGAGCAATGAACGTAAGGGTTGATTTCTTTGATAAACTTGTGCACCCGAATACAGGAACACTTATGTTTGCATCCGCAGCTTCACCTATGATGGCAAACGGACTTCCTGGCGGTATGTCAGGGTATATGTTCGTCGATATTGAAGACCCTTATGGCGTTTACAAGAGAGTGAAGGAATATGCTGCAAATAACAAAGACGGACAGTTAAACAGCTGAAAATGCGGTATAAAGTACCAAAATGTATAATTAAGGCAGGATTTCTCCTGCCTTTTGTTAACTCTGATTTGCTTATATTATCCCAGGAATTTAGTAAGAACTTTATTCAGCTGGGCCATATTAATAGGCTTTGCAATATGTTCGTTCATTCCTGATTCCATGCTCTTCTTTCTGTCTTCCTCAAATGCGTTTGCAGACAGTGCAATGATCGGTGCAGTGAGGTCAGGAATGGCTTTTCTGATTTCGGCTGTTGATTCGTATCCGTCCATTACAGGCATCTGAATATCCATTAAAATAGCATCATAATATCCGTTGCCTTTGCTTATGACAGTCTCCAGAGCATTTTTGCCGTCCACTGCGGTCTCGACAATGACTCCTTCCTCTTCGAGGTTATAGGTGGCTATTTCTCTGTTTAATTCGTTGTCATCAACAAGAAGGATGCGCTTATTCTTGAGAACTTCAACAGACTGGGTTTCGCTGTCAAGTTTGCTTTCTATGATTTCGTCTTTGCTCTGTAGCTGGAGAGGGAGGGTAATGGTGAATGTCGTTCCGACTCCGAGTTTGCTCTGGCACTCAATTGTTCCGTTCATTAAAACAACAAGTTTTTGGGCCAGTGCAAGTCCGAGACCGGTTCCCTGAATGCCGCTGTTCGTGCTGGTTTCCTCACGGGCGAATTCCTCAAACATGTGTTTTTGGAATTCTTCACTCATTCCGAATCCGGTATCTTTTACTGTATAGCGGTAGAATCCGGTACCGTTTTTATTGTCAATCTGTTCAAGGGTAACCCAAATTTTTCCGCAGCAGCCGGTATATTTGATTGCATTTGATATAAGGTTGACAAGTACTCTGTTTATACGCGGGACATCTGCAAGAACGTAGTTGTCTTTTATGTTTTTCAGTTCGAATGAAAGATTAATGTCTTTCTGAACGGCAAGATTACCCATAACCGGTTCAATCTTTCCGAAGGTCTGATCGAGAGAGAATTTTTCAGTATTTAATGTGACTTTTCCTGATTCGATACGGCTCATATCAAGAATGTCATTGATGAGGGAAAGAAGCATATCGCTTGACATTTTGACCTTATTAAGATTTTCAAGAGCTTTTTCCTTGTTCTCGATTTCCTTCATTGCGATATTTGTGAATCCTATGATTGCGTTCATCGGTGTACGGATATCATGGGACATATTAAAGAGGAAGTCTGTTTTTGCCTTGCTTGCAGAATTTGCCCTGTCAAGAGCATCCATTTCTCTCTTGGTTTCGGCATCAACGTTATGGAAACCTGCGATAACATGTGTGTCTTTATGCTGTTCGTCTTTTGCGAATTTGCACTGATAGTATGTTATCTCCCCGTTAATAAGTGTACGGAAGTTTACGAAGTAAACATTATCTCTTTCTACTGCTTTGCGGACAACATCAGAACGGGTAGCCGCTCTGAATACTTCTCTGTCATCCGGGTGCATAATGGTCCCTATGAGCTTATCAAGACGTTCATCAAATTTGTTGATCTTTGTCCAGCCAGGGATGTTTTTCTCAAATAACGGATCTATACGGTACTGAACTTCTTCAAAATCCTCGTATGATGCATATATGATACATCCGAAGTCGTCGGCAAGACCCTGAATAACAGCGGCGTCTCGTTCTGCGCTCTCCTTACGTTTGATCTCGCTTCGGATTTCCTGGTCTTTATCAGCGAATCCGAGAGCTACGGCCTGAGGATTTTCTTCATCTCCGACCTTAACGAATTTCATTTCGCAGTAATGGTTCTGTGAATTCTGGTATGTAGTGATGAATGTTTTCTTTGTCCTTAATTCTTTTAATATGTTGTATATCGAACCTGAGTTGAGCATTCTCTTTTTGTCGTTTTTATTGACAAGTGTATCAACATAAAGTTTGAATGCATCGCTGTAATGAATACCGCTTCTGAATACGCTACCGAATTCCGATTCGGTTTCCTCGTTCATGGTGTAAGGGTCAAGTTCATCGGTTGTAAGGTCAATATAGTAAACTGAGGAATATTCTGATGCCAGAATTTCAATAATATCGATATTTCGCTGAAGTTTCTGCTGTTCTTCCTCTCTTGCACGGATTTCCTCATCTTTATCAGCGAAACCGAGAGCAACTGCAGTCGGAAGACCTTCTTCATTGCCGACCTTAACGAATTTCATTTCTGAGTAATGGCCTTCGGAGTTTCGGTAAGTTGTGATGAAAGTCTTTTTTGATGTGAGTTCTTTCATAATATTGCCTATGGAACCTGCTTTAAGCATCATGGATTTATCCGCAGGAAGAATAAGCTGGTCAACGTACATCCTGAAAGCAGCACTGTATTTGATACCACTTCTGAAAATTTTACCGAATTCTGATTCGGTTTCCTCGTTCATGGTGTAAGGATCAAGTTCATCGGTTGTAAGGTCAATATAGTAAACTGAGGAATATTCTGATGCCAGGATCTCAATAATATCGTAGTTACGCTGTTTTTCAAGTTCTATAGCGAGCTGCTGTCTGATTTCCTCGTCTTTATCGGCAAAACCGAGAGCAACGGATACCGGTTCATCGTTATCACCACCGACTTTAACGAATTTCATTTCATTATAGTGGTTGTCGGAAGAGCGGTACTGAGTAATAAAAGTTTTCTTGTTTGCAAGCTGTTTTCTGATATTTTCAATGGAACCGGCGTTGAGCATCATCTTCTTGTCTTCGGAAAGAATGAGTTTGTCAACGTAAAGTTTATAAGCCTCGGAATAGGTGATACCGCTTCTGAAAACGCTTCCGAAAGTTGTCTCGGTTTCTTCGTTCATAGTGTACGGATTAAGTTCATCAGTCCTTAAATCGATATAATAAACTGAAGAATACTCTGATGCCAGGATTTCTATGATATCTGTATTACGCTGCCTTTCAAGTTCAATGGCAAGCTGTCGTCTGATTTCATCGTCCTTGTCTGCGAATCCAAGGGCAACTGACACAGGTTCATCGTTATCGCCACCGACCTTAACGAATTTCATTTCGTTATAATGGTTATCGGAAGAACGGTACTGTGTAATGAAAGTTTTCTTGTTGGCGAGCTGTTCTTTTATGTTTTCGACAGAACCTGCGTTAAGCATCATCTTCTTGTCTTCAGGAAGAATGAGTTTATCGACATAAAGTTTATAAGCTTCGGAATATGTGATACCGCTTCTGAAAACGCTTCCGAAAGTGGTTTCGGTTTCTTCGTTCATGGTGTACGGATTAAGTTCATCGGTTCTTAAGTCGATATAGTAAACAGAAGAATATTCAGAAGCAAGGATTCCGATGATATCGAAGTTACGCTGTTTTGCCTGTTCTTCGGACATTTTTATTCTGATTTCTTCGTCTTTATCAGCAAAACCGAGGGCAACCGATACAGGTTCATCGTTATCGCCACCGACCTTAACAAATTTCATTTCATTGTAATGGTTATCTGAAGAGCGGTACTGAGTAATGAAAGTTTTCTTGTTTGCAAGCTGTTTTCTGATATTTTCAACAGAACCAGCATCGAGCATCATCTTTTTATCTTCAGGAAGGATGAGCTTATCGACATAGAGTTTATAAGCTTCAGAATAGGTGATACCACTTCTGAAAACGCTTCCGAAGGTAGTCTCTGTTTCTTCGTTCATTGTGTATGGGTTAAGTTCATCTGTCCTTAAATCAATGTAATAAACAGAAGAATACTCTGATGCTAAGATTTCGATAATATCAGTGTTGCGCTGTCTTTCGAGTTCAATTGCAAGCTGAAGTCTGATTTCATCATCTTTGTCAGCAAAACCGAGGGCAACAGATACAGGCTCATCGTTATCGCCACCGACCTTAACGAATTTCATTTCGTTATAGTGATTGTCTGAAGAGCGGTACTGAGTAATAAAAGTTTTCTTGTTTGCAAGCTGTTTTCTGATATTTTCAATGGAACCGGCGTTGAGCATCATATTCTTATCTTCAGGAAGAATAAGTTTGTCAACGTAAAGTTTATAAGCCTCGGAATATGTGATACCGCTTCTGAAAACGCTTCCGAAAGTGGTTTCGGTCTCTTCATTCATAGTGTACGGATTAAGTTCGTCTGTCCTTAAATCGATATAATAAACGGAAGAATACTCGGAGGCAAGAACTTCGATAATTTCCGTATTACGCTGTTTTTCAAGGTCTTCTTCTGAAAAATCTCTTATATAGGCGCAGCATAAATCACCGAAAGAATCACTCTTTAATGAATACCCCAAATCAGTGACAGAAATATCCGAACCGTCTTTTTTTCTGATTCTGTATGTGTTGGTGACTGTGTTATCAGGATCACGGCTGAACTTTTCTAGATTACCGATTACGATATTTTTGTATGATTTTTTGGAAAATTCCATAAATTCATCAACAGAACTGCATCCGCAGAGTTCAGCAAGTTTGCTGTTGGCACATACTATTCTGCTTGATTTATCGGCGGTATAAATTAAAAATCCGAAACTCATACACTCAGCAAAATCGGTAATTACAGGAAGTGTTTCTTTGCTGATAGTGAGTGTCTTGATAAGCGAAGTGTCCATATGAGTTCTCCTTAAGTGTGTTACTTCGTAGAAATTAGATTAATTATACAGTACGGGTGTGTATCCGTAAAGCAATATATATAATGACATACTGTTACGCCCGCGAAGACATGTTAACTGATGAAGTAAGTGTGTGGTTATCATATGCGGTGCAAGAGGACATAGTTTAATTTGACAGCACAGCTGATTAGTGATAGCATCTTACTTAGATAGAGGTGCACCAAAGATGAGTACCACGGATTAATGACTGCCAAAGTCACG
>JAKSOR010000018.1 GCA_024405515.1 Clostridia bacterium
GCAGCTAAGTCTTTTGTCATTTCCCCGTTTTCAATTGTGTCAATTGTTGCTTTTTCAACTTTGTCAGCAAAGGCTACTAGCTCACTGTTGTTATCAAGTTCACCACGTTTTCTTAATGCACCGGTCCATGCAAATAATGTAGCTACAGAGTTCGTGGAAGTTTCTTCACCGTTCTGATATTTCCTGAAATGTCTTGTTACTGTTCCGTGAGCTGCCTCATATTCAAAAGCGCCGGTTGGTGAAACAAGAACTGATGTCATCATTGCAAGAGAACCAAAAGCCGTTGCTACCATATCACTCATGACATCTCCGTCGTAGTTTTTAAGAGCCCAGATATAACCGCCTTTTGAACGCATTACCCTGGCTACGGCATCATCAATAAGTGTGTAGAAATATTCGATTCCGAGTTCTTCGAACTTTGATTTGTATTCATTCTCGTATATTTCCTGGAAAATATCCTTAAATCTGTGGTCATAAACTTTGGATATAGTGTCTTTTGTTGAGAACCATAAATCCTGCTTTGTTGAAACTGCATAACTGAAGCATGATCTTGCAAAAGATGTAATCGACTTATCGGTATTATGCTGCCCTAAAATTATTCCGTCTTTGTCACCGAAATCAAATACAACTTTTTCCTCATCACCACAAGAAAGAACTGCTTTACCGCCTTTTGTTCTGATTTCAACAGCTTTGTAAATGTCGCCGTATGCATGTCTTGCGATGACAATAGGTGCTGTCCATGTCGGAACGAGCGGAGAAACGCCCTTTACGAGTACAGGAGAACGGAAAACGGTTCCGTCCATTATTGCCCTGATTGTTGCATTAGGACTCGGATATAACCTTTTAAGGTTAAATTCTTCCTGTCTCTGTGTGTTCGGGGTAATTGTTGCGCATTTCACACCAACTCCGTATTTAAGGCATGCATTTGCAGCCTCAGTTGTAACTTTATCATCAGTAAGATCCCTGTTCTGGATGGAGAGATCATAATATTCTGTCTTAAGATCGACATACGGAAGAATAATGATGTCTTTTACCCATTTCCAGAGAATTCTGGTCATTTCATCCCCGTCTATTTCAACGAGCGGAGTTGTCATTTTGATTTTTGCCATTGTGTATCCTCACTTTTTACTGTTTTCATTGCTTTTATCCGGTCTTCTCCACATGATAAGTGCATCAATGCCACCCGGATAATATTTCAGTCTGACCCCTGCAGGTATAAATCCGAATTCCGAATACAATCTTATTGCCTTTTCGTTCGTGACTTTTACCTCTAATGTGATATTGACACATCCCAGGGATTCAGCTTCTTTTATAAGTTCATCAAGAAGAAATTTGCCATAGCCGTGTCCTCTGTCCTGAGCTCTGACTGCTATATTTGTAATGTGGGCTTCATCAAAAACAGCATGAAATCCGCCATAGCAAATAACTTCGTTATCACCACGAACCCCGACAAGATAATGGGCGTTCGGATCTTCCACTTCAGGAATAAACATTCTTTCAGACCACGGAGTATCGAAGGCTTCCTCTTCAATTTTTACCATCTGTGAAAGATGGACATATTTTAATTTTTCAAATCTCATCTTTCTCTCTTTCGGCCTGTGACTTTCTCATATAATATGGTTCGAATATGCTGACATAGTCCTGATCTGATATTTTACGGTTAACAATCTGAATCAAAGATTCAGCCCTGTCAGTTTTGGTCTCAAATACAAGATTTGTCCTGTCAAATTCCTCGCCATTTTCAACAAACCTGGTGCCTGTGATTTTACCGTCTTCACAAAAGGCAACATATAAGTTTCCGTGACCGGCATCAACTGCTGCAGTTATCTTTCCTCTGTTAAGAGCAATCAGTTCAAAAGAAGTGACTGCAACTCTTTTACAGGTATTTGCAAATGCAATAGCCGTAAGTCCTGATACACCGATTCTTATTCCTGTAAATGAACCAGGTCCGATAACAACACCTACAGTGTCTATTTCACTGATGTCTGTTTCAGCTTTCTTAAGCAGTTCCTTAATTGATGGTATAAGAACAGATGAATGACCACTCTTACCGATATCTATTACGGAAGATACTGACTTGTTCCCGTCAGTATAAACAATGATAAGATCTGTGGCTGTTGTATCAATTGCGATTGCCTTTGACATTTTTATCTTTTGAGTCCTCAATTATAAAAGTTCTTGTATTATCATCAACGTAGTTGATTTTGACACTAATAATCCTCCCTGTCAAGGAAGTATACTTATTCCATTCAATAACGGTTATTCCGTTATTAAATGTTGTTTCCTCAATTCCGAGTTCATAAAGTTCGTCCTCTGATTCAATTCTGTACATATCAAGATGGTTAAGCTGAAGCCTTCCGTCTTCATAAATATTGAGAATCGTGAACGTCGGGCTTGTGACTTCATCTTCGATTCCGAGAGCTTTTGCAAGTCCTTTTGTAAAAGTTGTCTTGCCTGCTCCAAGATCTCCTTCAAGAAGGATAATTTCCCCTCCGTTTAAAGTTTTCTCAACCATTGCAGCGATAGAATATGTGTCCTCAATGTCAGAAGATTCATAGGTCCCTGATATTCCGGTCTGTTTTTTCATCGAATGTCCGTCCCAGTGAAGAATTTTTGACAGTCTCTTGTATAAGACGAATGTCAGTACGCTGACTATTATACCTCTTAAGAGGTTAAAAGGTAAAACTCCGACAAGAAGATAGTACTTGTAGAATGTGTCCATAGTGACATCTTTGTAAAGCGGCTGGACAATTGATACAATGATGTCAAAGTTGCCGTTAAAATAAAGTGTTACGTAGAACGGAATAGAAATGAACCTGTTCACTAATATTGCTATTAGCGTTGTAAGAATTACTCCTGAAACAAGACCAATTACAGCATGTTTTTTGTCTTTTTTAATATGATATATTAAGGATGCCGGAAGAACGAATGCTATTCCGAGTAAAATATCAGTAGCTTCCCCTACAAACTGAGTTGATGAAAGAGGAAATTTGAATAAACACTTAAGCACAATTACAATGCATCCGCTCAGTGGTCCCATTGAAAATCCGGCAAGAAGAGCCGGGAGCTCAGATATCTGAATTTCAAGGAATGACGGAAAGATTACAGGAAGATTGAATTTTCCGAATGCATACAGTATAAAAGATAATGCTGTAAGAATTGCAATCTTTGCAAGATATGATGCAGAATATCTACCGCTTTTAAAATTTCTGAACTTGTCTTTGATGTTATATTCCATAAAAAAAGCCTCGGTATTCCAAGGCAAAATTAGTTTCTTTCATCCAGACTGTACTGTTGGTTTAGGAATTTCACCTAATCGTGCCTTACGGCTCGCGGACTTTACCGCCAGTGAGGAATTACACCTCGCCCTGAAACATCTAAATAATAGACCATTGAATATTTAAGGTCAATTATTATAAGTAAGTATTTGTGATAATTTAACCAAAAATCATCAGACTATTTTAATAATCTGTGATTTTTAGAATTGTTTTCTTTTATTTTTTGAATTTTGGCTCGTATTTTTCAACATTTTCCCCGTTTGCCCAGAGCTTTTCAAGTGAATAGAAAAGTCTTGTTTCGTCATTGAAAACGTGCAAAATTACATCACCGAAGTCTACAACAGCCCATTTTGAACCATTCTGAATGTCGTAGTGTGCAGCTTTTGCACCGGCATCTTCACACTTATCTTTTATAAGATCTGCAAGTGCTGAAACCTGTCTAACAGATTTTGCCGAACAAATTACATAGTAATCTGTTTCAACTGTAAGTTTCTGTACGTCAAGTACTGTGATGTCTTTCCCGAAATTCTCATCAAGTTTTTCGCAGATAAAATCTTTTAATTCTT
The DNA here is from genome assembly GCA_024405515.1 of Clostridia bacterium. GTDB lineage: Bacteria > Bacillota > Clostridia > Christensenellales > CAG-917 > CAG-475. The sequence goes on from JAKSOR010000018.1 coordinate 3,845, forward strand.
TAGAATCCATATTCACTCCGTTATAAATAATATTTTACAGCTTCAAGGGTGAGCGGATATATCGGCCTGCCCTCTGCTATCAGTTTATCATATGTATGTTTAAGTATTGCCAGGAAGCCCTCGTTAAAATCCTTAATGGCTATTTCCCTTAATTTTGGTATTTCTCCGTATTCCCTGTCATCAGAAAGGCTGTCTCCGGTATAAATAAGCTTTTCAAGCATAGTCATATTTTCTTTTGCTGTTGTATGATGCCTTATTGCACTTAAAATCTCCTCATCTTCGATACCGAAGTCACGTCTTGCTTTTTCTGCACCTAGGAACTGATGGAGAACCTTTGTCCCGACTGCATCCTCAGGAACATTAAATCCGTCAAGAGACGGCCTCTGTTTTGCATTATCATGAAGAAGTGCCGCAAGGAAGACCTTAGTGAAATTCTGTTTAAGATTATGTTTTGAATTAAAGTCAACCGATCTTTTAACAACAAACTTACTGTGGTTAAAGAGATCATCTGACTGGTAAGTCATGAGTTTATCGACCATCCATTTGTAATCTTCATATAAATGGTTTTCATGGATATAATCTAGAACTGATTCCTGAAGTTCTTTGGGATTTTCCTGCATTAAAAGCTTTGCCTTAATCATAGAAGAAGATATATCCTTACCTTTATAATCTATGATTATAAAATCTCCGCCGAATTTCTCGGTCATTTTATTTTTTGTAAGATTGAGATCATCAAAACCTTCCCTTCCGCAAACAGCAATAGGAGCGATTTCCGTAATTAATTCAGGATGATACCACGTATCAAAATATTCAAAACTGTCTCCGCCGATTAAGAAAACTATATCTCCGTATTTTTCTTTGAGGATCGGAAGGACTCTGCAGGTATAATTGTCTTTTCCCCTTACATTTTCAATGTCATCAATAAGGAAATTAATGCCATCAAATGCTTTTTCTATAAGGCAGCATCTGTCTTTAAATGAAAGAAACCCTTTATTTTTATGAGGCGGATCCATAGTAGGAACAATAACCAGTCTTTCACAGCCCAGTTCTTTCATTGCATTGATGCAAATATTCACATGTTCTTTGTGTGGAGGATCAAATGCGCCCCCGAATACAAGAGTTTTCATTAATTATTTAGTCCATCCATTCAAATTCAATGTCACCGATTATGACGGTGTCACCTTCTTTCATTCCGCGTTTCTTTAAATCTGAAATGACGCCACGGTCCTTTAATACTTTCTGGAAGAAAGCGAACGAATCATCAGATGAAATAGTGACATTCTGGATAAGGAAGTCAACAAGACCGCCGTCAACGAAGAATGAACCGTCATCAAGTCTTGAAATGGTATACTTCTGATCCTGTTTCTCCTCAAGTTCAAAATCTTCATCTTTTTCAATTCTCTTCGGAGGAGGAAGTTCATCCACTTTTTCCTTCATTACTTTGAGAAGTTCATCAAGTCCTTCTCTTGTAACGGATGATATTGTATAGACTTTCTTGCCTATTGATTTTTCAAATTTACTGATTACATCAGTATCATACAGTAAATCAGCTTTTCCTGCGACAACAATCTGAGGAATCTCTGCTAATTTCTCGCTGTATTTTGCAAGTTCGTTATTGATTTTATTGTAATCATCCACAGGATCTCTTCCTTCTGAACCTGCTATGTCAACGATATGGACAATCAGTCTAACTCTTTCGATATGTCTTAAGAAATAATGTCCGAGTCCGGCGCCTTCGCTTGCTCCTTCAATAAGACCCGGAATATCAGCAATGACAAAACTGTCATCATACATTTTAACTACACCGAGATTCGGATTTATTGTTGTGAAGTGATAGTTGGCAATTTTAGGTTTTGCCGATGTCAGAACGCTGAGCAGTGTGGATTTACCTACATTCGGGAATCCGACAAGTCCTACATCCGCAATTGTCTTAAGTTCAAGTGTTACCTGATGCTCTTCAGTTTTTTCACCTAACTGTGAAAATGTCGGTGCCTGACGCTGGGCATGAATGAATCTTGCATTGCCCTTACCGCCTCTGCCGCCTTTAAGAGCAAGGAATTCTTCTCCGTCATCAAACAGGTCGGCAACAACTTTGCCGGTCTCTGTGTCTTTTATGATGGTTCCTACAGGAACTCTGATAACGAGATTAGGTGCTGATTTACCGGTACAGTTTTTTTCTGAACCGTTTTCACCGTTTTCTGCTCTGTAGAATTTCTGAAATTTGAAATCTATAAGAGTGTCAACATTATTATCAGCAACGAAAACAACGTCACCACCGTTTCCTCCATCACCACCGTCCGGTCCGCCGTTAGGAACAAACTTTTCCCTGTGAAAGGATACTTTTCCATCACCGCCGTTTCCGGCTTTGATAAATATTTTAACGTAATCTAAAAATGCATTTGCCATAATTCTTACTTTGTAAGGTCATTAAGTATTGCTTTTGCTGCTTTCTTACCTGCACCCATAGCAAGTATAACTGTTGCTGCGCCTGTCTGCACATCTCCGCCGCAATACAGTCTGTCTATATTTGTCTTTCCGTTTTCATCTGCCACAAGAGTGCCTTTCTTTGTTGTTTCAAGGGACGGCATACTGTTTTTGATAATAGGATTCGGTGTGGTTCCGAGTGCAACAATTACCTCATCAGCTTCAACTATGAATTCACTTCCCTCAACAGGAACAGGACTTCTTCTTCCGCTTTCATCAGGCTCACCAAGAACCATTTTTATACATTTAACAGCTTTTACATGTCCTTCTTCACCGATAATTTCAACCGGATTATTAAGCATGTCGAGAATAATTCCTTCTTCCTCAGCATGAGCTATCTCTTCTTTTCTTGCAGGCATTTCCTGTCTTGATCTTCTGTATACAACATGAACTTCGGCACCGAGTCGTCTTGCGGTTCTTGCGCTGTCCATTGCAACGTTTCCGGCTCCTACTACGATAACTTTTTTGCCGTGAAGAATCGGAGTGATTGCATCTTCCTTAAATGCTTTCATGAGATTAACTCGTGTAAGATACTCATTTGCCGAATATACTCCGTTGAGATTTTCACCAGGAATTCTGAGGAACATCGGAAGTCCTGCACCTGAGCCGATAAAGACACTGTCATATTCATCAAGAAGTTCATCAATGAATAATGATTTACCGATAACCACATTCGTTTTAATCTTTACGCCGAGTGCTTTGATATTAGCTATTTCTTTTTTGACAAGTTCTTTTGGAAGTCTGAATTCTGGTATACCGTAAATAAGAACACCGCCTGCTTCATGAAGAGCTTCGAATATTGTCACATCAACCCCAGCTTTTGCAAGGTCTGATGCACAGGAAAGTCCTGCAGGACCGGCGCCTACAATTGCAACCTTTTTACCGATTTTCTTAATTTCAGCCGGTTTTTTATCTAAAGATAAAGCATAATCAGCAACAAATCTCTCAAGATAACCTATTGAAACAGAACCACCGAGTTTTTCTTTTCTTACGCAGAAATTCTCGCACTGATTTTCCTGCGGGCATACTCTTCCGCAGATAGCAGGAAGATTATTGTCCTGACCGATAATTGCTGCAGCGCCTTCAAGATCCTTTTCCTTGATTTTCTGAATGAACATAGGAATCTTTACATTAACCGGGCATCCGTTCATGCATGGTGCATTTTTACAGTTCAGACATCTTGATGCTTCAAGATATGCTAAATCTTCAGTAAAGCCGAGTGCTACTTCTTCAAAATTTTTAATTCTCTCTTCCGGTTTCTGGGCAGGCATTGAGTTTCTGAGTTTATTATCCATCAGTTTAACCCTCCTCTAATCATACATTCGTGTTCATGTTCTTTATAAATCTTTGATCTTGAGATTGCTTCATCAAAATCAATTTGGTGTCCGTTGAACTCAGGACCGTCTATACATGCATATTTTGTTTTTCCGTCAACAGTAAGTCTGCAGCAGCCACACATTCCTGTTCCGTCTACCATCATTGAATTCATTGAAACAATTGTTTCAATTCCGAGTTCCTTAGTAAGGTTGCAGACTCCTCTCATCATCGGGAGCGGACCGACAGCAAAAACACAGTCATAAGATTTTTCCTGCGAGAGTTCTTTTATCATATCAGTAACAAACCCTTTTTTACCTGAGGAACCGTCATCGGTTATAAGATAAAGATTTGAACAGTTAGCTCTGAATTCATCTGTATACATAAGAAGATCCTTGTTTCTTGCTCCGACAACCACATCAACATTCTGACCTTTAGCAAAAAGTGATTTTGCCTGAGGATAGATAACAGCTGACCCTATGCCACCGCCGACAAGGAGAACATTTTTGTATTTTGATAAATCTGTAGGATTACCAAGCGGTCCGACAAAGTCATGAAGTGCATCGCCCTCATTCATCGTTGAAAGTTTATACGTAGTATAACCTACTTCCTGAACAAGGATTGAAACTGTCTGCTTTTCTCTTGAATAGTCGCAGATTGTGAAAGGGACTCTTTCACCATTATCGTCAGTTCTGAGTATAATGAACTGACCGGCCAGGCAGTGCTTTGCTACCATCGGAGCAAACACTGTGTATTCATCAACATTTGCAGCGAGTTTTCTTTTTTTAACAATTTCGTAGTCTTTCATTTTTTATATTCCTTACAAATATTTTTCAGTGAACAGTTTTCACAGTCAGGTTTCTGGGAATGACATACATACCTGCCGTGGAAAATCAGTAAATGATGAAGTGTCGACCAGTTTTCTTCAGGGAAATGTTCCATTAACTGACTTTCAACATCATATGGAGTCCTGCCGTCGGCAATTCCTATTCTGTTTGAAACCCTGAAGACATGGGTATCTACCGCTATGGCGTTTCCGCCATATGCAACAGAATAAACGACATTAGCGGTTTTTCTTCCAACACCCTGAAGTTTCATAAGACCTTCGACCGTGTCCGGAATATAACCGAGATCAATAATTGACTGACTCAGTGACTTTATTGATTTTGCTTTATTATGATAGAACCCGCATGAAAAGATTCTTTTTTCAAGTTCTTCCTGAGGCATCCTGACAAAATCTTCAGGTTCAGATGCTGCCCTGAATAATTCTTCCGTTACCTGGTTTACCCTTTTATCGGTACACTGTGCCGACAAAACAACAGCAACAATTAACTGAAAAACCGAACCGAAGTTTAGTTCACAGTGAGCATCTTTGTGCTGATTTTTAAGTAAATCATAAACCTTTGCGTAATCCATCAGTCTAATTATAACCAAAACCCTCTCCTTTATAAAGCATTTTAGTTAAATAATTTATCAAAGCGGGCGCATATGAATCTTTACAAGTAAAGATGCTGATGCTAAAATGAAGTTAATATGGATAATGGCGGTTCAAAAACAATAACAATAGACGATATGGATATCGAAGTCATCAAAAGTGCCTTCAATTATTATATACGTGATATTGAATTCCAGATTTCCAAAATTGAAAATTCGGATTTTTATAATTTTGAAAAACTTTCAGACTGTCAGCACAGAATTATTACCCTTAAACAGAAAATTGACGACAATGAAAAGATCATAAGTTCCAAAGAGCCGGATAACCCTCGTCAGTTAAGAGACGAGATTGCCGAACGTGAAGATAAAATCGCTCAGGCAAAGACGGAACTTGTTCTGTTGAAAACAGAACTTTCAAAAGTCGAAGAGGAAAATTCCGCACTTACAAAAGTTCTGAAAGACAATTCGGCTGAAGTTGAAAATCTGAGACTTAAAATTACAGCGGCACAGAAACTTATTCAGAAAAAATTAGACGGAAATGAAATATCTCAGAAAGGGAACTAAAGTAAAAATTCGCGGCGGATCCTATGCTGAGATTATCGAACAGCTTGGTGAAGGCGGACAAGGTGTGGTTTACAAAGTAAGGTATGAAGATTCTTACTATGCACTCAAGTGGTATTTTTACAAAAACCTGAAAAATCCCGGAAGATTCTATGCAAATCTTGAAAATAATGTTCTCAACGGTTCACCTAAAGGTGAATTTTTATGGCCTCTTTTCATAACAGAAAAATCATCACAGCTTGGCAGTTTCGGATATCTAATGAAATTAAGGCCAAAGGAATATAAAGAATTCGGTCTGTTTCTGAACTGTATTGCAAATTTTAAAAATGATATTACCGTAATAGAATCAGCCATAAGACTTGTCAACTCATTCCTTACACTGCACTCAAAAGGATATTCATATCAAGACCTTAATGACGGAAACTTTTTCATCAATCCTGATAACGGAGAAGTGCTGATATGCGACAATGACAACGTTGCTCCATACGGAGAAAATGTCGGGGTTGACGGAAAATCAAGATACATGGCACCTGAGATAGTTATGGGCAAATCAAGGCCTAATGTACTGACTGACAGATTTTCACTAGCAGTGGTATTATTTATGCATTTCTTCAGAGGACATCCTCTTGAAGGTGCAAAAACATGTTCCTACTGCTGTCTAACCGAACAGATAGAAAAAGAACTTTTCGGCGAAAATCCGGTATTCTGTTTTGACCCTGATAATCATTCAAACAAGCCAGTCAAAGGAATTCACAACAATGTAATAGTCTTATGGGAGACCTACCCTAAGTTCTTCCGTGATGCATTCACTAAGGTCTTCACCAAAGGAATTAAGGACCGCGAGGAAAGACTGACAGAAAGAGAATGGCTTCAGATTCTTCTGAAATTAAGGGACTACACAGTTACATGCTCATGCGGATGCGAGAACACATTTGATGAGGATGATACTAAACTTAAGTGCATGGAATGCGGCACAAAAATAGTGAGGCCATTAACTTTAAATGTTGATAAAAGCAGTATACTACTATTCCCTAAATCAAAGATTTACATGTTCCAGACCATAAACGGAGGAAGTCTTTTTGATATAGCAGGAGAAGTGCTGCAGAACAAGAAAAATCCGTCTCTTTGGGGCATCAGGAATATATCCCCTTATTCATGGAAATCGGTATATCCTGACGGAAGAGAGGAAGAAATCGGGACTAATGGTGTGGTAATAATCGCAAAAGATGTTAAAATATATTTTAAAGACAAAACTGGAATAATCATTTAGGAGTACATTATGGGTAGATTTGATCGCGAAGGTATTGAAGGCATTGCAAGAAGAACTATGGTTCTGTTTTTCCTTATTGATACATCAGGAAGTATGCACGGATCCAAAATCGGAGAAGTAAATGATGCAATTGAAGGAGTATTACCTGAACTTAAGGAAATATCCAACAGTAACACTGATGCGCTTATCAAAGTTGCTGCACTTAATTTTTCCACAGGAGCAGACTGGATGTATCAGGACCCTGTTGATGTCAATGACTTTAAGTGGCACTATGTAGAGGCCGGCGGCGTTACAGAAATGGGTGAAGCATTCAAAAAACTCAATGAAAAGATGTCAAGACAGCAGTATATGCAGGATATTTCAGGTTCATATGCACCTGCTATTTTCCTTCTTTCTGATGGTGCCCCTACAGATGACTATAAAAAGTATCTTGACCAGTTAAAGAAGAATAACTGGTTCAAATATGCTCTTAAGGCAGCAGTTGCAATCGGTGATGATGCAGACAAATCAATGCTTGCAGAGTTTACTGGTAACAGTGAAACTGTTATGAATGTTCACTCCCCTGAAGCTTTAAAGAAAGTTATCAGATTTGTGTCAGTAACTGCATCCAAGATCGGAAGCAAGAGTTCAAATGCCGGCGAAGAAGCCTCAACAAAACAGGAAGATTTTGCCGAGCAGGTTACTGATTTCAAAGAAGAATTAATCGATACAGAAAATGATAACTGGTAGAAAATATCAGGGATTTGCCGTATCCGTAAAAGGATACTCACATGGTGAAGGCATATGCCAGGATGCAAGTGCCTTCTTTTCAGATTCTAAAATGGCTGTCATATCAGTTTGTGACGGACATGGTTCAGAACATCATTTCAGAAGCGACAAAGGTTCAAAAATCGCATGCAGTATTGCAGTCGAAGCTATAAAGGAGTTCATTTATAACAATCCTAAAATTTTAGAAACTAATTCTTTAGAATTAGATAAACAAATCAGACATCTAAAAGAACATATAATTTACAGATGGAATGAGGAAACAAAAAAAGATTTTGATTCCTATCCTCTGTCTGTTGAGGAAATGACTCATCTTAAGGAAAAAGACAGAGATGAGTACACTTCTTCCCTCACTATCAGCGACTACGCAAATATTTACGGGACCACTTTTATAGCCGGGGTCATAACAAAAGATTTTTATTTAATTCTGCAGCTCGGAGACGGGAATGCACTTATTCTTGACAAAAGAGGTCTCACCCAGCCCGTTCCTGAAGATGAAAATATTCATTTTCAGTTCACAACATCAATATGCCAGAAAGATGCAATATCAAATTTCAGACATTCTTACGGGTTTGCTTCCCCTGCAGCCATGATTCTGACATCTGACGGTTTCAGAAATTCTTTTATAAATGATGACTACTTCACAGACACAATTAAGGAAATATTATCGGATATAAACAGTCAGGATCCGGAAGCAGTAAGAGCGGGACTTGAGGAAGATTTACCTGTCCTTTCTAAGAAAGGAAGCGGTGACGATATATCACTGGCTCTTTCTTATGACACAAAATTGTTAGCAAATTACAGATTATGACATTATCAGGAAGAGTATCTAAATATCTGGATGACCACCCTGGAATCATCTTCAATATAAAACAATTCAGGGCATTAATTCTTGATTTAAGCGAGAATGACATTCCCCTTACAAATCTTATCGTAACTGCGAACCGTGATGAACTTCACTTAAAAATTTCAGGACTCAAAAAATCAGACAGAAACGGCATATCAAATCTCATTCACTCTTTTGCCGTAAGACACTGCATAGATAAGAAATTTGAAGACGTCCTTTATGAATTTTATGCCAATGTTTTTGCAGAAAGAACAATTCCCCAGATAGATGATAAAGGAACAAAAGAAGATGAACCGATAGTTAACCTGAAACTTAAGCCAACAGTCTTAAAAAAGCCTCAGAAAGCTTTAAAATGGTACTGCCCTTGCGGAGCAAACAGAAAAGATTTCGGATTCACCATAAAAAACATAGAAGAACAGGAAATATGTAAAAACCGATATGCCGGAATATATGCTGTCGTATTAGGTATGCTTCAACGAAGCATAAATCCTGTAAAATCAGTATTTATTAAAGAATTTGAGAAAAAAATAAGACAGGAAATTTCATTTTCAGATGTTCTCAGATATGAGATTTTAATACTCGAACTCATCAAAAACAATTATGATGCTGAAAATACACTTACATTTTCGGAAAATTCCGACCGAATGGTAATCGATGCTGCTGTATACGAGATAAACAGATACAGTGAAACAATCGCTGATCTTGCTTTAATTAAATTCGAACCGTTAAAAATTGATTTCAGTGAAAACGGGATAAATATATCCGATAACGGAATACATACAGAAAATGCCTCATCAAGAGAAACTTTTACAAGAATTCAGTGGAATGAAAGTCAACTTTTATATAATATCAGTGAGAAAAACGAGAAAAATCTCTACATTCTCTTGGATGTCCTTTTCGGATTTGACACATTCCTCCCTGGACAGAAAGAGTGCCTTATCAATATCTTGAATTCCGGTATGAAAAATTCTGTTTCAATACTTCCGGTCGGAGGAGGCAAATCACTTATATACTATTTTGCCGCATATCTGAAATCCTGTCCTGTATTTGTGGTAAATCCTACTGTTCTTCTGATCAGTGATCAGATAAGGAATCTTAAACTGTTCCATGACATCGATGATGTATCACAAATCACATATGAAATGGATTTTTCGGATTATATTCCGTCAAACAAACTGACATTCCTTACCCCAAAGGCTTTTCTGAACAGAGACCTTCTCTGCAGAATGATAAAACTGAATTTCACTCATACTGTAGGAGGAATAATTCTAGATGAAGTTCACTGCATATCCAACTGGGGCCATGACTTCAGACCTGAATATCTGATGCTATCATATAATCTGAACGAATTCCTTTCGGATCAGGGCAAAATATGCTTTACAGGTACTGCTAATTACCGAGTAATTAACGACATCAGACAGCAGATAGGAATTGAGACTGACTCTGTCTACTGCCCTGTTGCTCTAAAAAATTCATTATTCAGTTTCAGATTCGAAAAGAAATCAACAGAAGATGAGATATTCTCATCAATTTCTAAAGAAATTGAAGCAATTTCATCTGATGATTCTGATAAGCGTACCATCATTTTTACCAAAACTCCGGAAGAAGGAAGCAGATTATACAGCCTTTTATCAGATGAGACCAGAAATAATGTTGACCTTTCAGGAAACAGATTCTCTTCTTATCATGATTTTATCAAAGGCGATACCAATGCAATTATATGCGGAGAAAAATTCGGTGTCGGCATCAATCTTCCTAGAATTAACAATATTATTCATGTCGGGGCTCCTCTGTCGAAAGGACAGTACATTCAGGAAATAGGACGAGCAGCAAGAAATATCGGAGAGAGTACATCTCTTATATGTTACCTTGGCAGAGATAATTTTGATATTAAAGATTACCCTATCCTTGACAGATCGGTCAGTGCAGAAAAACTGACAGAACTTTATAACGATGACAAATTATCCGAAAAAGGCAGTGTCATCATATCGAAACTTTTCGGACATATTGAAAAAAGAGAATCTCTTGAAAGAAACGTATTTAAGATGATGGAAACAATTGATTCCCTTAACAAAGACGGAAGAATCTCATACAGAATTGATGAGAATAAAAATTTCAAATCCGAAATATCCAGAATTACAAGATATCTCTATATACTGTTCAGAACCGGTTACATTTACGGATGGTATTATGACAGAATAGACGAAATAAACCGTGTTATAACATTTTATGTTGATCCTGGAAAAGTCAAACCCGATATAGAAACAGCAGTTCAGTTCACCATTGATTACATATCCAAAATGGGGAATCACAGGACAACAGTGACTGAAATCAAGCACTCAAGAACATTTAAGGAACTTATTAAGCACTATACAAAATGGTATTATTCACAGCTTCTCTATTATCACAGAGAACAGTATCTTGATATGCTTGAGTTTCTTGAAACTTCGAATTCTGACAATAATCTAATCTCTAAAGAGATTAACAGATATTTCTCATTATCAATCCTTAATATTCAGAAAAATTCTGCAGCTGCAAATGATTATTCATTAAGTGAAATTTTCAATGCTGCATCCCAAATAACAAACACGGATGTCATCAGCAATATACAGGCGGCACTTGAAAACGAATATTCTCAAAAACTGGACTTATTTACTTTTATCTACAACTCCGTAAAACTTTCTAACACGGATACCAGAAGGCTCAAACGAATAATGAATAATTCGGATGAGAATGAACGTAAGGAAATTCTTATTAACACTGCCCCGCTCTTTCATGATAAAGACATTGAAACCAAACTCAACATAATATCAGTGTTAACTGAATATTTCACACTTGAGGAAGTTCTTAATAAATTATATCTGACACATGAGAAAGATATGGTATACTATTATATAGTATCAATAATCGGAAATAATATATTCAGAGGATAATATGGCATTCGAAATCGATAACCTGGTAAACGAAATTAACAAATTCAAATCCAATGTAACAAATTCAAGTGACCTGATTTCAAAACTCGAGGACACAATTAATGCTGTAAAAAAAGCAGCATCGGATTCAACGCTCACAATTGATGACCAGGTAAAAAACACAAAAGAAATCATAAATTCTTTTTCTGATGAAACAAAAAATTCAATTCTCGGAGCTATTAAAAACATTGAGGATATAAAAGATAATTTCAGCGAAAAAGCAGCGCAGATTATTTCAAACTGCGAAAATCTTATCAAATCAGCAGAAGAATCCATAAAAGAATCCCTAAATTCAGTCAAATATCTTGAGAAAGAACTTGATGAAATAAAGAAAAAAGCAAAAAAAGAAGGAAAACTTATAAAAGTAATCCTCATTTCAGTAGCTGTGATCTCACTTATCACACTTATTGTTTCGGTAATCAGCCTCGTTTTATAAGTCTGACAGGTTTGTTATCAAGTTTTACCGGTTCCCTGAACGAAAGGAATCTCTCGTCACTGCAAACCGGATAGGAAGAATCCCACTTGTGGGTTCTTTTCATTTTATCATCATTTATATTAAAGAACTCGAGATCCATTTTATACTTAATAAGTCTCATCTCCTGTCCGTAAAGAATATCAAGCTGATAATATCTATTATCAATCTTTACGATATTCCATGCATGAGGAACATAAGTAAAGTCGGACGAAAGGACTTCTCCGGCAACAACAAATGCCTCAATTCCGAACCTGTTCAATAAAAGTGACATCGCTTTGGCATATCCACTGCACTGTGCTTTGCCGAATGCAAGAACAGAAGCTGCATTCTGATTATATTCATTATCAATATCGGAATAACATATCCTGTGGATATATTTAATAATGGCTATTTCTGTTTCTAGCTCACCGGCGCCTTCCGGAATTATTGATTTAATGCGTTTAACAGCCAGATTAAAACGTTTGATGATTTCCTCACACAATTTATCGGAGTAAATCTTTTTCAGTGTTATTTTTGATTTCAGTGTGGTTTTCCCGTTGCATGTTTCTTCATCCTGTTCAATAAGAGCATCATACGGAAGGTAATAAAGTTCGGTGTGGTCAAGATATAGAGCTTCATAACATAACTGAATACTCTCAAGAGAGTATCCGTCAAAAGAAATAGTAAAATTTCCGGACTTTACCTGACTGTATAAAAACTCATACAGTTTTTTCTCTTCAGATGAAAGACGTGATTTATGGAACTCTGTGACTTTCATTAATTAGCACATTTTATCAGCTAGCTGATTGCCGCCGAGAATGTGAATATGAAGATGCTCAACAGACTGACATCCGTACTTACCCTTATTGGATATTAATCTGAATCCTTCTTCAAGACCAAGTTCATCAACCATTGTTGAAAGTTTTTTAATACATTTAGCAAGTTTCACAGACTGTTCTTCAGTCATTTCAAGAATATTTGCATAATGTTCCTTAGGAAGTAAAAGATAATGGATTTTTGCCTGTGGATTAAGATCTTTAATGATAAGCATATCATCATCTTCATAAATTTTTGTTGAAGGAATTTCCCCTTTGATTATCTTACAGAAAATACAGTTATCGTTTAACATATTATCTCCTTACATAAGTCCATCTTCATAGAATTTAGATGGGATTATTGTTCTTATTGTATTATGTTCACCTATAGGTGAATAAATTTTAATGTAATTAGGTGTATGTCCTACCCATATGCCGTTTTCTTCAGTCTCAAACAGAACCCTGCATGAAATTCCTATCTGCTTTGAAAGATAATTATGTATGAGTTCAGCTTTAACTCCTGCCATAATTTTAGCTCTGTTTTCAACAATCTCAGGAGAAAGAACTTTTAATTTTCCAGCCACAGTGCCTTTTCTTGAAGAATACGGGAAAACATGTATATCCGCGAATGCAACTTTTTTAGCAAATTCAACTGAATTATTAAAATCCTCTTCGGTTTCTGTCGGGAATCCGACAATTATATCTGTTGTAATTGCAGCATCAGGATAGTATTCCCTTATAAGTTTGACCGCATTGTAATATTCATCTGATGTATAATGACGGTTCATTTCCCTAAGAACTTTATTCGAACCGCTCTGAAGAGACAGATGGAAATGAGGACAGAAATTTTTAATTTTCTTTGTTGCTTTTAACAAAGATTCAGTAATAACCCTGACCTCAAGCGAACCAAGTCTTACTCTCATTGAGTATTTTGAAATTGCTAGAAGTAATTCTTCTAATGAAGAATTAATATCCAAACCGTATGCAGACAGATTAATTCCGGTGACAATTATTTCTTTTACATCGTCTTTTACTTCGTTAATTTCTCTTTTTATGCTTTCAATGCTTCTTGATCTGGATCTTCCTCTTACATACGGAATCAGACAGTATGAACAGAAATTGTTGCATCCGTCCTGAACTTTGATGAAATGCCTTGTTTTGAGATTGCATACACCGTCATTATCCTCATATTCATTTGAGATAGTAAAACTTTCGTCATCAACTAGTTTTGTGTATGTATAAATCCCTGTTCGTATATCTTCGGCCATCTGTTTGGCAAGAGCTACTTTACCGTCTGTACCGATAATATGATGAACACCATCTTTTGAAAACTGACTGAAATTGTTCTGAGAAGCACAGCCACAGACAAAAATATAAGCTTTTTCATTGACTTTTCTTATTCTTGAAATGCATTGTCTTGATTTTTTCTCGGCTTCCTGGGTTACAGCACATGTATTTATTATATAAATATCAGCAGGAACCAGGCCTTCACTGACCTTAAGACCTGCTTCTTTAAAGACATGCAGCATCGCATCAGTGTCATACTGATTTACCTTGCAACCCAGAGTAACAATTGAAATAGACGGACTATTATTCATAATCTAATTCCCCTAGTTTATCTAGAACAAGTGTCGAAAGCACAATGCTGGCTGTTTCTGCCCTTAATATTCTTTTGCCAAGTGTGATTATTTTTGCACCGCAGGACTGAATTTTTCTCATTTCTTCCACTTTGAATCCACCCTCAGGTCCTACTATCACGGCTATATTCTTGCCCTCAATTTTTGTATTTTTAAGAGAATTGTTAGTTTCGTTTTCATAAGCAAGAAGCACGGTATCAAAATCTTCGATTTTGTCTGTGAGATTTTCAAATGAAATCATCTCAGATACTTCAGTTAAATAAGCTGTGCCACACTGCTTCGCAGCATCGATGGCAATTTTATCGGCTCTTTCTTTTGAGAACTTTGTCTCAGCTGAATATGCACTTAAAAACGGAACTACTTTATCGACTCCGAGTTCTACGCCTTTCTGAATCACAAAATCCAGTTTATTATTCTTCAGAATTCCGGCAAAAAGAGTAAGTTTAATGTTCTTTTTATCGACAAGTCTGCTTTCGTTTACTTTCAGTAAAGCAAAATTTTTGTTAATTTCTGTTATTGTGCAGTCATGTTCATAACCATCATTGCAGCAAACAAATGCTTTATAGCCTACCTTATATCTGAGGACTTTTGTCATATGTAGAAATTCATCACCACTGACAGTGATAATCCCGTCTTTTATATCATTTTCCGAAACAAAAAATCTTCTAATTTCCATTACTTTCTTATAATCTTAATAGCTCTCCAGTCATCAATTGCCATTCTGTCAGTAACTTTGAAACCGGCTTTTTCATAGCATTCAATTACTTCATCAAGTCGTGAGTTAATAATACCGCTTAAGACAATTTCACCGCCATCATTAAGATGATTACCGATGGATTTAGAAAATCTCATAAGGATATCAGCAGTAATATTTGCAAAAATGAAATCTGCTTTAATGTCTTTTTCAATAAGATCTGCTTTTTCAATTGTAACATCAACATTATTAAGAGCAGCATTTGCTATTGCAAAATCAACCGCCTGCTGGTCAATATCACAAAGATAAACTGATTCAGCCCCGCAAAGTGATGCTGCAATACCTAAAATACCGCTTCCGCAACCGACATCTATACATTTTTTCCCTTCAACATTCATAAGTTCCAGGCACATTCTTGTAGTTGCATGCTCACCCGTTCCGAATGCCATACCCGGATCAAGTCTCATTATCTTTTCATCAGGATCTTTGTTGTATTTAATCCATGTAGGAACTATTGTAATGAACTTTGTCTTAATAGGTTTATAGTATTTTTTCCATTCATTTTCATAGTCCATAGATTCAATCTCGCCGACCAGGATTTCACCATATGAAAGACCACCTAATTCATGCATGTTTTTAAGTATATTTTCAAGATTCTGAACGAATAGATTATCGTTTTCTTCACAGATTGTAGATACTTTGACCTCATCACTCTGGAGAAGAACTGATTCATCCACATAATCCCAGATAATATCAGATTTGATAAGATCAAGAAAATCCTGTTTATCTAAAATGGAAACACCGCCCGCGCCTGCATCAAACATTGCAGATGAGACGAGGTCGGCATCGTTATGAGTTGTCGAAACTGTAATTGTTTTGTACTTCATTTATAGTTTTTCCTTAAATTCTTTCTGTTTAACAAACTGTTTATCATCAAAACTCAGTTTTTCAAGAGCATCCTTCTGTGACCTTGAAAGTTTTGTAGGTATTTCCGCTATGACTGTAACAAGCATATCACCTTTTCCGAATCCTCTTACATTCTTAAATCCCTTATTTTTAATTCTGAATACTGTTCCTGACTGAGTTCCTTCAGGAATTGTAAGATTTTCTTTGCCTTCAAGTGTAGGAACTGAGATTTTTGTTCCGAGAGCAGCATCAATAAATGAAATAGGATAGTCAAGTTTGATATCGTTACCGCTTCTTCTGAAGAATTTGTGTGGTGAAACCGATACCTCAACAACAAGTGAACCAGCCGGACCGCCGTTTATACCACTGTGGCCCTCGCCTTGATATGTGATTCTCTGTCCTGCATCAATTCCTGCCGGGATATTGATTTTGACATCGGTTGATTTTTCAATTGCTCCCTTTCCTGAACAGTTTTTACACGTATCTGTAATGATTCTTCCCTTTCCTTTACAGGAAGGACAGTTAATTGTCTGAGAAATCTGACCGAATGGTGTTCTTTGTACAGTCTGAACTTTTCCTCTGCCACCGCACTGAGTACATGTTTTAAATGCTTTTCCGTCTTTTGCACCGGTTCCGAGACAGGATTTACATACCTCAACTCTCTTAACAGGAATAATTCTCTGGACTCCGAATGCGGATTCTTCAAATGAAATCGTTACTCCGACAAGTATATCCCTTCCTCTCTGAGGACCGTTTGGTCTCTGACTGCCACCGCCGAAAGCACCGAAAATTGAAGAGAATATATCATCTACATTGAATCCGAATCCGTCGCCGAATCCGCCGAACCCTGAGCCACCCATCTGAGGACCGTTTTCATCACCATAAGTGTCATAGGCTGCTCTTTTCTGATCATCTGAAAGAACTTCATATGCATGATTGATTTCTTTAAACTTTTCTTCTGCAGCTTTCTTTTCGGATTCCGGTGATGCCGCATATACGTCCGGATGATATTTTTTTGCAAGTTTTCTGTAGGCTGATTTCAGATCATCCTGAGATGCATTTTTGTCTACACCTAATATTTCGTATAAGTCTTTTGCCATTTTATATACCTTGGCGCAAAGGTCTCCCTCTGCGCCTTAAAATCTTTATTATTGACTAATTAATTAGTCAACTGTTCCGTTTGCTCCGTCTTCAGGGTTGAAACCTGCGCCATTTGGATCCATATTGTTAGGATCAAAACCAGCTGCTTTTGCTGCTTCTGCTGCAGCTTCCGGATTATTCTGATAGAACTTTGTAATAACTGGATCAGTAACTTTGGACATAGCCTCTATAACAGCCTTGATATCTTCTTCTGTTTCAGCTGTCGGTAATTTCTCTTTTGCTTCCTTTACTGCATCGCTTATTGTATTCTTATCAGCTTCCTCAAGTTTGTCTCCGTTTTCAGAAACGAATTTTTCCATAGCGAAGATTAACTGTTCAGCATTATTCTTTGCATCAACAACTGCCTTTCTCTTTGCATCTTCCTCTGCATACTTTTCAGCATCTTTAACTGCTTTGTCAATATCTTCTTCAGTAAGATTTGATGATGCAGTAATTGTAATTGACTGAGCTTTCTGAGTGCCTTTATCCATTGCCTTTACTGATACAATACCATTTGCATCGATGTCGAATGTAACTTCAATCTGAGGGATTCCACGTGGTGCAGGAGCAATACCGACAAGCTCAAATCTTCCGAGAGTCTTGTTATCTCTTGCGAACTGTCTTTCACCCTGAAGAACATGAATGTCAACTGCTGTCTGATTATCTGCTGCTGTTGAGAAAATTTGTGATTTTGAACACGGAATTGTTGTGTTTCTGTCGATGAGTTTTGTGCAGACACCACCAAGAGTCTCAATACCGAGTGAAAGCGGGGTAACATCAAGGAGTAACATATCTTTTACTTCACCGGCAAGAACACCACCCTGAATTGCAGCACCGATTGCTACGCATTCATCCGGGTTGATTCCCTTATATGGATCTTTACCAGTGATTGATTTAACTGAATCGTAAACTGCAGGAATTCTTGTTGAGCCACCGACTAAGATAACTTTAGAGATGTCTGAGTATGAAAGACCAGCATCTTTTAATGCCTGCTGCATCGGAACTGTTGTTGCTTTTACAAGATCTGCTGTGAGGTCATCAAATTTTGCTCTTGTGATATCCATATCAATATGCTGAGGACCTGCTGCTGTCATTGTGATGAACGGAAGAGAAATCTTTGCCTTTGTTACACCACTTAAGTCAATTTTAGCCTTTTCTGCTGCTTCTTTGATTCTCTGCATTGCCATCTTATCGTTTGAAAGATCAGCACCTGTAGACTTTTTGAATTCTGATACAACATAGTCCATTATTCTCTTATCAAAGTCGTCTCCGCCGAGTCTGTTGTTTCCAGCTGTAGCAAGAACTTCAAATACTCCGTCACCGAGTTCAAGAATTGAAACGTCGAATGTACCGCCACCAAGGTCGAAAATAAGAACTTTCTGAGATTTGTTCTCATCTTTATCAATACCATAAGCAAGAGAGGCTGCTGTTGGTTCATTGATGATTCTCTTTACTTCAAGACCTGCAATCTTACCTGCATCCTTTGTTGCCTGACGCTGTGCATCTGTGAAGTATGCCGGAACTGTGATAACTGCTTCTGTAACTTTTTCACCAAGATATTTCTCAGCATCATTTTTTAACTTTGTTAAAATCATTGCTGAAATTTCCTGAGGTGTATACTGTTTGTCATCAATTTTTACCTTATAATCAGAGCCCATTTCTCTCTTGATTGAGCTTACTGTGTGATCAGGATTTGCAACTGCCTGACGTTTTGCAATATCACCGACTAATCTTTCGCCGTCTTTTGAAAAACCGACTACTGAAGGAGTTGTTCTCATACCTTCTGCATTAGCAATAACAACTGCTTCTCCGCCTTCCATAACTGCTACACATGAGTTTGTTGTACCAAGGTCAATACCAATTATTTTTCCCATTTTTTTATATCTCCGTTAAATTATTTCTGTATTTTTAGTCTTCCGACTTGATTTCCATATATGCTACCTTAACTGATGCTGCTCTTAAGAGTTTTCCGTTAAGTGTGTATCCCTTCTGAGAAACTTCTGTGACTTTTCCGTCTTTAGATTCATCTTCAGTTTTTTCTCTCTCATAACATGTCATAAATTTTGCATCAAAATCCTTATTAAGAGCATCTACTTCCTTAAGACCGAATCCTTCAAGTGCCGAAAGAATCTGAGTTTCCATCATATTGAATCCCTGAAGTGCTGCCTGATCCTGAAGATATTTTCTTGCAAGATCACAATTATCAAGAACAGTTAGCATTTTCTCAATTACAAGAGATTCTCCGAAGTGTTTCATTTCTTCACCCATTGAATTGGTTCTCTTTCTGTAATTATCGAAATCTGCCTGAAGTCTCTGTGCTATTGCTTTGCACTCAGATGCTTCTTTGTTTCTGATGACCACAAGTTCTTCCAGCTTTTCAATGTATTCCTTATCTGTCAGTGCATCTCTGTCGATTCCGAGATCATCATCAGCCTTTGGCTGAGTATTATCACTGACTTCACCGGCTTTGGCTTTCATTTTCTCGAGGTCTTCTGCTTTAATTTCAACTTTTTTCTTTTTGTCTTTAGCCATTGTTGTCTCCATCATGATTGTCTATTACTGTTGATAATGTTTTTTTCATACAGTCAAGAACGCCTATTACCTTCTTATAGTCCATTCTTTCAGGTCCTATAACACCTGCCTGACCTACGACTTCATCTCCTACTTTATATGCAGCTGTTACAATCGCGCATTTGTCTACACCACTGTCTTCTTTACCGATTCTTACCGAAAACTCTATTGAAGAATCCTCAGAAACCATAAGTTCGGAGATTGTAGACTTGTCAGAAATGACTGATAAGAAGTTTTTAGCATCCTCCACATTGTTATATTCAGGATAATCAAGCATTTTAAGCGCTCCTTCGACAAATACGTTCTTGTCCTGGTGTTCGCTGATATAAATCTTGATAATTCCGAGAACATCGTCCAAAATGCCTTTAAATTCGTTCATCTCATCGTTGATAAGTTCGGAAACATTGATGAGTTCAAGTTCATTTATGAATTTTCCGGCAAATACTTTATTAAGAACTCTGGATGCAGCATCAATGAATTCAGGTCTGACTTCACCCTCAATATCAATTGTTTTGTCAGAAATCATTCCGTGGTCTGTAACGATAAGAACAATTGCTTTATTGGATTTTGAAAGTTTGACAAGTTTGATTTCATCAATAATTACGTTTGCAAGAGATTTTTCGACAAAGAATGAAGTGTAATTTGTAAGGTCCGAAATTATTTTGGCTGCTTCTTTGGATATATCCTCTACCTGAATAAGATTTGTAAGGAACTTATTCCTTATCATAGCAGTTTCCTGATCAGTAAGCATTGAGGATCTGTTGGAATTATCACTGTTTATTGAATCAACATAAAACTTATATGCATCTTTGAGAGGAATTCTTCCCGCCGAAGTATGAGGCTGCTCTATATAACCCATAGCCTCAAGTGCGTTTAATTCTGATCTGATTGTTGCAGAACTTACATTCGGAAGGAACTTGTTCTGAATATCAGATGATGAAACAGGCTGCCCTGTAGAAATATACAGATCAACCAATCCGTGTAAAATAATTTTCTTTCTTTCTGTTAATTCTTTGCTCATTTTATCTCCCGCCAAGTAATTTTGCTAGCAATCTTTTGTCTTGACTGCTAACAATATAAAATACATTTTGCCAAATGTCAACAAAAACAGAAAAAATATTTTTAAAAACCGCAAAATTATATAAATATAAAAATATTTGCCAATGTAGAACCAAATTGATATAATTCAAAGCGTGCTGGTATGGCTCAGTCGGTAGAGCAGCTGATTCGTAATCAGCAGGTCGCCGGTCCGAATCCGGCTACCAGCTCCA
>JAKSOR010000019.1 GCA_024405515.1 Clostridia bacterium
TTTTTTTGTAAAAAAGAGCTGTTGCTCAACTTTTTGGTTTTGCAACAGCCCCTTTATTATTTTCAGTATATCTAATCAATTCGATTCAAATTTCTGTATACGTATGACGACTGAAGATTTGACCTTATATTCTGCGTATTAAGAACACCTTTTTCGGATATTGAAACCAGATTAAGTTCAGTCAATATCTTTAATCCCAGATAAAATACGGCTTCATCTACTTTTATTCTTGAAGAAACTTTATTATACAGCTCTTTCTGACCGCCTATTTTTATTACTCTGTCTTTATTCTGAACATCGCAGCATGCTTTATAAATATCTCTTAAAAGATCATCACCGAGTGCAATCGGTTTTCTTGAAAGATATCCTATTGATTTTACATTGCCGCACTGCTCTTTAATTACCCTGTAGTAACCTTCTGTAAATGCATCTCCGCATACTATTACATTTGTGTACTGATAGTAATCGAAGCTTACAGATGGACAGATAATGACAGAATTTTCAGGTATCATGAACTTATTTCTGCCTACTGAAATCGGAAGTTTTGAAAGATATGGATAACTAGAAACAAGCTTCTCATAATCGCTCTTTGAAAAGCATACAAATAACGTACCGAACGGTTTATTAATCATTTCTGACACTTCATCCTCAGTTACTGCATCAAGGTCTGCTTTACCCATGCAGTCAAAATGATGAAGATTAAGGCAGTCTGAATCACTTTCTGAAAGATCAAGAGACTTGATATTCAGGCTCTGAATAAGTCCCTGTGCACTCTCCTGATTCTGGTATACATTTATATCAAGAGTTACCTCTAACTCAACCTTACCGGTTTTTGCAAAAAGTGAATCGGCAAAGTTATAAAAACCTACAAGCTCAATTCGGTTGTTCCTGAATTTGACATGAGGTTTATTCCCCATTCTGTCGAACTTAAGTCCTTCAGCTTTAATTAAAAAGTTCGGTCTTGGATTTCCGTATCCGGTAGGTTCAAGAAGCTTTAATTCCTTTGTAAAATCAAGGAAATTCATGTTAAACGGAAGTTCCATCTCACAGTTAACTTTCGGAAGAAAATCCTCATAATTTGTTGTATCAACAACTGCCTGATTGATAAGTTCTTTAAACTTATCAAAATTTTCCATTTTCATTCCTACACCGGCCGCCTGTGAATGCCCGCCAAAAGTCGTGTAGAGGCCTGAAAAACGGGAAAGCATCTCGAATATATTAACTGCCGGGACAGACCTTGCAGAACCTTTGATTTCTCCCTCGCTGCCTTTTGTGAAAAGAATAGCAGGACATTTGAATTCCTCGGCAATTCTTGATGCAGCTATACCTATTACTCCGGCTTCCCAGTTTTCATTATAAAGGACAATCACCCTGGTTTTGTTAAGATCTATTCCTTTTAGTGATTTAAGAGCTTCACTTGCTACTGATTCACAAAGTTCCTGCCTTAGCTGATTTTCTTTAAGGAGTTCATCCGAAAGTGTATGAAGCATAAAATAATCCGTTTCCGTAAACAGATTGACAACTTTCATCGCAGATGAAAGCCTTCCTGCTGAATTCATTCTAGGTGCTAGTTTATACATGACATTGTGTGTATTAGCAGCATCCTGTCCCAAAAGCATTTTAATTCCGAGTCTTGGGTCTTTTTCGATTCTCTTAAGTCCGTATGATACGATTATTCTGTTATCTTTGACAAGAGGAACGACATCGGCAATTGTTGCTATTGCACAGATATCAATATATTTTTCTGCTTCTTTTCTTGAAGAACAGGCTTCAACAAGTTTTAATGCCACACCTGCACCGCAAAGGTCATAGAAACCTTTCTTTTCTATTTTTGGGTCTACAACAATACAGTCCGGGATGGTACTCTGAGGTTCATGGTGGTCTGTGATAATTACATCAATACCCTTAGATTTAAGGTGTTCGACAACATCATACGATGTAATTCCGCAGTCAACGGATATCAGAAGATCAAATTTTCTTTTTGAAAGAATATTATCAACTGCTGTAACAGAAAGACCATAACCGTCATTTCTAGATGGAATAAAATACTGACAGTCAGTTTTATCTTTAAGATAAAGCATTAAAATGGATGTGGCGCATATTCCGTCACAGTCATAATCCCCGAATATAAGAATTCTTTCTTTTTTCTCAATTGCTTTTAAAAGTCTTCTGCTGGCAATGTTCATATCCTTTATTTCAAAAGGCGAAGAAAGACTTCCCAGCTGAGGATGAATAAAATCCTTAATTTCATTAAGAGCAATGCCGCGGTTCAGAAGCAATGACATAAAACGCTCAGATATGCCGAGTTCATCAGCATAACGTTTTTCTGTATCATTTAATATTCTTAGCGGCTTTGCTTTAAATTCCATATTGAATAACGCCCTCATTAAATGAGGGCGCATATATTATTTTTTCTTTTTGAACGTTGTGTTCTTTTTAGTGTATTTATACACCGTATTGGCTTTTGCCTTCTGCCCTGAAATCTTCTTTGTTTCAGCAACAGGTCTGTACTCATGGTCTTCGTTATCATATGGGTCAGCTGCTTTCTTTTCATATGTAACGCCTTCCTTATTTGCATGCTTTGCCTTAGTCTTGTCAAATGACTTACTCATGGCAGCCCAAAGCGGAACAGCGAGCATTACTGATGAGAAGAGACCTGCGATAAGACCTAAGATGATAGGAACACAGAATTCTCTGATTGTATCAGAACCGAGAATAGCAAGCAATGCTACAATTACCATTGTTGTGAATGTTGTATAAAGTGAACGTGTCATTGTATCTCTTACGGCCATATCACCTATACCACAGTAATCAATGTCACTCATACCTTTGAGAGGTTTCATATATTCACGGCATCTGTCAAAGATAATGATTGTGTTGTTGATTGAGTAAGCAATGATTGTAATCATAGCTGCTACATATGATGAGTTAATCTGTACTCTGCAGATAACTGTAAGAGCGAACATCATGACTACGTCATGGAGCAATGCAATGATTGCTGCAAAAGCACTCATAAGAGTAAATCTTATGATGATGTATACAAGAATAAGTGCTACTGATACTGCAAGTGCTATACCTGCCTTTGAAAGGAGGTCATTAGCTGCTGTTGCACCGATTGATTCGTATGCAACGTTACCAGGCATTTCAGGATACATTTCATCAACTGCTGTTCTGATCTGCTCATTAAGGTCGTTAATTGCATTATCATCACTGCTGATGTTTTTATATCTGAATGTGATTGCATTCTTTTCAGCATTGTTAGCCTGCTGCAACTGAACATAACTTACTTCAACGCCAAAGCTTTCAATTGTTGATTTAATGGCAGATGAATGAGAGTCATAATTATCGACTGCATCCTGACCGAGTGTGACATTAATGATTGTACCACCTTCAAAGTCAATACCGATACCGACTGCATTTGAGAAGTTTCCGCTTGAAGCTCCGAGAGCAACAATAACAATTATTGCTACAACAAGAATGACTGCCGGAACAATAGCTGAAAACTTTGCCAGTTTTGTTACACTGAAGTTATTCCATTTACTGAGGAAGTTTCCTTTATTCTTTGCCATAATTACGCCTCCTCACTTTCAAGCACAGGACCCTGTGCAGGTTTTTCTTCTTCCTCTTCATCTGCTATCTCATCAGCTTCACCACGTTTAAGACCATAGAATTTTTCACTTGTGCTGTTAAGCGGGATAAAGCATTTGATAATGAGTCTTGTAATAACAAGACTTGTGAACATTGAAAGGATAATACCGATAAAGAGTGTTACTGCAAAACCGACAATTGAAGCAGAACCTAAAATCCAGAGGACAACTGCACCGATTAATGTTGTTACGTTACCATCAACAATAGCTGCTGTTGAACGTTTGAAACCGATTTTGATAGATGTTTCAATAGGTTTGCTTGAACGTTTATATTCATCCTTAATTCTTTCGAAGATAATGACGTTAGCATCAACAGCCATACCGATTGAAAGAAGAAGACCAGCAATACCAGGTAATGTAAGCTGAACCCAAGGAAGAACTGCACTGAACCATAAAAGCAAAAGTGTGTAAACAATAAGAGCAATGTCAGCTGCAAGTCCGAATCCGCGATAAACAACAATCATGAATACGAAGATAATTGCAAGACCGATAGCTGCTGCGATAAGAGCCTGTCTTATTGAGTTTTCACCGAGTGTCGGAGAAATATTTCTTACCTCAGTCTGTTTTAACTGAACACCGAATGTTCCTGACTGAAGTCTTGTGGCAAAATCTTTGGCTTCCTGATATGTATAACCATCCGAACCTGAAGTAATAATTGCCTGGCCGTTTGTGATAGCACTGTTAATTGTTACAGCCGTATATCTTTCACCGTCGATGTAAATGTAAGAAGACTTACCTACGTTATCTGATGTGAAAGAAGCAAATGCCTGAGTACCTGCTTCGTTAAACTTAAGACCTACTGCATAGTTGCTGCTTTCATCAGTTGTTACATATGCTGAATCGAGATGTTCACTACCTATAACATATGCTTTTGCTGATGCACTGTCTTCAAGTTTGAACTCAAGAGTTGCAGGTCTTCCGATTAAGTCAAGGACTCTTTCAGGATCATCAACATCCGGAACTTCAACACGGATTGTTGTTAAGCCGTTACTGTTTGTACCTTTTGTAACTGTTGCTTCTGTGTAGCCTTTAGATACAAGTAAGCTCTGAAGTGAAGCAATTGTACCATCTACACGTGTGTCCAAGTCACCCTTCTCATCTTCCTGAACTTCAAAAACTGCTGATACACCACCGGACATATCAAGACCGAGTTTAATAGTCTTTGCATATCCGTTGTAATCGTAAACAGTTCCTGCAATCGGGAAATCGACAACTGCGAAAACAGCCATCAATATGATGATTACTGCGACAATTGAAAGGACTACGATTGATTTCTTTCTGTTCACAGGAAAGAACCTCCTATTAAATAAACATAAATATTATAGACACTAACGCGCGAATAGTCAAACGATAAACTTTGTTTATGGGGTTCAAAATGTATAATTTTTTGAAAAAATGCAAATAAAAACGTTCGGATAAATCCGAACGCCTTATTGATATACTAGTTTAAAAGATAGATTATGCTTCTGTTTTTTCTTCAGGAGCTGCTTCTTCTTTTACTTCCTCTGCTGGTGCTTCCTCAACAGCTTTCTCTTCTGCCGGTGCTTCTTCTTTTGCTTCTTCTGCAACAGGAGCCGGTGCCGGAGCCTGAACTGCTTCAAGAACAAGACCTACAGCCTGTTTATCAATAACAATGAGTGTCGGGCTTGATTCTGTTCCGACATTAACGATTAATGTGTTATCGCTGTTAACCTGTGTGATTTTACCGACCATTCTGCCGATTGTCATAATTTTTGTTCCGACAGCAAGGCTGTTCATCATATTCTGCTGCTCTTTCTGACGTTTTTTCTGTGGAACGATTGTAAGAACTATCATGAGTACAAGAACTACTGCGATAATAATCCATACAAGATACTGTTGATCAAGTGATAAAATTGAACCAAACATATTTATCTCCTTTTTGCATTATGCTTCATATTAATGATGTAATATTACACGAATTGTCCCTTCTTTGCAACAATTTTGTATTTACATATGTTTTATTAAATTAATTTTAATGATTATCCCTCATATTTTGACATGAAATCCTTTCTGAACTCATCATATCTGTCTTCAATAATTGCCTGCCTTATATCTGCAGCAAGTCTTTCTAGGAATCTGATATTATGAATGGAAAGTAACCTTCCCCCCATTATTTCATCTGATTTAATCAGATGTCTAATGTATGCCCTAGTGTAATTTCTGCATGCATAGCAGTCACATTCAGGATCAATTGGTGTGAAATCTTCTGCAAATGGGGCATTTCTAATAGTCAGGAATCCTTCTTTTACCATAGCCGTTCCGTTTCTTGCAATTCTTGTAGGAAGAACACAGTCAAACATATCAATTCCTCTTGCCACACCCTCAACTATATAATCGGCTGTTCCGACCCCCATAAGATAATGAGGCTGATCCTTAGGAAGCAGCGGCTGAAGTACATCAAGCATTTCATACATGGTTTCAGGAGACTCACCTACAGAAAGACCACCGACAGCAACTCCGCATTTACAATACGGAATTGTTCTCAGGGCACTTTCTTTTCTAAGATCAGGATAAACATTTCCCTGAATTATCGGGAATAAAGTCTGATGAGGTTTCAGTTCAACCTTTGAACATCTGTCCAACCATCTGAGAGTTCTCTCCATTGCTTCTTTTGCCTTGTCATGAGAAATATCTGGCGCGGTACACTCGTCAAAAGCCATAACAATATCTGAACCGAGAGCTTTCTGAACTTCTATGGATTTTTCCGGAGTAAAGAAATGTCTGCTTCCGTCAATGAAAGAATTGAATTCAGCTCCGTCATCAGTTATTTTTCTGAGAGATGAAAGTGAGAAAACCTGGAAACCGCCACTGTCCGTAAGAATGGCACCGTTCCAGTTCATGAATTTATGGAGACCTCCTGCTCTCTCAATAAGTTCGTGACCAGGTCTCAGATATAAGTGATAAGTGTTCGACAGGAGTATCTGAGCTCCAGTTTCATGCACCTCTTCCGGGGATAATCCCTTTACTGTTGCTTTTGTTCCTACCGGCATAAAACACGGGGTATCAATAACTCCGTGGTCAGTGTAAAGTTTGCCGACTCTTGCTCCGGTCTTTTTGTCTTCATGTATTAGTTCAAATCTCATAATTCCCTTAATATTTCAGCATTCTAATCGTGTATTATATGAAGAATGAGCTGTCTCCGAATGAGAAGAATCTATACTTCTCATCTACTGCGTGTTTATATATTTCTAGTGTTTTCTCAGTCCCGACAAATGCACTTACAAGCATAATAAGCGTGCTCTCAGGAAGATGGAAATTCGTTATAAGGGCCTTGACACATTTAAACTTATATCCAGGATAAATGAATATGTTTGTGTTGCCAGTTGTAGCCTTAACATAACCGTTTTCATCCGCCACGGTTTCAAGAGTTCTTACCGATGTCGTTCCGACACAAATTACCCTTCTGCCTTCTCTTATGGCGGCATTGATTTTATCAGCATTTTCCTCATCTATCTCGTAATATTCAGTGTGCATTTCGTGATCAAGTATATTTTCTTCCTTAACCGGTCTGAATGTTCCGAGTCCTATATGTAGAAGGACTGTTGCAAAATCTATTCCCATGCCTCTTATTTTATCCATAAGTTCAGGCGTGAAATGAAGTCCTGCAGTCGGTGCTGCGGCAGAACCTTCTATCTTTGAATACACGGTCTGATATCTTTCTTTATCTTCGAGTTTTTCCTTAATGTACGGAGGCAGTGGCATATTGCCTATTCTGTCAAGGATGTCCTCAAACACACCGTCAAAATGGAATTCAATGGTTCTGGCACCATATTCCCCGATGCCGGTGACGGTTGCGTAAATCTCATCACTTATACAGATTTTCGAGCCCATTCTTGCTTTTCTTGCAGGTTTCATGATTGTTTCCCAGTGGGTATAATCAATCCTCTTCAAAAGAAGCATCTCAAGTGCGCCTTCGTGCTCTTCTATGTGGCCGTATATTCTTGCCGGAATAACTCTTGTATTATTAATTACAAGGAGGTCACCAGGCTTAAGATAGTCTGTAATATCATAAAAATGTCTGTCTTCAGTTGTGTCTTTCTGCCTGTCATAAACGAGTAATCTTGAGTGGTCTCGTGGTTCAACCGGAGTCTGTGCGATTAACTCTTCAGGCAGTTCATAGTAAAAATCGTGTGTTTTAAGTCCCATTTCAGATATTTTTCCCAAGATGTTTATATGCGTTTATTGTACACGCTCTGCCCCTAGGAGTACGTGTTAAAAATCCAAGTTGAATTAAGAACGGTTCAACGACATCTTCTATTGTTGAAGCTTCCTCACCGGTAGCTGCAGCAAGAGTATCAATACCTACAGGACCGCCGTTAAATTTGTCAATTATCGTTTCAAGGACATTTCTGTCAGATACATCAAGACCTAATTCATCAATGTCCATAAGTTTTAATGATCTCTTTGTTACATCAATATTAATCGCCGAAAGCCCTTCGTACTGTGCAAAGTCTCTCACTCTTCTTAATATTCTGTTCGCGATTCTCGGAGTATTTCTTGATCTTTTTGCTATTTCAAGAGCTGCTTCCTCATCAATTGATATTCCCAGAATGTTTGAGGACCTTTTTACAATCTTCATAAGTTCTTCCGGTGAATACATCTCAAGTCTCAGCATCATGCCGAAACGGTCTCTTAAAGGACTTGAAAGCATACCTGCCCTTGTTGTTGCTCCGATTAATGTAAAATGTTTAAGAGGGATTCTGATGCTTCTTGCCATAGGACCTTTACCATTAACAAGGTCAAGGGAAAAATCTTCCATAGCAGGATAAAGAACTTCCTCGATATTTCTGTTCAACCTGTGGATTTCATCAATGAAAAGGATATCTCCCTCTTCAAGATTAGTAAGAAGTGATGCCAGATCTGCGCCTTTTTCTATTGCAGGTCCGCTTGTTATTCTTATCTGAGATCCAAGCTCATTTGCAATAATGTGAGCAAGCGTGGTCTTTCCAAGACCCGGAGGGCCGTATAAAAGCACATGATCAAGTGATTCGTTCCTTGATTTTGCTGCTGAAATGTAGACTTCAAGATTCTTCTTGATTTTTTCCTGTCCCACATATTCAGACATTGTCTTAGGACGAAGTGAATTTTCCTGTTCATCTTCCTCTATATGCTTTGCGGAAACAATTCTTTTTATTTCCTGTTCTTCTTCTCTCTGAAATTTTGATTCGATCATAATAATCCTTTTAATGCATAAGCGATGATGTTTTCAACACCCTCGACATGTTTTGTAGCTTCATTTACTGCTTTTACAGCATCAACTTTCGATATTCCGAGTGACTCAAGTGCAGCGACAGCATCTGATACGTCATCGCTGACAAGCCCGCCTGCTTCAGTACCGAGAGAAATATCGGAACTGAATGATTCTCTAAGATTGACGATTAAAAGTTCTGCTGTTTTTTTGCCGAGTCCTTTAATTTTGGCAAGGGTTTTCACATCTCCTGTTGCAATCGCCATGAGAAGAGTCTTTAAATCGTAGCCACTGAGTATCTGTAGTGCCATCTTAGGTCCGATACCGCTTATTTCTATGAGCTTCATGAAAATATTTTTCTCTTCTGACCTTGCAAAGCCATAAAGCGCCATTGTATCTTCCCTGACATAAAGATACGTGTAAATCTTCACATATTCACCGACATTGACCATGGATGAAGTATTTTCCGATACTCCGAGCTCATAGCCGATGCCGTTGTTTTCAACAACGATACATGACAGATTTTTATCTACTACTTTTCCGCAGATGTAACTGTACATAATTTATCCTACCTTAATCTGAATCCGCCGTTTATCTGATTTGAATGAGCATGAACTATTGCACCAGCAAGAGCATCTGCCGCATCATCATATTTAAGCGGGATTGTTCCTTCTTTTAAACCGAGTGTCAGTTCAACAACCCGGATCATCTGTCTTTTGTCAGCTTCAGCATAACCTGTTAAACCGCTTTTTATCTGATTCGGTGTATATTCATACACCTCATTACCTATTTTTTTGATACATGAAAGAAGAATTACTCCCCTAGCTTCGGCAACCGCAATACCGTTTGTTACATTTTTAGTAAAGAACAGTTCCTCTATTGCGATCTGGTCCGGTTTGTATGTATCAATTAACTCGTTCACTCCCTGTTCAATCTCTAAAAGTCTTTCAGGAAGAGTCTTTGTATAACCTGTCTCCTTATCTGTCTTTTTGGACCATACAATGCCGTAATCGATGCATCTGTCTTTACCGTGCACCGATTCAATAACACCATATCCCATTTTTTCAAGACCAGGGTCTATACCGAGTATAATCATTATTTCATAATGCTGTTTTCACTGAGAAAATCATAAAGAATCACTTTCTTTATTTCCGGCAGAGTTGAAACAGTCTCCGTTTTTATTTCATTTCTTATTTTCTTATCTCCTGCATAAAGAAGATATGAATGTTTTTTTCTTATTGCTTTTGTCACAGGTTCTTTCCTTGCTGAATCAGGATCAAAATCTGTTGAATGCCAGCCAGCATAAATTTCTTTTCCTATAAAGGACTCGTCAAATTTCCCACTTAAGCATTCGGCATCGGCTTCGTACTCACCGAAAAACAATTTAAGTCCGCCCTCATCTTTAAGCTGAACTTTTTCAAAATTGTATTCAGGGTCAACCGATTCAGCTGCCCATATGCTTTCCGGACATGAATAAAGCTCATCATATGTACCGATCTGCTTAATCTCACCATAATGCATTGCTATTATTCTGTCAGAAAGTGCAATCGCTTCCTTATAGTCAGTTGATGTGTATATGACAATTGTTCCTTCTTTTGCCTTTTCAAGGACATATTCCGAAAATTCGCTGAAAATCTCGTTATGTTCATCATATGTCAGTCCGCTTGTGATATTGTCTACATAGATTACCTTGACAGACCTTAAAAAAAGTCTTGTAAGGGCCACCCTTTTCTTATCAGCAAAAGATAGGCCTTTTACCTTGGAATAAAGAACAGCTGTTATTCCGGTCTTCTCACACGCTTCCTTAATCCGTTTGTCAATCTCTGCCTCCTGTATTCCTCTTATTCTAAGAGGATATGCCAGGTTAAAATATACCGAACGGTTTTTAAAGAGCGCAAGATCATCAAACACAACCATTGTGTCATCGGTTTTGCTCTCAACCTTTTTGCCGTCGAGGAGAATTTCACCCTCATAATCTGTTACAGCAGATGCAGTTTTGATGAAAGTGGTCTTACCACTTCCCTCGTCCCCGACAACAGCAATTATCTCACCGTCTTTTATCTCAAGATCCAGAGCTCCGAGCACCTTTGCTCCGTAGAGATACTGTTTTGTGACACCCTTGAATTCCAGCATCAGAGTATATCAAGGGATTCATTGAATCCGTCAAGGAAATTATCAAGGAAATATCCGAGTTCCGGATAAACATCTCTTAATTCGGTAAGGACTTTGTCAAGTCTTGCGTAAGCTTTATCAAATTCCTTGTTTCCGAGCTGTCTTTCTTCAGTACATTTAAGATATGCTGAAAGTTTATCAGCCACTTTCATAAGTTTGTATTCAATTGTATCCTCATCCGGCATAAGATACGGCTGATAAGGATCTCTTAGTTCCTCAGGAAGTGAACCGATAAGAGTTTTGTTAATCATCGTCTCGATTTCGGAATATGCTTCCTTCATCGTCTGATTATAGTATTTTATCGGAGTCGGAAGATCACCGCTTACGACTTCTGCCGTATCATGATAAAGGGCCAGTGATGCTATTCTGTCGACATTACAGTTCCCTCCGAAAAGTGTATTTCTGATGATTCCAAGAGCCTGACCCAAAATCGCGACTGATGCCGAATGCTGCATCAGATCCTCGTTTATGTTGGCTCTCATGAGATTCCATCTGTAGATGAGTTTCATTTTGTTCATGAACGCATAGAACAAATACATTTTATCTTCCGCCATAATTATCTCCGATTGATGATTTTAATTAAATGATGTATTTAGCGTTTTTCTTAGGTGCTGCATCAAGTTCAGCTTTCTTTGCCTCATAACCTTTACGGTTAAACATAGCATAAGTTGCATTCTTTCCTTCTTCGACACCCGGCTGATTGAATGTATCAATGTTGAGCATCTTGCCTACATATGCTGTCTCAAGCTGGAAGAACATCATTAACTGACCGATTGTGTTAGCATTTACGCTGTCAAGAAGAATTGTGTTATTCATATGCTTTGAACGTGTAAGAGCATATTCTGTTGCTTCTCTTTCTGTGTTAATAAGTTCACCCATTGTATGACCACAGAGGAAATTGACATCCGGGAACTCTTCTACGCCCTGTGCGATTTCTATATCTTTTCTGAAGTTCTTCACACCGATTAATGTTATTACTTTGTCAAACGGGCCTTCTGTATAAAGCTGAACCTGTGAGTGCTGGTCTGTGACACCGAGTGCTTTGACAGGTGTCTGCCCAGCATGTACGATATTGCCCTGAAGATCTGCAGCCTTTCCGAGACTTTCGCCCCAGAGCTGGCAATACCAGTCTGCCATGAGCTTTAATGAATCGGCATAAGGCATCATAACTGAAATATTCTTGCCTTTATTCATTGCAATAAACTGAAGTGTTGCTGCCATAAGAGCAGGATTCTTATACGGGTCTGAAGAATTACATGCCTTGTCAATTTCAGATGCACCTCTTAAAAGTGAGATGATATCAATTCCGAGAACTGCTGCAGGAAGTAATCCTACCGGGCAGAGTTCACTGAATCTTCCGCCTACACCCTCAGGTATGAAGTATGTCTTAAACCCTTCTTTCTTAGCAAGTTTGATAAGGTTTCCTTTATTTTCGGAAGTTGTTGCAATAATATGCTTAGCCCACTCTTCACCGCATTTTTTCTTAAGAATGTCAGTGATTATAAGATACTGAGACATAGTCTCACTGGTTGCACCGGACTTTGTTATTACATTGAAAACTGTTTCTTTCGGATCAATCACATCAAGAAGCGCATACATTCTTTCAGGATCAACGTTATCCTCTACATAGAATTTAACTCCGCGCTTTTTCTCCTCAAGGTCGTTATATTTAAGATGACAGAGAGCATTGAATACAGCCATCGGGCCAAGTGCACTTCCGCCGATTCCGAGAACTACAAAGTTTTTGTATTTTGCTCTTATTTCAGCTGCTTCATAGATAATGTCCCTCACGACGTTTTCCTGATTATAAGGAAGTTCACTCCACTCCATCCAGCCTTTGCCGCGGTTCTGCTCAAAGTACTGATAAGCATCTTTTGCCTTATCTTTTACAGCTTCGATATCACTTTCCTTAATTCCCTGATCACCGATTGATGATTCCATCATATTGTTAAAATCAAATTTAATTAGCATTTTAATGCCTCCAAAGTATTTTTCAGATATTTAACTGATTCAGCCACTTCGCTGAAATCCTCATAATTACTGCTGTACTGCTCGATAATAACCGGACCATTATAACCTGAATTATCAAGCTGTCTGAAAAATCCGGTAAAATCAAAAATTCCTTTCCCAACCATACATATATTTCCGTTTTCATCCACATCTGATACATGTATGTTTTTAAGTCTGTCTCCCATTGCGTCAAGATAATCACTGATATCATAGCCTGACTGCCTTGCCTGCTTGATATCAAGGACTGTACCTATATTTTCACAGAAAGGAAGCATTTTTCTGAAAAAATCAGGGGTGTTGCCGGCTGCCCAGTGAACATTTTCAAGGCAGAGCGTGATTCCGTACTCGCTGGCGATATCCCCGAGTTCTTTCATTCTTTTCCCGACTTTTTCAGGATCATAGTATGTATTCTTTTTGAGTCTTGACTGACCGTGTGCCGTATAAAACCTTGCTCCTATTGTCTGCCCTGCAGCAAGAACTTTTCTGAAAATGCTTTCAGCATCTTTTCTTGTTCTCTCGGCTGCATTGAACAGCTGAGGTTCAAAAGATGTATTAAGGGAATGCACGGAATAGACTTCAAGTTTTTCCCTGTCTATTCTTTCCTTAAGCATCTTTGCGAAGTCAGGTTCATACTCAGAAAATGTTGTGAGAAAGACCTCACAACACTCCCCTTTACAATTATTAATGACCGAGAAACAATTCTCGGTCAGTTCTTTAGTGAAGAATGTAGCTGTCGATATACCTACTTTCATTTATCTTCTTCAGGGTATTCATTCGGTGTTCCTTTTTTGGATGCACCCCAGATATCCTTCTGCTTTTCCATCTGAGCAAGAATCTTCGGAATGACAATATCAACGTTTGTGAACGGGTCGTCACTCGTGTTTTCAGCTCTGTACTCAATGCTTCTCGTAACGACTAAAAGATCTGTTGTGTACTTGTCACCTTCTAATGTTACATTAAACTTGGCTGTTGCATCAGGATCCCCTTTAAGTCTGCGTGCGAGTTTTTCACTCTTCTTTTCTGTTATCTGCTTTAAAGCATCACTTGGATCATAATTTTTTCCGAAAAGTTCAATTTTCATAATGATGTCCTCCTGAATTTTCTATTATTATTTTAACAAATAATAAGCCACTGTTCAATAGCGATTATTCCTCTAGGAACTTCTCAAATGTGAGTTTTGTTCCGTTAAAATCAATTTTTATCTTGTCTCCAGGGATAAATTCCCCGTTGATTATTGCTTCCGATAGTTTATCCTCAACGAGATGCTGAATTGTTCTTCTTAATGGTCTTGCACCGAAATCCGGGTCATATCCGCACTCGATAATGTAGTCTTTCGCTGCTCTTGTAAGTCCGAATTCAAGTCCCTGTTCCTGTACTCTTTCATCGAGTTTTTCAAGCATCTTCATTGCAACTTCTCTGAGATTATCCTTTGAAAGTTTGTCAAAGACAACAATCTCATCGATTCTGTTAATTACTTCCGGCCTCATAAAATCTTTAAGAGCCTTTGTGTATAAATCTTTCTTTGAAACTTCTTCCTCGGATGATGCTCCGAATCCAAACGATGTATGTTCTTCTTCTGATTCCTTTGCACCAATATTTGAAGTCATGATGATTACGGCATCCTTGAATGAAACCTTACTTCCCTGACTGTCCGTAAGAATACCGTCTTCGAGAATCTGAAGGAGCAAATTATAGATATCAGGATGTCCCTTTTCTATCTCATCAAAGAGTACAACGGAATAAGGTTTTCTTCTGATTTTTTCTGTAAGCTGTCCACCCTCTTCAAAACCGACAAGTCCAGGAGCGGCACCGATTAATCTTGAAACTGAATCTTTTGACATGTACTCAGACATATCAATTCTTATCATCATGTTCTCGTCGCCGAAAAGCTCTTTAGCAAGTGCTTTGGCAAGTTCTGTCTTTCCGACACCGGTTGGTCCCATGAATATAAATGAACCGATTGGTCTGTTAGGATCCTTAAGTCCTGCCCTTGAGCGTTTTATTGCTTTCGCAATAACATCACAAGCATTGCCCTGTCCTATTACCTTTTCAGATAATGATTCTTCAAGATTTTTCAGTCTTTCAATTTCATCCTCCGAAATTCTGGATGCCGGGATTCCGGTCCACTCGGTTATTATTTCTGCTATATCGGACTCATCAATATAAAGCGCTCCGCCCCTTGAATCAATTTTCTTTTTGGAGCAGGCCTCATCGATAAGGTCAATTGCCTTGTCCGGAAGGAATCTGTCTCTTATGTATCTCTGTGAATATACTGCAGCAGCTGAGATTGCATCATCTTTTATAGCAACGCTGTGATGCATTTCATATTTGTCTTTTAGTCTGTGGAGCATCTCAATAGTTTCCGAAACTGTAGGTTCATCTACTCTTACCGGCTGGAAACGTCTTTCAAGAGCCGGGTCCTTGCAGAATTCTTTTCTGTATTCATCAAGTGTCGTGGCACCTATTGTCTGCAGTTCTCCCCTCGCTAACATAGGTTTAAGAATGTTAGAGACATCAAGTCCGCCTTCGGAAGCTCCGGCTTTGAGCATTGTGTGAATTTCATCTATGAACAGAATGACATCTCCCTTCTGTTTTATTACTGAGAGAGTGTTTTTGACCCTTTCTTCAAGATCACCTCTGTACTTGGTTCCGGCAAGAAGACTTGCAAGATCAAGAGAAAAGAGGGTTTTACCCTGAAGAAGCTCAGGTACTTTGTTATCTGCTATTGCCTGAGCAAGACCTTC
Source organism: Clostridia bacterium (assembly GCA_024405515.1). GTDB lineage: Bacteria > Bacillota > Clostridia > Christensenellales > CAG-917 > CAG-475. The sequence continues at coordinate 15,783 of JAKSOR010000019.1, forward strand.
GATAACTGCTGTTTTGCCTACGCCAGGTTCACCTATAAGAACAGCATTGTTTTTTGTTCTTCTGCAGAGAATCTGTATTACTCTTTCAATTTCCTTATCTCTGCCGATAACCTCATCAAGTCTGCCTTCGGCAGCTTTCTTTGTAAGATCTTCTCCGAGTGATTCAAGTTCGGCAGGAGCGGATTCAATGTTTCCTGTCATATGCTCTGCCCTGAAATCATTCAGTTTGCTTTCAGCATCAGAATAATTATTAGAGGCAACAACTTTCTCAGGATAATATCCCGCATTATTAATAATAATGTCATAAAGTTTTCTCTGGAGTGATTCCGAATCAAGTCCGGTTCTTGAATGAAGGAACTTTACCGCGATGCAGTCGGTTTCATCAAGAAGACCGAAAAGAAGATGCTCCGTGCTGATTTTAGGAGCATTGAATTTCTCTGCAATTTCCCCTGCGAAGTCAATTCCTTTTTCAGCACGTTTTGAAATAGCAACTTTTTCGGAATACGGTTTTTCATCAAAGAATGCTGAAAAATCGCTCTTGTTGATTCCCCAGCCTTTCAGTACTTTCTGGGAAAAAGATCCCTCTACTGCACTGAGACCGAATAAAAGATGTTCAGTAGCAAGAAGGCCGCCGGTAACCTGTGCAAGCTTTCGTGCCATTGCGACTACATTCATAAAATTTTCAGAATAATCTAACATATCTCACCTTCGAATACCTTCCTGACATTCTGAGCCCTTAAAACGGACTGCTGTTCCTCGGTACGTCCCGGATATTTTACTTCGTAAGCTGACGGAGAAACCAACTCTGAGAGTTTATCAAGTTTTCTCACGTCAATATTATTGTTTGGAAGAATTTCAAGTATCAGTCCCATTTTGACATTTACTATCAATTCCGTAAGCTCGAGAGCGCTTAAAGAATAAGCACCGCCGCTGAGAATCGCATAACTTCTCATAATATCATCAAAAAGTTTGGTTGAGTCCTGAAGAACCAGGCGTTCCATGGCAACTCTCTCGCAGTAACAAAGATCAAGAACCGCGTTCCTTACATTTTCTATAATCTGCTCTTCACTTAATCCCAGAGTTTTCTCATTTGAAAGCTGATACATATCACAGAATGAATCAGACCCTTCACCGAAAACTCCCCTTATTGTAAGACCATATGTCTTTTTGAACCTGTCAAACGTGTCATCTATTGCGCGCACACGCTTAAGGCCAGGAAGGAATATCATACATGACGCTCTCATACCGGTTCCAAGATTAGTAGGACATGCAGTAAGAAAACCGAGTTCGTCATCGTACGCAATCTCAAGAACTGATGAAAGGTTATCATCGTATTCACTGAGTCTTGAGTATGCTTCTTTTAAGCTAAATCCATCCGTTACACACTGCTCCCTGATATGATCTTCCTCATTGAGCATTATTGAAATACTGCCGGTACGGTCAAGTATAAGTGCACCGTTTCTGTTATTATTTGCCAAAGGCAAAGATATAATATGCCTTTCAACAAGTGCTGTTTTCTGAGCTTTTGTCAGTTCTGACATATAAATAGTATCAGCATTAAACAAATCTTTTGAGGCAAACACGGCGCCTTTGACAATATCTTTATACTGAGGTAGATCAACGGAACCGCACTTCGGGAAAGGAAGCCCCACCACATTTCTGGCGAGTCTGATTCTTGAGGAAATAACATTGTACTTTACTAAATCAGAATCAGTACATTCCTGTGCCCTTTTCATATCCTTTTACCTCTGTGCATGGTACTGCCTTGCAATCTTTCTGCTGCCCTGAAAGCCGCTTCTCTCATGTTCTCATAACATGATGGACAGCCGAATAACATTGTTTTCTCAAAATCTTCAATTCTGCATCCGCATTCCGGACACACTTTCCCTACACGGACAAGCTTTTCTTCCATAACAGTCCTAACATCCCTGCCCGATTCAAGAATATTTCTGTAACACTTCTCGCAAAAAGAATAAACCATACGGACGCCATCATATGTAACGGCGCTCTCAAGTGTTGATTCATTGATTCCACAAAGGTCACAGAGTTTAGACATATTATTTCAGCCCGGATAAATATTTTTTTAAGCTGTCTGACACAGTATTGTCCCTTAACGAATATTCAATATTCGCCTCAACAAATCCTTCTTTGCTTCCTATATCATACCTTAATGCATCAAATTCATATGCACATACCTTATTCTTTCCTTTGGAAAGAATATTGATGGCATCTGTCAGATATACTTCTCCGTTTCTTAACGGCGTTTTCTCAATTGCATCAAAAATTTCAGTGGTAACAATAAATCTTCCGAGAGAAACAAGATTTGAAGGAACATTATCAATATCAGGCTTCTCAATAAAACCCGATACTAAACAGGTTTTTTCATCAATTCTGCCGTTCTCTATAACGACACCGCATTTACTGGCTATCTCATTTGATTTTTTCTGAACTCCGACAACACACATAGATGTTTTCTCATATGCATCTATAAGCTGTTTTGTCACCGGATACTTCTCGGAATACATGATATCATCACCGAAAAGAACAGCTACCGGCTCACCTGCTGCAAATTCTTTTGCAAGATATACAGCATCCCCGTTACCTGTCATTTTTGACTGAACTGCAAATTTTATCTCCGCCTTGTACTGAGGATTTACGAGATTATAACCATCCGTGTTTCCGGTTTTTTCAAGGTGTTTATTAAGAAGTTCATTCTCGCCGAAATATCTTAGGATATCTTCCTTCTGAGGAGAAACAATTATAAGAATTTCTTCAATCCCTGATTCTATTGCTTCCTCAACAATATATGAAAGAACAGGTCTGCCGTTTACCGGGAAGAGTTCTTTAGGAACAACCTTTGTTTCCGGAAGGAATCTTGTACCGAAACCTGCGCAAGGAATAACAGCTTTTCTTACCATAACAACACCTTTATGCATTTGATAAAATTATTATATAATAATAATTGTTGAATTGCAAGAGAAAACAATTTATAATTGTTTACATGGACAGAGTAATACTTCACTGCGACCTGAATAACTTCTATGCATCTGTTGCACAGAAAATGAATCCCGAGCTAAAGGACCATCCTTTGGCAGTTTGCGGTGACCCTGAACTGAGGCACGGAATAGTCCTTGCTAAAAATTATCTAGCAAAATCATGCGGGATCCAGACCGGAGACCCTATCTGGATGGCAAAGCGCAAATGCCCTGACCTCGTTGTTGTAAGACCTGATTTTGACTCATATGTTAAGCTTTCCAAAGAAGTCCACAAAATTTATGAAGAATACACAGATAAAGTGGAAAGTTTCGGAATTGATGAATGCTGGCTTGATGTCACCGCATCGCAGAAACTGTTCGGTAACGGAAAACAAATAGCCGACACCATAAGAGAACGCGTAAAAAACGAGATAGGACTGACAATTTCGGTAGGCGTATCATTTACAAAAATTCTTGCCAAACTCGGCAGCGATCTGAAAAAACCTGATGCCACGACTGTCCTTGACAGAGAGCACTATATGGAAATAATCGGAAATATGTCCCCTTCGGAAATGATAATGATCGGGCGCAAAACTTCCGAAAAACTGAAAAAACTGAATATTTTCACTATCAGTGACCTGGCAAATGCTGACATAAATGTATTAAGATATCATTTCGGTGTGATTGCGGACAATATGATTTCTGCTGCAAGAGGAGAAGATACAGATGAAGTATCTCCTGTTGAGATAAAAACAATCCCGAAGTCAGTATCTAACGGAACAACAACGCCACGAGATATTACAACTCTCAGCGATGCCAAAACCGTAATATTTGCACTAGCCGAATCGGTTGCAAACAGACTGAGGCATTATAATCTAGTCGCCGGAGGAGTAACAATATCACTCAGAGATGCAGACCTTAACTGGGTTTCAAAGCAGGCAGTTTTATCACCGGTTTCATCCAACGCAAACGATATTGCAGAGAAAACAATTGCCCTTTTAAAAGAATTACATTCATTCCCTGATCCACTTCGAACAATAACAATCGGCACGATTAGATTGTCGGATAAAGACAATATTCAGCTTTCAATGTTCAGTGGAAATGCCGATAAGGAAGACCGTCTTGAAGGCAGTATTGACAGAATCAGAGAAAAATACGGGTATGGTGTTGTCAAACGCGGAGTACTCCTTGATAATAATCTTACATCTTCTCTTCATGATGACGATGATTTCAGACCGTTCCATCAGTCAAAAGATTCCTGAAAATATTCTACAACGTTTGTTAATATAAAACGTTTATACTTAAATTAAATTATCGCGCGCACACTAATTTGTTTTACAAATAAAACTTTTTTTGGTAAAGTTTAATTAATCCTATAACCGAAGGAGAAATTTCTATACATGACAGTTGCTCAGATTTTCACAAACCTTTTCGGACTGCTGGCAGGCATTGGCGTTTTCCTGCTTGCAATTAAGCTCATCGGAGGTCACTTAGAGGTAGTCGGCGGACGCAGACTCAAGCATTTGTTTAACAAAACATCAAAAAGCAATCCCCTTGGAGTCGGAATCGGAGTATTATCCACTGCAATAGTTCAGAGTTCCGGTGCAACATCTGTCATGGCAATCGGTTTTGTTTCAGCAGGTATTATGTCCGTCGTTCAGGCATGTTCAATAGTTTTAGGTGCCAATATCGGTACAACAATCACAGCACAGATAGCAGCTATCGGTTTTTTGGGCGGAGCACAGACTATATCCGCATCCACTATTCTTGCCATTATGGTCTGTATCGGTGCTTTTATGCTCTTCTTTGCAAAAAAAGAACAGGTCAAAAATATAGGCGGTCTGCTTGCAGGATTCGGTTTACTCTTCGTTGGCCTTTCACTTATGTCATCCTCAATGGAACCATTTGCAAAACTTGAATCAATTCAGAACTTCATTGCAAGCATCACGTTCCCTGGATACACAATAGTTCTTTTAATAATCGGTGTTGTCCTTACCGCTTTGATGCAGAGTTCATCAGTCACATCATCCATCGCAATCACAATGTATATGTCCGGCCTTATCAATCTTGATCAGGGCATATATTTAATTTTAGGAAGCAATATCGGTGCTGTTATAGTTGCTATTCTCGCATCGCTAGGAACAAATTATAAAGCAAAACAGGTTGCATTCTTCCACCTTATAACCAACATAGTTAGAGTTTTAATATTCTGGGCAATAGTAGAGATAGTTATAGCTGCATGTGGACACAGATTCACATTAGGCACTCTCTTTGAAATCATCTTCCCTGAAAATGTAAAAGCATTAAGGCTTTCCATGTTCCATACATTCTTCAATGTTTTTACAGTTCTGATTATGATGCCGCTCATTCCGTTATTTGTTAAACTCTCTGAAAAAGTTATCAAAGAAAAAGCATCACAGGAAGAAAACGTACTCCACCTTTACTACCTTGATCAGCACTTACTTAAGAGTCCTCACATTGCAATTGCTCAGGTAAAGAATGAAGTTATGAATATGGCTCAAATTGCACAACACAACTTTAATCTTGCCGTTGATATAGTCTGTACACTCAATTTCGATGAAATAGACAGATTCGAAGCAAACGAAAAAGAAATCAATTTCCTTAATAAAGAGATAGTCAAATATTCAGTTGAACTCTCAAAAAAAGAATTATCTTCAGTTGATGCAACATTCCTCTCAACTGTGTATCATTCAGTAACAGATATAGAACGAATTGGCGACTATGCAACTAATATTACAGAATACGCACAGAAACTTCAGACAATGAATGAATCGTTCTCAGAATCAGCCGTTGAAGAAATAAGACAGCTACAGGCAAAAGTCGGAGAACTTTATCAAAAATCTATGCTGGCCTATTCATCAAAAGATATGAAGATATTTGAAGAATCACATAATATTGAGCAGCAAATCGATGATATCTGCGATAATATGGAAGAGAATCACATCGCCAGACTTTCAGATGGTTCATGCAAAGCAGATGTAGGCGCACAGTTTTTATCTCTCACCTCAGATACAGAACGTATTGCTGACCACTGGTTCAACGTAAGTAAAGCAGTTAAATCATATACACGTAGATAATGAAATTAGCACTTGCAACAAACAACTCACACAAAGTTACAGAAATGAAAGCTATTCTCGGCAGTTTTTTTGACGAGATGCTCACTTTAAAAGAACTCGGCATTGATACGGATATCGAAGAAACCGGAACAACTCTTGAGGAAAACTCACTGATTAAGGCTAAAACGATATGTGAAATGACTGGGCTCCCTGCCCTCGGAGACGATACCGGCCTTATGGTAGATGCACTTGATGGCGCACCTGGCATATATTCTGCAAGATACGCAGGAGAAGCACATAATGATGCGGACAACAGAAAACTTCTTTTAAAAAATTTAGAAGGAAAAACGGACAGAAAAGCACATTTCTGCACAGTTATTACCCTGTATTATCCGGATGGTCATTATATAACAGCAACAGGACGAGTTGACGGTGAAATAGCAACCGAAGAAAGAGGATCTTTCGGATTTGGTTATGATCCGTTGTTTTTCTCACATGAACTGAATAAAGTTTTTGCAGAAGGAAACGCTGAAGAAAAAAATTCAGTAAGTCACAGAGGAAGAGCACTAAGGAATCTGATGAATCTTCTTGAAAATAACAAATGAAAACAATTACAGTATTTTCTGATGTCCACTACTCCAGAATACCCGAAAGACTTATAAATGTAGCTGATGAAAGCAGCTACTGTTTTTTTCTTGGCGACGGTATCCACTCCTTAGGCAATATGATTTTACACAAAGAGTTTCATGCTGTTCAGGGCAACTGTGATGACTACTGCGGATTTCCGGAAGAAGAAGTTATTGAAGTCGAAAAAGTAAAAATACTAATCACGCACGGCAACAAATACCACGTTAAAAGAGATCTTCTGCCGCTCTTATACAGAGCAAAGGAACTAGAATGTTCACTTGTGTTTTACGGACATACACATTTTGCAGAAGAAAATGTAATAGACGGAATTACCCTTATTAACCCAGGAGCAATTGAATCTCCGGGAACAGGTGTTCCTTCATACTGCTATGCAGTAATAGAAGGAGAAAAAATTGTCACAAAAATTGTAAATCTTAACTAATATTAATTGACACTTATATTCTCATATGCTAATATTTACAAGCACGTTTGTGTGGAACCTTGAAAACATTTGCGGGTGTAGCTCAATGGTAGAGCCCCAGCCTTCCAAGCTGGTTGCGTGAGTCCGATTCTCATCACCCGCTCCAATTACTCTTTGTGAGCGATGAAGTTGTGACAATTGTCACATTATGAGTCTGTAGCTCAGCCGGATAGAGCAACGGCCTTCTAAGCCGTGTGTCGGGAGTTCGAATCTCTTCAGGCTCGCCATTGTGGTGGGTATAGCGCAGTTGGCTAGCGTGCCAGGTTGTGGCCCTGGAGGTCCTGGGTTCGAATCCCAGTACTCACCCCACAACGAGTAACCCCTTAAATGTCTAGGGGTATCGCCAAGCGGTAAGGCAATGGATTTTGATTCCATCATTCGTAAGTTCAAATCTTGCTACCCCTGCCAAATGACTCACTAGCTCAGCAGGTAGAGCACCGCACTTTTAATGCGATGGTCCGGAGTTCGAATCTCCGGTGGGTCACCAAAAGAAAACCAGATTTTTCAATCTGGTTTTTCTTTTTTTTATTTTCTAAATTCAGGACAAACATATCTGCCCTTATCCTCTGTTTTAC
>JAKSOR010000002.1 GCA_024405515.1 Clostridia bacterium
TCCTGCTATCAAGTACTATTCAGGAAATATTGTTGACGGAGCAGTTGTTCTTACAAAAGTAGAATCACTTAATCCAAGTGAATTCGGACCAGGTTACTATTACGTAGATAATTATGCCAATGTAACAGCATATTATTACCATATGCCGACAGTTAAGAAATATGTGACAAAGGATGCATTAACTGATCCTGAGAAAGAAACAGTAATGAATTATGCAGTCGGTTCATATACATATGATGGCAAGGCAGTATATCTTGTGAAAGATGGTTATACAGGTGCTGCATCATTAGATATGGCAGAGCCGGTAAGTTATATCCAGGGCAAAGGTATTATCACAAGAAGAGAGGTAAGCATCACTTCTGTTGAAGTAGAATTAGCCGAAAAGTTCACAAAGGTATATGACGGAACAACAAAATATTACGGAGTAAGAGGAACTGACTATAACTTCTCAGATAACTCAATCTCAAATGATATTGCTGATGATAAGATCGATGTTGAATCTGTATCCGCAGAATTCAAGACAGCTCAGGCAGGAATGACTCAGGTAGCATTCGTCGCAACAGGTCTTAAGACTCAGGAAGGATATCCGGAAGCATCATTCAACTATATCTCAGCATCATCAACAAGCACAAACAAACCGGCAAACATCACAAAGCGCGCAATCTATGCACACCTTGCTGATGCAACAATGATTTACGGCACACAGATTTCATCAGTAAAGGGAGAAATCACATACTCACTCGATGAGGACGGATTAATGCCTGTTGAAATCAAGAGCGGCAGCTGGTACGTAAGCTTCAATGATTTCCTCTCAGTATGCGGATTTGATATTGCAACACTCGAAGAGACATATAAGGAACAGCTTGCAAACAACAGATACAATGACAGCTATGAGAAAGATGTCAACGGTAATCTCTATAAACTTGCAGGAACATTCACAGAGCCTACAGTATCAATTGAAGTTAAGGGCGCAAAACAGAAAGTCGGTTATGTTGCAGATAAATTCATCCTTAAGGGCGGAAACGCAACCAACTTTGCATTCACACCGGTTTTTACAGATAAGGCAAACGGAACATCCAAACTCGAAGTCACACCGCGTAAGATTTATGTCATAGCAGATGCAACAAAAGCATATGTAAGAGATTACGGTACAGACTTAAGCGCAGATGCAGTAAAGATTCTCCTTCTCAACGAAAACGGTAAAGACGGTATTGTATCAGGTGAAACTTCACTCGATGTATACACAGGTTCATTGAGAGTTGAATTCAGAAAGGTTCTTGCATCTCAGATCAGCATGCTTTCAACAGCACCTGCTGTAACAGCAAAATCTCTCATCAATGTTTCTGTAGGAAACAACCAGGGTCTTGATGAAGGTTATTACTATGTAGCATATATCGTAGCAAAAGACTTCAGCTCCGAAAATTACGATGTCGTATTCGGTGATGTCATTTATGACGGCGCTAACGATAAATTCATGTATCAGTTTGCAGGAACAACATTCACATCAGAAGTTCCGCAGCTCACAATTGTTCTTCCGACAATCAAGGATGTCACAAAGACAGCAGATTCCAAGGAAGTAACATACAATGCAACAAACCAGGCTGCATCACTTGTAGCAGGTTTAGGAGCAAACGATAAAGTCACTATCGGAGACGGTGAGGCAGTAAATGTCAAGGTAGACGGCAGCGGCAATGTGATTGCATACGAAGGTGATCTCATTGTAACAAGAACCCTCATGCAGAATGAGGCAAGCAGCGCATACACAATCACTCTCAACTTAGGACCTGTATCTCTTAAGGTTAACAAAGCAAGCGCAGGACTCTTTGCAAACAAGCAGACATTCGAATATGACGGTGCAAAGCATACAGTACCGACATATGCATACGGTGTAAGAGAACTCGGTGCAGGAGTAAGCCAGGATAACTTCACAGTTAAGTACTATGTAGACGGCAAAGAAATTGATATCACAAAAGAATCAATCATCAATGCAGGATCATATATTTATGAAGTAATCTTTGAATCTACTAATAATAACTATTTAAGTGATACAAAGAGAGCACAGTTTGTTGTATCTCCGGCAATGATTAACGTTTCAGTAGACAAGACAAAACTTGTTCAGGAATACATTGTAGGAAAGGTATATACAATTGCTTACTCAATCGAAGATGTAAAGGGTATCGGAATCAGCAAGGAAGATACAGTACTCAAATTCATGAGAAGAGGCGAAGTTGTTGATATCACAAAGGCCGGAAGATACGGATTCGTTATTGAATTAAATCCGGCAAAGGCAAATGAATACGGTAACAATATCGCATTCAACAACAACACAGGCAACCTAGACCTTACAGTTTCTGAAATCATTGCTTATAACAATAACGAAGAAGAAGTTGCAAGAATTCAGCTTAAGAATGCAGGAGACTCAATCCTCGCAGATGAATTCTACAGCAGATATGTATACGCAACAAACAACAAGTCAGAGGATGACCTCTACTTTGCAAGTGTAAATCAGTATATGTCTTCAATTGAAAAGGCAATCGGTTCCGGTGCACATCTTGCTGTTATCGTCAAGATGGGACTCACATACGGTATCAATAACCAGACATTAAATGATCAGGATGCAATCATAACAGTTGCACTTCCGGATACAGTAGATAAGTCACTCAAGGGTTACGCACTTTATACAACAAATGCAACCGGTGGTCTTACAGTATTAAGACAGGGAGATTACACAGTTAACGCAGACGGCACAGTTACATACACATCCAATTATCTCGGATCATTAGTAATTGTATCCCTTGCAGAAGAAGGATTATCTCCAGCAGCAGTAGGCGGAATCGCAGGTGGTTCAGTAGCATTAGTACTTATCATCGGCGGAGCTGTAGCAATAACACTCATCAAGAAGAAAAAGATGCTTGCATCACTTTAAGATGACCTGAAATGAAGCAGGCGGGCGGATGAAAATCTGCACCGCCTTTTTTCTTTTTAATATAGTAATTTTATACACTATGTAGTATAATGTTTATATATTCGTGCGTATGCACGTGCGTAAAGGAGAAACATATGAAAATAGCAATCGGCTGTGACCACGGCGGTATCGTTTTAAAGGAATCCGTGCTTGAAGCACTTAAGGAACTCGGAGCAGAGGCAATTGATCTCGGCACATATACAACAGATTCTGTTGACTATCCTACATACGGACTTAAAGTAGCTCTTGCTGTAAAAAATAAAGAGGCAGATGCAGGTATTGTAATGTGCGGAACAGGTATCGGTATTTCAATTTCCGCAAACAAAGTAAAAGGCATTAGAGCAGCAGTTGTTACAAACACATATATGGCTCAGCTTACAAAAGAGCATAATAACGCAAACATCATTGCACTCGGCGGAAGAGTTATCAGCGGAGAGGAAGCAAAGGAAATCGTTAAAGCTTGGTACACTGCAGAATATCAGGGCGGAAGACATCAGAGAAGACTTGATATGATTACAGACATTGAAAACGGAAATTATTAATAGAAATGATTGACGAGATTATTAGTGAAATAAGAGCTGCCGAAGAAAAAGCAGATCAGATGCAGAAGGATGCTTACCAGGAAGGTAAGGATATTGTCCTTCAGGCAGAATTAGAGGCCGAATCAATCAAGAAGAACACTGTTCTTGAATGCAAAGAAGCACAGAAAGCTGCAGCAGCTGCTGCTGAGGCAAAGGCGGCATCAAAGAGAAACGACATCCTTAAAAAGGGTGAACAGGCAGCAAAACAGTTAATAGATGATAAAAGCTCTGCAGTAGAGCAGCAGGCGGACAGCATAGTTCAATTAATATTAGACAAGTACAAGGCATAACATACTATGATTGTTGAGATGAAGAAACTGGTGCTTATTGCGCACCGTTCCGACAGACATAAATTATTCAGGGAATTCCAGCGTTCAAAGAGCGTTGAGATTGTTGAAACCAAAGAGATAGAAAACACCTCTCGTCTTAACAATCAGGAATCCATCGAAACGATCAGAGAAAATCTTTCACGCATTCAGTTTGCTTTCAAATATATCAAAGAACAGAAAAAGAAAGCAGAATCTCTTGCCAAGAAAACTGAAAAATCCGAAAAACCTTACATTTACACTCCTATGAAGACAGCATCCCTTTCTTCTGTTATGAGAATGGGATTTACTGACTTTGAAATGATTTCAACAAGAGAAGTTGAAATTATGGCAAATGTAAAAGATCTTGAGGAAATAAGTTCAAAACAGAATGCATTATCCAGTGAAAAGGCAAAACTTATTTCGGAGATAGAATCCCACAATATTTACAGGGAACTTGTAAGGCCATACAGTTATTATAAAGATACAGAAAATGCAGCTGTAATTCTCGGCTATGTTCCTGCAACAAAGAAACAGCTTTTAAAGGCAATTGCGGAAGACGAAAGCCTTAATGCATGTATAGAACTTTTAGGTGCTGAGAAATATCAGTCTTTCATAGCAGTCGTTCTTAAGGAAAATCAGGATGAACTCATTTCAAGACTTCAGGACCTTGATTATGTAAGAACAGTAAGCAGTCTTGAAAAGACACCTCAGCAGGCTATTGCCGAAGCAGAGGAAGCAATTTCTGGAATTGATGATGAAATGACTGAACTTATGGACAGAGCCCTTGTCAAGGAAACATTCTTTGATGATATGAAGATATTATATGATTATTATCTTGTTGAAATTCAGAGAAATACAGCCCTTGACAATTTTGCAACAACAAAGAAGAGCTTTGTTCTGACAGCATGGTATCCGAAAGAATACGAAGAAAAACTTAAAGATACTCTGGATAATATTTCCGATACCATAGTTTACGAATTCAGAGATCCTGAAGAGGATGATGTCGTTCCGACATATGTAAGGTCTTCAAAACTTACAGATCCTTATCAGGATGTAACAAATATGTATTCAGCACCGAAATACGGTACTGACCTTGACCCTAACCCAATAATGATGCTCTTCTATTTCATATTCTTCGGAATTATGATGGCAGATGCTGTGTACGGTTTTCTTCTTGCAGTCGGAGGATTTGTCCTCTATAAGATTAAAAAACCTACACCGGGTAAGGGCAGACTTATGCTTGTAATCGCCATGGGCGGTATATCGACTATGATATGGGGTATTCTTTTCGGAAGTTATCTCGGTTTCCCTACAAGTTCAATGGATATTTCCCTTGCAATTCTGTTTAACCCTCTTGATGAGCCTATTTATATGTTGCTTATGTGCTTCGGACTCGGTCTGGTGCAGATTCTTGTCGGTATGATTGTTTCGGCAATCAACTCATTTAAGCATGGCAAGTGGGCAGATGCAGTAGGTGATCAGATTTCATGGCTTGCCATAATCGGCGGTATTGCATGTATAGCACTCGCTCTGCTCCTCGGTCTTGGCGGGGATGCAGTCAAATATACAGGAATCGGCCTTGCTGTTGCAGGTGTGGTTCTACTCCTTGCCAAAGGTGCAGTGGGAAAGAAGGGCGGAGCTGCAGTCAAGGGAGTTTTAGGAAGAGTCGGCAAACTTTACGACGGTGTAAACCTTGTATCGGATATTCTTTCATATTCAAGACTTTTCGGTCTCGCACTCTCAGGCGGCGTAGTTGCAATGGTTGTTAATATGATCTGTGAGGTTGTTGCAGGATTCTTCCCGGCAAACATTCAGTTCATAGGATATATAATCTGTATTCCGGTCTATATTGTGGGACATGTCTTCAATATAGGTATTTCGGCTCTCGGTGCATATGTCCATGATGCAAGACTTCAGTATATTGAATTCTACGGAAAGTTCTATGAAGGCGGCGGACACGTCTTTAAGCCATACGGAACCGATGTGAAGTATACATATATCGAACCGGCAGAAAGCGGTTCGGAATTAGCATAATAAATTACTTACGAAAGTAAGAGGAGGTAGTATATGTCATTAGGTACAGTATTAGCAATACTTGGTGCAGCACTTGCAGCCATTCTCGCAGGAATCGGCTCAGCAATCGGTGTTGGTAACGCAGGTAAAGCAGCAGCAGGAGTCGTAGCAGAGGATCCTGATAAATTCTCCAAGGTTCTCATTCTTCAGTTATTACCGGGAACACAGGGTATTTACGGACTTCTTATCGCATTCTTGGTTTTCATCAAGGTTAACGTATTCGGCGGAATCTATAACATTGATACAAACTCAGGTCTTATGCTTCTCGGAGCATGTCTCCCAATCGCCATTGTCGGTTTATTATCAGCACTCTGGCAGTCAAAAGTTGCAATTTCAGGTATCGGCCTTGTTGCAAAGAGAGCAGAAGAAAGCGGTAAAGCTATCATCTTAACAGTTATGGTTGAAACATACGCAGTTTTAGCACTCCTTATTTCATTCTTAGCAGTTATGATTCCTGATATTGTTATTCTTTAATATTTAAATAAGAAAATAATGAGTAAAGAAGCAATTATAAACAAAATCATCTCTGATGCTGAATTAAAAGCAGCAGCTATGGTCGGCGAGGCAAAGGCCAAAGCAGAAAGCACAATTGCCGATGCAAACGCAGTGTGTGATGCTTACCGTGCTAATTCAAAGAAAGAAACAGACGGTCTCGTAATGGACATAGACTCCAGAGCACAGACAGTAGCGGAACTTGATTCAAAAAAAGTTCTGCTCAGTGCAAAGGCTCAGATAATAGATAAGGTGTTCGAAAGAGTCCTTGATAAGATAAAGGAACTTGATAAAGACACATATCTTAAGTTGCTGCTCGGCATGCTTGAAAATGCCGAAGACGGAGATGTTATTACAGTTTCCGAACGTGAGAAAAAGATCCTTACCGAAAAAGCTGTTGAAGATTTTGCAAAAAAGAAAGGCATAAAACTTACTTTAAGCAAAACAACAGGGGATTTTGACGGTGGTATGATTCTTTCATCAAACGGTATAGACAAAAACCTTACTTTTGATGTTGAAGTATCACTTCTCAGGGAAGAAATTGAAATGCAGATAGCAAAGGAACTTTTTGGCTGATGTCTGACAAATTCTTATTCCAAAATGCCAAAATCAAGTCGCTTGAGACAAAACTTCTCTCTTCACAGAATGTGCAGAGACTTTTGGACTGCTCTTCCGTAAATGATGCAAAGAAGACACTTCTTGAATTCGGATTCGGTGCAGGTCTCACGATGGATAATTCAGTGGATGCAGTATTTGAGCAGGAAGAACTGAGTGCGGTAAACATCTTGAAAGAGATGAATGTTGACGGCGCTCTTGATTCGTTCCTTCTTGAGTGTGATTACCTTAATTTAAAGGTTTTATTAAAATCACGTGCACTTTCTGATAAGGGTGATGCAGCAGTAACGCTGCAGGGAATATATGATGTAGACACATTAAAGGCAGCAATACAGTCCATGGACAGATCTCTTGTCCATTCATTTATGGCAGATGCCATAGAAAAGATTAACAAGATGATTGCGGACGGTATTGTGACACCGCGTACAATCGACACTATCATTGATAAGGCGATGTATGAAAATATTCTGTCAATAGTCAGAAAAGATAAGGCACTTAAATCATATTATGTGCATAAAATCGACTACCTCAATATCTTATCTTTTATAAGAGTAAAGAAGTTTTCACTTGATGAACGCTTTTTCGAGGAGTCTTTTGTAGACGGCGGGGAAATTACACTTGATAAATTCTTAGGAATTTTTAACGGTGAATCCGAAGCCCTTAAAGAAATTGTAAAGTCTACAGACTATGAAGGACTGGTCAGCAAAGTTCTTGAAAACGGCAGTCTTGTTCAGTACGAAGTCGGTATGGATAACATCCTTTTAAAGATGTGGAAAGACAACTTTAACGATATGTTCTCAGTTGCTCCGATTGTTTCATACTATATCACAAGAAGAACTGAGATAAGACTTGCAAAACTTATAGTAGCAGGCATCAAAAACAAAGTTGATGCAGAACTTATCAAAGAAAGGATGCGTGAAATCTATGCGTGACGGCGGAATTGCAGTAGTAGGGGATAAGGATTCAATTCTCGGATTTAAGGCTATCGGTCTTGATGTTTTTCCTGTTGAGGGAGAAACACAGATAAGAGATACTGTCCATACACTTGCAAGAACATATTCTGTAATTTTCATTACAGAAACTGCCGCAGCTCAGATTGAATCACTTTTAAAAAGATATGCAGCACGCCCATACCCGGTTATTGTTCCAATTCCGTCCAGTGAAGGAGCTACAGGTTTCGGAATGAAGAATATAAGAGCAAATATTGAAAAGGCTATAGGCGCAGACATTTTATTTAATAACAAAGAGGACAAATAATGGAAACAGGTAAAATCGTTAAAGTATCCGGCCCATTGATCGTTGCTGAAGGAATGTCACAATGTAAGATGTACGACGTTGTGCATGTATCCGAAAAACAGTTAATAGGTGAAGTTATCGAATTAAGAGGCGATAAGGCTTCTATTCAGGTTTACGAAGAAACAACAGGCCTCGGCCCGGGAGAAGATGTATTTTCAACCGGCAGCCCGCTCAGCGTGGAACTTGCACCGGGACTTATTGAGAGTATTTATGACGGAATCCAGAGACCGCTCGTCGGACTTCAGAAAGCTGCAGGAGACAGAATCGAAAGAGGCGTTTATGTAAACTCAATCGACAGAGAGAAAAAATGGGACTTTGTTCCGTGTGCGGTTGCAGGAGATGAGGTAAACCCTGGTGATGTTATCGGTACTGTTCAGGAAAACGTGCTTATTTCTCATAAAATCATGGTTCCTTATGGTGTTTCCGGTAAAATCAAGGAAATAAAGAAAGGAAGTTTCACTGTAGAGGAAACAGTATGTGTTGTCACGACCAAAGACGGAGACAAAGAAGTTACAATGCTCCAGAAATGGCCGGTCAGAAAAGGAAGACCATATAAGGAAAAACTTGCCCCGAAGACACCTCTTGTTACAGGACAGAGAATCATTGATACATTATTCCCGATTGCAAAGGGCGGTATGGCAGCAGTTCCGGGACCATTCGGAAGCGGTAAAACAGTTGTTCAGCACCAGCTTGCAAAATGGGCAGATGCAGATATTATCGTATATATCGGCTGCGGAGAACGTGGTAATGAAATGACAGAAGTTCTTAATGAATTCCCGACACTTATTGACCCGAAATCCGGTCAGCCTCTTATGAAGAGAACAGTTCTTATTGCGAATACATCAGATATGCCTGTTGCAGCCCGTGAAGCTTCAATTTATACAGGTATCACAATTGCTGAGTATTTCAGGGATATGGGATATAACGTTGCTATCATGGCAGACTCCACATCAAGATGGGCTGAGGCATTAAGAGAAATGTCAGGACGTCTTGAGGAAATGCCTGGTGAAGAAGGATATCCGGCATACCTTTCTTCCCGTCTTGCTGAATTCTATGAAAGAGCAGGTATTGTTAAGGTCCTCGGTAAAGAAGACAAAACGGGATCAATCACAGCTATCGGAGCAGTTTCACCTCCGGGCGGCGACTTATCAGAACCTGTATCTCAGGGAACACTCCGTATCGTAAAGGTATTCTGGGGATTATCAGCATCCCTTGCATATAAACGTCACTTCCCGGCAATTGACTGGCTTATTTCATACTCACTCTATGCAGACAGACTTGCAGACTGGTACAGTGATAATATCTCTGATGAATGGAATTCATTAAGAGCAGAATGCATGAAGATACTTCAGGAAGAAGCTCAGCTTGATGAAATCGTAAGACTTGTCGGTATGGATGCATTATCACCGGTTAACAGACTCACAATGGAAACAGCAAAATCAATCCGTGAAGACTATCTGCACCAGGATGCTTTCCATGAAGTTGATACATATGCATCTCTTAAAAAACAGCAGAATATGCTTAAACTGATACTTGAGTTCCACAAACTGGCAAATGAAGCCCTTGATAAGAATGTTGATATCGAGGATATTGTTGAACTTCCGGTAAGGGAACAGATAGGAAGAGCAAAGTATATTCCTGAAGAAGAGATTGATAAATTCGATACAATTTTAGCACAGATTAAAGAGCAAATGCTTTCACTTTCTGACGAAGGAGGCATCTAATGTTAAAAGAATATAATACTATAAGAGAAATTGTCGGACCGTTAATGCTCGTAGAGGGCGTTGAAGGAGTCAAATACAATGAACTCGTTGAAATCAGACAGGAAGACGGCGAAATAAGAGCAGGTAAGGTTCTTGAAATAAACAGAGACAAAGCACTTGTTCAGCTGTTCGAGCCTTCTCAGGGAATCAAGATGGCTTCCTCAAAAGCAAGATTCTTAGGTCACAGTATTGAACTTCCTGTATCCGAAGAAATGCTCGGAAGAGTTTTCGATGGTATGGGCAGACCAAGAGATGGCGGAGCCCCGATTATTCCTGATAAGAAAATGGATATTAACGGACAGCCTATTAACCCTGTATCACGTGACTATCCTAACGAATTTATTCAGACAGGTATTTCCGCAATAGATGGACTTAATACACTTGTCAGAGGACAGAAACTCCCGGTATTCTCTATGTCAGGTATGCCGCACGCAGAACTTGCTGCTCAGATTGCAAGACAGGCAAAGGTTCTGAATTCCGATGCTAAATTCGCAGTCGTATTTGCCGCTGTAGGTATTACATTCGAAGAAGCAGACTTCTTTATTTCGGATTTCAGAAAAACAGGTGCTATTGAGAGAACAGTTATGTTCATGAACCTCGCAAACGACCCGGCTATTGAACGTATTTCAACTCCTCGTATGGCATTAACCGCAGCAGAATACCTTGCATTTGAAAAAGGAATGCATGTTCTTGTTATCACAACAGATATCACCAATTACTGTGAAGCTCTCCGTGAGGTTTCAGCAGCAAGAAAGGAAGTCCCTGGAAGACGTGGATATCCTGGTTACTTATATACAGACCTTGCTACAATTTACGAAAGAGCAGGAAGAATCAAAGGCAGGGAAGGATCCATCACACAGATTCCTATCCTCACGATGCCTGAAGATGATAAGACTCACCCGATTCCGGACCTTACAGGTTACATTACCGAAGGACAGATCATTATATCCCGTGAACTTTACAAGAAAGGTATTGTTCCTCCTATCGATGTTCTCCCGTCACTTTCCCGTCTTAAAGATAAGGGTATAGGTAAGGGCAAAACAAGAGAAGACCATGCCAACACAATGAACCAGATTTTCAGTGCTTATGCACAGGGCAAGGAAGCAAAGGAACTTTCTTCAATTCTCGGTGATGCAGCACTGACCGAAACAGATAAAAAGTATGCAGCATTTGCAGAAGAATTCGAAAAGAGATATGTATCCCAGGGATTTAATACCAACAGAACAATTGAGGAAACATTAAATCTCGGTTGGGACCTTCTGGCACTTCTTCCTAGAACAGAACTCAAACGTATCAAAGACGAATATATTGATAAATACTTAAAGAAGTAAGAATATGGCAAAGTTAAACGTAAATCCTACACGAATGGAATTGAGACGTCTTAAGACACGTCTTAAAACCGCAAACCGTGGACATAAACTGCTCAAAGACAAATCTGATGAAATGATCAGACAGTTTATGATTTACATAAAGGAGAACAAAAAGTTAAGGGATGAGGTGGAACAGGAACTGGCTGACTCCACAAAATCTTTTATGCTTGCACGTGCCGTATCTTCTGATGCAATTATCGAGGAAGCTATTGCTATGCCTGGAACAAAGGTGGAACTCAAGACATCATCAAAGAATGTAATGAGTGTGGATGTCCCGGAATTTGAGATTATTGAGAGTGAGAAAAAGGAACTCTATCCTTATTCTTTTGCTTCTGTAACGAGCGAACTTGATTCATCCATTGCATCTTTAACGAATCTTCTTCCTAAACTTTTAAAACTTGCTGAAATCGAAAAGACATGCAATATGCTTGCCGATGAAATCGAAAAGAACAGAAGAAGGGTAAATGCTCTTGAATATGTTATGATTCCTCAGCTCGAAGAAACAATCAAATATATTACAATGAAACTTGATGAAAACGAAAGAGGAGCAACAATCAGACTTATGAAAGTCAAGTCCATGATTGAAAACAGAAACTAAGTAAAATCAACAATGACTGCCGGTCTGAAAGGGCCGGTTTTCTTTTCGAAAAAAAATAATCACCTGACATATGTCAAGCGATTATCTATTTTTCCGGTTTGATTATCAGCTGAGGGTAAGTGTGCCGGCAATGAGTGTGATGTCGTATGATGCCGTTACATCATCACCTGAAGCGTTTTTAATAAGAACACCCGAGATTGTGTTCGGCGACGTTCCTTTGCCGTTCTGGACGCCTGAAATTGTAACTTCAGCAGAATCTCCTGCTGCAAGCCCGGACATTCCTACGGAATAAGTGTCATTAATCAGGATGGATGTGTCGGCAGCCGACTTCGTTGAAGATCCTGAAGTGATGCTTATTTTTCTTCTGCTGATTGTGAATCCGTCTCCATCAAAGACAAGGTAGAACGAATCAGTAACATCTTCATCACCGTCCATTATTGTTGCTGCTTCTCTTAATACATCAGGATCTATGCAGCCTGCATTTGTCAGGACAAGTTTTGATTTATCGAATGTGATTGTATATTCTTTGCCCGAGAGTGCTTCGGAGAGAACCTCATAATCCCAGAATACATCTTCTCCTGCAGGGAAGATATGTGCGGTTCCGTCATATGCTTCTGTTATATCGTACAGATAAATAAGTATCTGAACGTTAGTTACTCTTAAGGTTCCTTTCTCGAATGTAATATCGAACTTGTCTGTTACATCGTTATGTCCAATATCATATAACTTGAATGACTTGATTACTGCATCGCTTTCACCTTTTTCGAACTGTGAACCCTCAACAGTTACTTCCCATGTGTATCCGAGAAGCTGGAGATTGAGAATGTCTCCTTCAAGAACGAGTTCGTTTGCTGCGGTCAATGTGATTCCGTCATATGCTTTTTCAAGTGATACCGGTCTTATGGTAATAGGTGTCTTTTCCTCAGGTTCTTCCGGAATATCTGGAACTTCACCGGCTTCCGGTGTGACATTGAGAGGTACCCAGCCAAGACCGTCTACGAAAATCTCAACAAATGATGTCTTTCCGTAAATATCTGTCCATGCATTCTTTGTAAGTGTTCCGTATGCGCCTTCTGTGTATCTTGCCGGAACTCCAAACATTCTGAATACAAGAGTTGCAAGGGAAGCAAAGTGTCTGCTTACGCCTTTCTTGTAACTTACAAATGTTGCTACCATATTTGATGCAGAATCAATCTGCTTGTTATAGTCAGGATCAAATTCACCGGCATTCTTAACAAGTTTCACGACATCGGAAATGAATGATGCGCTGTTCTTGTTTATCGAACTGAGTGCAAGTGCACTTTCAAGATAGTTCTTTGTTGTATCCGGAACAGCGAGATAAGTGTCATATACATATGTTCTGTATGCCGAAGCAGCCTCATAGTAACTGCCGAGTGAGAAGATGAGAAGGTTAAGTTCACTTTCGGAGAGTGAATAGAAGTTAATATCATATTCTCCGGAGATAGAACCTGATACTCTAGTGTCGCTTGTCTGGACGCATGTATCTTCCATAACAGGGTAGTAAGGCATTGCAAAGTTCTTGTATGCAAGAATTCTGGAGCTCTGGACGTCCTTGATTCCGCCTATTGTTACTGACGGCAGGTAAATCATTGAATACTTGCTGTCAAGAAGACCGCTGTAATCCTGAGCTGCTGCAAATCCGGTTCCTGTGTATTCACCGAATGAAGTTTCCTTTAAGAATATGTCACCGCCAGTTGTTGAGTAAATGCTTGCATAGAGTTCATCGTCAGGTTTGTATACTGAGAGATATCCGAGTTCACTCTTGAATAAGTATGAGTCTTTATTCTCGCATGTTACCTCATATGTGTTTGTATGCTGGCCGTAACCTGTCTGTGAACCTGTTACTTCGATTGTGTATGTGTCAAAGAACTCTCCGCCTGTAATCTCGTATTCATCGCAGTAGAGAGGTGTGACAGGGTCAGTTGATTTCTTTGAACCTGTGCGGATTGTGATTTCTCTCTGTGTTACTACAAGTGATGCAAAGTTTTCAGTAATCTTATAGAGATATGTCACATCGTTATTATCACCGTCAATAACTCTGTATGTTACTTTGTTTATAACAGAACCGGCCTGTTTGATTGTGGATGATTCATCGAAATCATATTCAAGTGTGTGACCCGGTTCAAGACTTGCGGCGCCCTTAATCTGGATTGTGTTCTTGTCTCCGTTAGTAAGAGGAGTACCGTCATAGACTTTGGTGAGTCCAGGGGATGTGATGGTTATTTCTCTCAGAATAATTGTAAGATCTCCTTCATAAATAACGATATTATAAAGGTCGCTTAAATCAATTTCATTTTCTTCGTCCATCATGTATACATCAGCTGCTGCCGAGTTCTTTCCTGACTTTTCTGTTGCCGAACCATAAACATTGACTCTGAGGATATGTCCTATTTCCGTAAGGACGCTGCCTGAGAGAATTTCCCATTCATCGCATGTAAGAGGAGTACCGTCATATTTCTTTTCGGCGCTGAATGTAAGAAGGATGATATTGCGTTTTGTAACTGTAAGAGTGCCGAAATCCTCATTAACTGTATAAACATATGTAACATCATTACCGTCTTCATCAAGTACTGTTACTGTGTATGCGTTCGGGACTCTGCCAGGTTCTGTGATTTCTCCCGTTCTTTCACATACGACTCTGTGTCCTTCAAAGAGATTTGTATCATCAATGAAGAATGAGGTGTCATCTTCTGAGTCAAGAATGAGAGGAGTACCGTCGTATTCTTTTTCATCACTGCCTGATGTGACAGATATGAACTTCTTGTAAAGCTTTAATTTTCCGTAGTTTGTATTCTGGAAATTGTAGTTTGCTGTCATATCGTGGTTTTCACCGTCCATAACGATGAAATCAGCGGTGTTAGTTACTTCGTAGTATTTCTCGCCGGTCTTGATATCGGTCTTAAGTTCTGCGCCGGCAGGAATCTCGGTAATGGAGGTCCAGTTTGTTGCAGTATAAATTGAGTGACCGCTTATGAGTCCGTCTCCGTCTGTGTAAACATATTCAGGGCAGGTAAGGGCTGTCTTGCCGTCATAATATCCTGTCTTGGATGCTGTTGTGAGTGTTACATTCTTCGGCATGATGATAAGATCACCGTAATGATAATCAATTTCAAAGCTTGTATCCTCAACAGAATTTGCATCAAAGAGCTGAACCGTGAACGTGTTAGGTGCAGTCTGTGCGTTACCGTCTTTTGTCTTACCCGTGATAGTTACCTTTATTGTGTATCCTGCTGGTAGTTCTGAATATTCATAACCATCCGGATCACCTGCAAGCGGTGTACCGTCGTAGAATTTAGCCTTTTCGGAAGATTTTACTGTGATAATCTTTGCTGCGACAGTAAGTTCACCGAATTCTTCGTTTACTGCATAGTATCTTGAAACATCTTCACCGCTTTCTTTATCCGTGATAGTGTATTCGGCAGTGTTTAATGTCTTTCCGATATCCGTAATGGTTCCGGTTACTGTTACAAGGAACTGATGAGAATCAAGTACGTTGCCTTCGATGGAATAGGTATCTTTTGTAAGAGGCTCGCCATCGTAGATCTTGCTTGCAGAGCCGGTTCTTAATATTACGGAAATGCGTACAATCTGAAGTTTTCCGAATTCTTTAATTATATTGTAGTATGATGAAGCATCATTTCCGTCTTTGTCGGAAACTGATACGATGAAATCATTATCGACTTCGCCGAGTTCTTTAATTGAAGAAATACATTCTACGAATTCCTTGTCTCCGCCTACAAATGAAGAACCGTCCTTTAATGTATAACTGTTCTTTGTGTGAATCTCGCCGTCATATGGCCAGTATCCAGGTGAAGAGACGATTGTCACATCTCTCTTTGTGATTTCGATAGTACCTTTTTCGTATGTTACAGAGCATGCCGAAGTAATATCAACAGGTGCTGCGCCCGGATTTTCAGGATCTCTCTTTGTGATATGGAATGTATCAGGGATGATTTCGCTTTCGTAGATGCCAGGTACGGTGCCTTCGCCTCTGAACATAGCTGTGAAATCATATCCGAGTGCTCTTAATGCCTCAATTCCGCCGAGTTCCTTAAGACCGATGACTTCAACAACAGATGCTGTATGTGAAACACCATCGTACTGTGCTGTGACATCCTTAGGTTTTACTGTGATTGTGAGGCTGTCCGGGATAGGCGGGATGACAGGTGATTCTTCTCCGTGTTCATGCATATGACCACGCTCACCACCGGTTACCTCTACCTGGAACCATCCGTAGTTATCAATATATACCTCGACCCATGCGTGTGCACTTTCGAACGTGATATCCACAGGAGTATTTGCTTCAGTGATTTCTGTCACAAATCCTTCAACAAATCTTGCCGGAATTCCGAGGGCACGGTAGAGCATTGTAGCTGCTGTGGCAAAGTGCTTACAGATACCGCTCTTATACTGTGAGAGGAATGCAATGGCTACGTTTTCGGCGCTGTCAAGAGCCATGTCATATGTGAGTGAGTAGTCAGCGCTTGCCTGGATATATGATGCCACACCGGCTATCTTCTGATAGAGTGAGAGAGCAGGGTTATTAAGGTCATTATCTTTGATAATGCCATCCATAAACTGCTTCGTGTCGGTATCTATTCCGAGGTATGTACTGTGTACATAACTGTTATAAGCATTTAATTCGCTTTCGTATTCACTGCCTAAAGATATGCTGCTTCCGAGCAGATTCTGTAAATCACTCATGGTCATTGTGTAATAACCTACTGTGTATGCAGCTGATGAATTGCCCGTGTATGCGGCATCGCTTGTCTGAACCTGGTATGTTCCTGATTCAGGGTCCATATAGTAAGGAAGCGGATATCCGAAGTCAAGATAAGATGTGATGGTTGCTGTATTTAAATCCTTGCCGTATTTTTCAAGGATAAGTGATGCAATATAATCAGCGCTTACCTGTTTTCCGTTAACAGTAATATGATTTGATGAAGAGGATACCATATTAAACGGAATGAAGCCGGTCTTTGCATATGAACCGTATGCGTTTATCTTAAGGTAAATCACGGAAGGTGCAGTGGTGAGAACGGTAAGCATCGGCTGATCCTCATCCTGTTCATCCTTTTCTTCCTCATCAGTGGCATATACTGTGAGTTTTCCGAAAATGACATTTGGTGAGTACAGTGCTGTCACATCATTTCCGTCTCCGTCCGTGACCTTGAACTTTGTCATGTCTACTGTATTGTCTTTGGTTGTTGTTTCTGTTGCGGTTCCTGTATTTGAACCTGTAGCTGCAGTAAGGATAGTATCATCAATGACGTCCCCGTCTCTTAACTGTGCAAACAGAATGTCCACTCTTGGGTTAGTAAGAGGTGTTTCATCAAAGTCTTTGGAATCTGATGCCGACTGGATGATTACGATTAATCCCGAAACAGTGAGTTCACCGAATTTTTCATTTACTGAATAGTATTTTGAGAATTCCGCATCAGAAACTCTTGCACCGGTACTGTCTTCAAGCCAGTATGCTACTGTGTTGTATACTGTGCCAGGTTCGGTGATTGTTACATACGGATCTTCGTGACAGAATCTGTATCCTTCCTTAAGTTCATCTGTGTTGAGGGAGATGATATCGCTTGAGTGTGGATTTCCGTCATAAATCCATGTTCCTGAACCGGTTATTATTTCAAGGGTTCTTTTCTTAATGGTGAGCGTACCCTCTGTTGTCTTAATTTCGTATAAGGCGGATACATCCTGATCATCTCCGTCAAGGATGCTGTATGTGAATGTGTTCTTTGAAGAACCGATACCTGTCTGTGAGCCGGTTATACTGAATACGATATGGTGATCCTCGGAAAGCAGGTGGTCATCAATTTTATATGCTGTCTCATCATTGAATACAAGTGCCTGTCCGTCCTCAAGTTCATCAAGAAATACTGTCTTTGAAAGTGTGGTGAAGGAGATGAACGGATTTCCTATATAGAAGAGGTTTTCTACTTTTGTGATTTCGTAGAATTCAGTAAGTTTTTCTTCAGGATTGCTCTTAAGCACTATTTCACAGAGGGTTATTTCATTTGGTGTGCCTTCTGTGTATTTTGCAGCGAGTGTAACGGTTTCTGTTACAAGGATATGGCCGCTTACGAGTGAACCGCTTGTAATCTTTACGACATTATGGTTATATGTCTTTCCTGCTTCATAAATATCGTGCCATTCCTCACTCTCTACCGTAATCTTACGTTTAAGGATAGTGAGCGTTCCTTCCTCTTCCGTTATATCGTAGTTGGAAGTTGCATCTTCTCCTGAAACATTCATTACTGAAAGTGAAGTGAAGAATATTGTGTATTCGCCAGGTATTGTTCCGAGCTGAGGCGTGTCATAGAGAATATAATCCGAAACTGCGAGGCCGTCTGTTGAGACAATGAAGTCCTCTTTTCCGTAGTATTCTCCGGAATATTCATAAGCTGCATTCTTAAGTCTTACCGAAAGCGAAATCTTGGTAATTTCAAGGTAAGCATCTTCGTTTACGGAAATAATGTAGTTGTCCGTGACGTCCTCATCATCGCTGTCCTTAATTTCGATGGTTACGCTGTTTAATACCCTTGATACGTTCTTAATCTTTACGTAATCTTTTGCGGATGCCGTATGTCCCGGAACTAACTGTGAAACGCCGTCATTTAATACTTCCTCGAAATCAGGAAGTGAATGCTCTGTTCCGTCATAATTCCATGTAGTGCTGCCGATGACAAAGCTTATCGGGCGTGCTGAAATTGTGAGGGTGCCTTTCTCTTCTATTATGACATTGTAGTTTGAAGAGACATCCTCATGTACTGAATCCTCAACTATTCTATAGAATGAGATTGAAGTGATATCGTTTGTGTAAATGCCGGCATTCTTTTCTTTTGTTGTGGTTATCTCAGTATTATCAGGTACAAATCCCTCATCGAATGCTGCTGTGTAGAGACCTTCAAGATATTCTCCGTCATATACTTTTTCAGCAGAAAGGGTAGTGATTGTGTATGTTCTTCTTAAAATGAGAAGTTCACCGGTAATATATTCAATTGAGTAGTTTGCTGTCACATCACTTTCGGATGAGTCTTTTATGATAACGGTAAGAAGGTTCTTTACTGAAGTCTCGCTGCCGTCCGCACCAAGCGTTACATCTGTTACCTTTGTGTATTCGGAAACAGAAGCGGCATGTCCCGTGACAAGAGGTGTTGTCTCTGAAACGGTGAATGTGCTGCTGTACTGGTATTCCTTATTGTACTTTGATGTGAGTGAACCTGTGGTTATTGTTACAGGTCTTGGTGTAACTGTAAGTGTTCCGTATTCATCGGATACGGAGAAATTGTAAAGATCTGCGTATGAAGGATCTAATGAGAATGCAAGAACGTTATCTGTTCCTTCTGCAGCTACATCTGTGACTGTAGTGAATGAAGTGCAGGTAAGAGAATGACCTTCAAGCAGTGATCCTGTGCTGAAGTGGTAACCGGCACCGTATTCTTTATAAGAGTGTTCTTCTCCGTCGTAAACAAATTCCTGTGACTCGGTTACTATTTCAAGTGTTCTCTTTGTTATTTCAAGTGTGCCAGGGATTATGGTGAATGTATAACCGTTTGTATAGTCATTACCTTCTTCATCCTGGACAAGAATTGATGACAGATCGATACCGATTTCACTACTGTATGTACCGATATCCTTTCTTCCGCCGGTGAATACGAGGCTGTCTGTAATGATTATATGACCTTCCGCAAGCTCACCGTCTGTAATCGTGAATGCTGTTGTGTCTGTCTGTCCCTGGGTTTCCGCATTGTATTCAAGAGATAAATCGGAAACAGTGATTTCGATTTCTCTTCCGAGAATTGTAAGAATTCCGAAATCTTCGGTTATATCGTAGTTTGCCGTTACGTCATTTTCGGTTGCCTTATCAAGAATTACAATGGTAAGGGCATTTTCTTCAGAACCTATTTCTGTAACGGATGTGTATTCTGTTACTGAGATTTCATGTCCTTCTAGAAGAGCATTTGCATCCTCATATGATACAGAGTCGTTATAAAGAGGTGTGCCATCATAAGGTTTGCTGTCGGACTGTGACTTGATTGTGATAGGAC
The DNA here is from genome assembly GCA_024405515.1 of Clostridia bacterium. GTDB lineage: Bacteria > Bacillota > Clostridia > Christensenellales > CAG-917 > CAG-475. The sequence goes on from JAKSOR010000002.1 coordinate 20,140, forward strand.
GCTTTGAAATTGTTCCGTTGCCGTTTATAAATGTAATATTATAGTTTCCAGTTGAATCATAACCGGTTGCTTTCTTTGTTATTTTAAGTTTTGCCTTTCCTTCGGTATCAAATGCCACTCTGAATTCCTGGATGCCTGCATCAGAACCTGAGGTGAGGGTGATAAGTGAAGGAAGTATTTCATCTACGGTTTCCACAAGACCGTCTGTTGTGAATGTGCCGCTTAGAGGCGTGCCGTCATAAATCTTATCTGTAGGAACGGTTGTGATGGTGAGGTCTTTCTTTGTTACTGTAAGAACACCGTCCACACATGTGATATCGTAGTTTGAGGTCACATTGTTTTCAGATGAGTCTTTGATTACCACATTGCCAAGAGTGGAAGCGCCTGTTCCGGCGTCTGTTATTGAACCTGATGCAACGGCAGTGGCTGAGTGGCCTGAGATAAGACCTGAAACAGTGAATGTCGAAGGTGCATTAAGAGCAGTTCCGTCATATGTCTTTTCATTATCATCGGCTGTGAGAGTTGCTTCTTTTGGAAGAACCTTGATCTTTGCCAGTACGTAGGTGATAGTGTAGTTCGCGGTTACATCATTTACTCCGTCAGTAACTGAAACAGCAGTGAATTCGTTTTCAGTATATGTTACGTTTTCGGCATCATATACTACGTTCTTATAAACTGTGGATGCCGATACAACAACTGAATGGCCGGAAGCAAGTCCCTGCTCGGAAGTGATTTCAAAATCGGTAAATGTATGTTCTTCAGCATCGTAGGTGAAGTCCTCACCGAGTGTGGTGATTTCAATTTCACGTGATGTGACAGTTATTGTTCCGTCTGTATAGGATATATCGTAGTTTGAGGTCACATCGTTTCCGTCAGCATCATAAATAACAGCATCAGAAACAACAAGTGAATCTGTTCCTTTGTCTGTTAATGAACCGGATACTGTTGCTTCTGCCGTATGACCTTCCACCAGATTATCCGTAGTGAAATCAGTATCGGCGGCGGTAAGCGGTGTGCCGTCATATATCTTAGAGATTGAATTTCCTGTAAATGTTATTTCACGGGCAGTTACACTCAGTGTTCCGTATGTCCATACTATGTCATAGCTGAGTGTGGCATCATTTTCCTCATCACCGATACGTACGGTGAATTCATTATCCACATCGGTTATTACATCCTTTACGCCGGTTGATGAAATAATGCTGATTTCATCTCCTGAAATAAGACCGTCATAAGTGAAGCCCTCAGTGAAATACTGCTCCTCTCCGTTATAAGTGAATTCCTTATCCGGGGTTGATATGCTGAGCTGACGGGCCGTGATTGTGATTGTGCCCGTTGAGACATAAACGAATGAATAGTTTTCAGTGACATCATTTCCGGATGCATCTTTTACATTGAATGTTATCTCATTCGGTGTACCGTCTGAAACTGCATAAATTACTTCGGTGAATGTATCTGCATCGGCAGTATGTCCCGAAATAATGCCGTCAAGTGAATAGCCTGTGCCTTCTTCGTGATTTGAGTGTTTTTCTTTATCGTATTGGAATGAAGCATCATATGTAGTGACTGATACTTCTTTAGGAAGAACAGTAAGTGTTCCGTATACGTATGTGATATCGTAGTTCGAAGTCTTGTCGTTTGCACCGTCTGAAACGGAAACGGTGAGGATATTGTCAGTGCCGTCTGTTATATAGTGAACGGTTGTTTCAGCATTAAGAAGTTCAGCAGTTTCGCCTGAAACTGTCTTTGTATCGGATGTGATCTCAAACGTGGTTGCCTGGTGATCTTCATCATCATAGGTCCATGTATCACTTGCCGTTGTTACTGTTATTGCACGTTTTGTGACCTCGAGTGCACCTTCAGTGGTCTCAATATCATAGTTGTCTGTTACATCCTCATCTCCGTCAGATACGGTTACAGACTCTATTGTGTTAGAGGAAGTTCCTGCATCTGTCTGTGAACCTGTAATGACCACGTTAAGTGAATGTTCGCTTATTAGTCCTTCTGATGTGAATGTACTGCAGGTAAGTGCAGTTCCGTCGTATTCTTTTGAATCGTCATCCGAAACAACAGTTAATGATTTCTGTGTGACTGAAAGTTTTCCGTAAGTGTACGAAATAAGGTAGTTTGCAGTGGTATCAGTGCTGTCTTTCTTTACGGATATCTCAAACTGGTTATCCTTTCCGGACTCTGATACATTCTTTATAGTGCTTACAGAAGATGCAACGACTTCGGCTGTTTCACCGCTTGCAAGTGAAGTGCCTCCTGTAACTGAGAAACCGGTCCATGAAAGTTCTTCGCCCGTGTATTCAAAAGTCTTGCTTTCTGTTGTGACTGACAAAGGACGTCTTAAAAGAGTGAGGGTACCTGTTTCATAGGTGATATCATACTGTTCTATTACATCTTTGCCTTCTGCGTCCTCAATTCTGTAAACAATGAGATTGTCTATGCTGTCCTCATTACCGTCAGTATCAAAGAATACATCTGTGATTGATGTGGTACTGAGTACTTTTATTGTCTGGTTAGGGGCAAGGCGGTCTGCACTGATTCTGTCATCAGAAAGCGGAGTGCCGTCATATGTTTTTGAAGCAGTAGGGGTGGTGACAGTGAGAACTCTCGGTTCTACTTTAACTGCTCCGTACTGATAGTTAATGGTGTAATTTGAGGTTACATCTTTTTCACCGTCTTCAACTTTAATCTCAAAGAGATTTACGAGATTTCCTACTTCTTTAATCTTTGTATCTGATGTGAATACGGCTTTCTGTCCGTTGGCAATTCCAAGGTCACCTACGGTGACAAATGAGTTCTCGAAATGTTCTGTTCCGTCATATTCGAAGGTTTTGCTGTTCGATTTGATGGTTATAACCCTCTTTTCGATAGAAATGTTGCCATATTCATATGAAATCTTATAGTTGAATGTGTTGTTTGTTTTATCTTTGCTGAGGATATTACATACGATTCTGTTTACTGCTGTTGAGCAGTCTGTGATTTTTTCACAGGAAACAACTTTTACCGTATCTTCTCCTGCAAGCTTGAGTTCTGAAATGACTTCAGTGTTTTCAGCAGAGTGAAGCTGTCCGTCATAAATCCATGACTCCGTAGCGCTTTTGATTGTTACCGGACGCGGTGTAACCGTAAGAGTTCCGAATGTATATACAATGCTGTAGTTTGCCGAGATATCTTCACCGTTTCCGTCCTTGACAGAAAGAACGAGTGCATTTTCGACTCCCTCGCCATTTACATCCTGAACTTTGGTTGAACTCTCAACAACAAGCTGGTGCCCGTCCACAAGGCCATCCTGCATGAAATCTGTATATTCATGAACTGTTCCGTCATAATATGATGAATTTGACGGGGTGGTTACATAGATGAGTTTCTGTTCAACCGTGAGTTTGCCGAAATTCTGAATAAGGTTGTAGCGGTCAGTTACGTCAACGCCGTTACTGTTTATGATATGGAATTCAAGTTCATTTGATACCGAACCTACATTTGTTATGGACGGGAGAGGGAGAGTGCAGATTAACGTATCTCCGAAAACAGATGAAAGTGAACCTTCTGTTATCTCATATCCGTCAGGGATTCTGACAGTAAGCGGTGAGGCTGAGTAAGTAGCTGTTTCCGAAGAAACTTTGATGGTCAGGAATCTCTTTTCAAGAGTGAGGTCCGAAGAAATAATATTAAGGTTATACGAAGAAGTTACATCTTCTCCGTCCTTGTTTAATATCTTGATTGCTGATTCTTTAGGGGTTACTTTGGTGGTTGATTTTGAAGGATCCTCAAAAATAAACTCTGAGCAGGTTATTGTATCCTCGTAACTTAAATCTGCCCTGACAGTAGGAAGATCTCCGTAAGTAATTTTGTTTTCGGCTATATAAACATTTGTCTGCTGCGGCAGAATGGAGAATGCATGCGGAGAACCGGTACGTTTTGTGCCGAAAATTCCCTTGGATACGGCTCGTACCTGATAATCACCTATTTCAGTAGGGACATCGGTGGTCCAGGTTATGCCGTCTGTACTGTATTCATAATACACATCCTGCATGATTGCTCCTGCAGTATATGTGATTTCATTTCCGTAAATAAAGGAATCAGGGCAGTCAGCATCTGTTACTGTTCCCGTGATTCCCATAAGGGTAGCGGTAAGGGCAAGAACAGCAGCTACAGCAAGAATAAATATGAATCTGTAACGGAAAAAGAACTTTCTAACTTTAGCAAGTTTTTCCATTTTCTGTTGGTATTCTTGATACAACATTACTGTCCGCCTCCTGTATTATTTTGCGACAGTTACTGTAAGTGTTCCGTCAACAGTTGTTATGTTGTAGCATGATGTCACATCCTCGCCACCAGCATTCTTGATGATTACGCTGTCAATAGTGTTCGGGGATGAACCAGGTTTAAGCTGTGAGCCGCTTACTGTTACTGTGATAATATCTCCGGATGCAAGATCTCCGGTGATAGTGTATGTGGTGCATGTGAGTGCAACAGGGTCTGCTTTGTTGTATGTGCCCGATGCACTGTCTGCTGTAATTGTTATGTCTCTAGGTGTGACCTTGATAATTCCACAGTTTCCTGTGATTCTGTAGTACTTTGTGACATCATTTCCGCCTTCATCCACAATCTTATAAGAAGCTACGTTATCTGCTTCGCCTACTTCTTTTCTTGATGCTGTTGCATTAAGATATTCAAATGAATGTCCGTCGGCAAGACCGGCAAGTGTTGCAGCCTGTTCAAGTGAAGTTACGGCAACGCCGTTAATTTTTATTGAGGATGATGAGTGCTCAGTACCGTCATATGTCACAACCATACCTTCTGTCTGAACGGCAATATCCTGCAGATATGTCTGCATCTTTCCGCCATAGTATGTGAACTTAAAGTCTTTTGTCACGTCGTTGCCATTCGGGTCGAGAAGAACAAATGAATCGATGGCACTTGTATCCGTACCGAATCCGAGGAGTGTTCCGACGGTTTTTACTTTTTTGTATGTATATCCTTTTGCTTCGAGCTTCTCAAGACCTTCAAGACCTGTCGGTGCATAAAGGGTATATGTTTCTCCGTCTTCGATATCTGCGGCCTTATAGGAAATGTTCACCGGTTTGACATAGTATGTTGCGCTTTTTTCTGCTTCGGTCAGAGGTGTTTCGTTTACGACCGTGTTTCCTGCGGTTGCATCAATCTGTACCCAGCCGATTCCGTTTACATAAACTTCCGTCCATGCATGGCGTTTCATATTTGTGATGGTTACCCATTCGTTTTCTTTTGCATATGCATAGTATCCTGAAACGTATCTTGCAGGGATACCTTTTGCTCTGAGCATCATTGTGCATGCTTCAGCAAAATGAGAGCAGATACCCTGTTTATAATCTCTGAGGAATGCTATTACTTTATCCTGTTCGGAATCCAGCGCTCTGTCGTATGAGATATTGTAATCAGCTGCATTTCTTACATAATTTACGATATCCTCAACGGATACAAGACTGTTTTCTGCAATGATTTCATCAAGGAAAGTCTTTGTGTCTGAAGGAATCTGGAGATATCTTCCTGCATTGCTTACAAATGCATAGTAATCAACTTCTTCGGAGGCATATGTGTAATCCAGAGGCTGACTCATTGCACTGATATCATCATAAGTTAGTGAGTAATAATTTACTGTGTATTCACCGCCTTCAGGGCTTCCAGTATAGAGAATGTCACTTGTCTGAACGCCGTTTCCGTCCATTGCCATATAGTACGGAAGAACATAAGGGGAATTTATCAGTTTGATTGTTGCAGAAGAAGGTGTAATTCCTCCGTTTCCATCAATTACTGCGGATGTGAGATAGTTATATGAATAAGTACCGTCTAAAAGTTCCGTATATTCGGTGCCTTTTGTCCATCCGTCCCCGTCATATCCTGTATAAGAGAAACTTCTTAAATATACAGGGCCGGTTTTATCTGCCTTGATGCTGAGCACACTGTATTCAGAGGCATACTCTTCTTCAGTTGAAAGGCCTGTTCTTTCCTTTGAGTAGACAAGGATTAACTGACCTTCGTTTATTAAGATGTCATATGAATCAGTTACATCCTCATCGGTTTCAGGATCATATCCGTCTATTGTGTCAAAGAGTGATGCATCTGCCATAAAGCATACGAAAGTCTCTCCGTCATTTGTTGCCTTCACGTAAACTTTGTCAAAGTCCTGATTGAACCCGAGGAGGCTTATTGTTGAGAGTGAGTTGAAGGTATCATCTCCTATAGTTATTGTGTTGCCGGTTGTAATCTTGATAAGACCGTCTGTTGAACTGTTTCTTCTGAAGATCTTAATACGTGCAAATGTGTTTGTTGCATTTCCGATATAATCAAGGTTACCGTCAATTGTTGCCACAATATAATCAGTAGGGGCAGGTGAACCGTATGTGATATCAAATTCCTTATATGTAAGCGGATGACCTGCATATTCTTCTGTTCTGTCTTTTGATCTTACCGTGATATCGCGCTCGACTATTTCAAGAGTTCCGTCAATAACTGTTATGTCATAGTTTGCAGTTACATCCTTTGATACTGCAAGAATCTTAAGTGAACCACTCTTCATTCCGTTGACTGCAGTGCCTACTTCATTTATTGAAGCGGATTCGGCAAGAATGAATGTGAGCGTGTGACCGGAAATAAGTTCTCCTTCTGTGATTGTATAATCTTCTGATGTGAGTCTTAACGGAGTTCCGTCATACTGCTTTGATGCAGAATCAAGCTGAATGGTTATCGCAAGCGGCGACACAGTTAATGTGCCGAAGTCTTCAGTTATATCATAGTTAGAAGTCTTCGGGCTGTTTGCAACAATGTTTCTTATCATATATGAGAAACTGTTGTCTTTTTCACCGGCATCTAAAATGGATGCATATGAACCGGAAACAACCAGTTCCTCGCCGTCAGCGATGACACCGTCGGTAATTGTGTATCCCTCACTTGTAAGCGGAGTTCCGTCATATGTCTTTGATGCGGAAAGCGTTGTGATAGTGAGAGTCTGCTTTTCAACAGTAAGTGTTCCGTATTCAGGAATAAGTTCATAGTTTGATGTGACGTCGTTTTCATCGGCATCTTTTACGAGAATTGAGAACTCGTTATCGATTGTTCCTGCATCGGTTAATGAATTAAGGAATGTTACCGTGAGAGTATGTCCGTCCGCCACAGTGGATTCAATAAGTTCATAATCCTGTTTTTCAAGCGGAGTTCCGTCATATGTCTTTGTTGCTGATAATGACTTAATATTAAGTGCTCTCTTTGCGATGGTTAATGTTCCCTCGTTAAGAATGAAATTGTAGTTTAAAGAATTATCTGTTCCGTCAGCTTTTGTCACGGAATATGTGATGGCGTTAGTTACTGAACCCGGTTCTGTCATTTCCGTATCAAGAGAGTAGGTCAGTATATCCCCGTCAGCGGCATCGCCTACAGCGGTAATATCACCGCAGTCTATCTTTTCACCGTTATATACTTTGAGTTTATCCTCAGAGGTGAGGGTAATGTCTCTCTTTAAAATAGTGAATGTGCCGGTTGTTACGATAATATTGTAGTTTGAAGTTACATTTGTGTTGTTTGCATCAAATACGAGAGGACTTATCTTGTTCTCAATGTTTTCACATACATCTGTAACTGTTGTCACTGCTCTGTAGTAAATTGTGTGTCCGTCGCATAATGTTCCGTCGGTTATTGTAAGATCGGCATCCGTGCTTGCAAGCGGAGTTCCGTCATAAACTTTGGATTTTGTTGCACTTTCAACAAATAAATCACGAGGTATAACCTTGATTGTTCCGAACTGTGTATCAACAATATAGTTATCTGTTATATCGTTGCCGTCAGAATCTTTGAATGTCCATGTTACTTTATTAGGTGTTTCTCCGACATCAGTACGTGAACCTGTGTAGACAATATCAAATACATCGCCAGGAGCTATTTCGCCCTGAACAATTTCATAACTCTCGCACTTAATAGGAGTGCCGGTGTATTCTTTGGTATCTGAACCGGTTTCGATGGCAATTCTTCTGATTCCCACCTGAAGGGTTCCTTTCTGGCATGAAATAATATAGTTAAATGAAACATCATTACCGTCTTTATTTACAATCTTTACAGAGAAGTCATTAACAATGGTGCCTACGTTTGTGATAGATGAATCATTATCAACAATTATGTAGTCTCCTTCGACAAGTGAATCTTCATCCGTTTCAAAAGAAGTATCTTCAAGCGGTTCCCCGTCATAAATCTTTGAGGCAGAAGGGGATTTAACGGTAATGGAACGCGGTGTCACAACAAGTGAACCGAATTCTTTTGTGATATCATAGTTGGCCGTAACGTCTCTTGACTGTGAATCAAAAACAGTGACTGAGAATGTGTTTGCAACGGTTCCGACATAGGTTACCGACTGTGTGAAGTCAGCACTGATTCTGTGACCAGGTGCAAGTTTACTGTTCTCACTTATGGCATATTCATGGCTTTCAAGCAGTTTTCCGTCATAAGGTTTTGCCTTGGAAACGGAAGTAATTGTCAGTGGGGCCTTATTAACGGTAAGTGTTCCGAGTTTTATGTCAATTTCATAATAATCGGATACATCGGTGCCGTTGGCATCAACAATTGTTACAGACATATAGTTAAGGGAAGATCCAACCTCGGTCTGTGAACCATATACAACTACTTTCGGTGTATGGCCTGCTTTAAGACTTCCTTCTATTATCGAATAATCACTGCAGGTATGTTCCTGCCCGTCATAAACTGCTGTCAATGATGCGGATTCGAAGACAACTGATGATTTTTCGACATCAATTACATTGCCTCCGACCAAACCGAAAATGATTGCAAGAGTACTTGCAATTCCGATTACTACTGCACCTATGATGTAAACTAGTTTGTTCTTCATAATCTTCCCGGTTTATGCATTTCTAGCAAGAGTTCTGATGTGTGTCTTGCATATCGGCATTCTGTCTACGCCGAATAATTCGTCTAAGTATGCACAGAGTTTATCGGCACTGTTTCTTAAGTAAACAGGGTTCTGTGCTTCAAGTTTTCTTATGACTTTCTTTGATAAAATGTCATCAAGTGCCTCAAGTTCGTTTCCGCCACATGCTACATATACTGGTATGTATGTCTTTATCTGCTTCATGATTCGGTTACCGAATGTCATATGGAAGTTTTCAATTAAATATGCATCTAATTTCTCAAGTCTTCTCATATTTCTTGAGGTAATCTCATATTCTTCAAGTGCTTCTCTTGTCAGCTGATCGAACTGCTCTGCTGAAATGTGCACGTTCTTTGTCTTCGGTGCGATGAACGGTTCTGCTTTTGTATCAAGGTTAAGTACCATAGCACGGTCATAAACCTTATCTGAGATAGCAAATGTAGAGTCGTCGTTGTTTGCTGTTCCTATAAACCACATGTTTACAGGGAGTTTTATTCTTCCGTTAACAAGTTCTGTCGGGTCTGTGTCCCATTTATCAGAAACTACGTCTAAGAATCTTTCATCCGGGTTAGGGAGTTCAAGGAGAGATAAGAACTCAGCAAAATAGTACTCGACACGGGCAATGTTCATTTCATCAAGAACTGTTACGTAAATGTCTTTAGAGTAGTTTGCTTCGTACATCTTCTCTAAGAGTTTTGTTTCATTGAATCTCTGTGTGAATTCATTGTAGTAACCGATAAGGTCTGTTCTTTCTTTCCACATAGGCTGAACAGGGATAACAGTGGACTGGTTTTCAAGGAAGTCTCCGAATGCATGGGCAAGGGAGGTTTTACCTGTACCGGACATACCCTGAAGAATCATGATATGTGAAACCGAAAGACCTGCAATGAATCTTCTTATGTCATCAATTTCATAGTATAAGTGAAGCTTATTTGCTGCATACATATGGAATGAATCGCAGAATTTTTTAAGAGATATAGACTTATCGTAGTTTTCTCTCTGGTATGAGACTGCGTTCTGGTCTATCTGGGAAAGCATGCAGAAACGAGGAGTGTCGCCCTGTTCTTTCTTTTCTTTGACAGCTGACGGAGCAGCAACGCTGATTCCGCCCTGAACCTGGATAGGGTTCTGACCATCGAGAACAATATCAATAGGCTCCGATTTTTTGGAAACGAACGATACTATGATGAGTATTACCAGGAATACAGGCAGTAAAAGAAGGAATATGATAAGAACGTACATTGTTTCGGAATGTACAAGTGGAGGGTTGCCGCCTGCCTGTTCGAAATAATATGCGATGGAGAAAGCAAGCAATGCTGTCACAACGGCTATTGCTATGATAAATGCCACCATCATTATTATTTTCTTTGTTTTCTTATTTTCCATATTGTTCTTTTATATCTATATATTTAGTTATTACTATCCATAAAGTCATCGAGTGACATTACTTCATCTTTTACGTTTGTAGCCTGAGGGATTTCATCCATATTCGGGATTTCTTCCTTAACTTCATCCTTTGAAACCTTTGCTTTCTTCGGAGCTTTGGCTTCTTTAGGAGCTTTTTCAGGCTTTGCCTCTTTGCCTTTTGCCGCTTTTTCTGCTTCTTTGTCTTTCTTTATTTCTTCCTTAAGTTCTTTTGCAGGTTTTCTTAAAACTTTCTTTCTTATGGATTTCTTTGTCTTATTCCATTCTTTCTCAAAGAACTGCTGGAAGTATTCGTATTCTTTTTCGAGCTGTGCAAATCCTTCTTCGGAAGTGTAGTCATCCATTTCGCCTTCAAGTCCCTGAGCAGATCTTAATGAATTAAGTCTTGCCTTAAGATGAGCAAATTCTGTCTGGAGGGCAATGAGTTCTTTCTGCTTTTCTGAAAGTTCCTGCTCTTTTGCCGCAAACAGCATATTTGCTGCCTGTAATTTCTGGGCATGGGCTCTGTCGGAATCCTGTTTGTCCTGGTACATCATTTCAATGACCTGGTCTTTGTGCTCCATATCTGCCTTAAGTCTCAGTTTTTCCGTATTGACTGCAGCAGCTATATCTTCATCTCTTGATTCTTCCATTTCCTCAATTCTCTCGTCACATTCTTCTTCCATAGCGGCAAGTTTGAGTTTGAAATCAGAGAGCTGTTTTGCATTTGTATAGGTAGCTTTTGCAAGTTCCTGCTGTGATTCATCGAGTTCTGCTTCAAGTGATTCAATCTGTTCTGATAAATCTTCTGCTTCGGAAGCCATCTTCTCAATGGTCTTTAAGGATGCAGCAAGGTTAGCATGGTCATTTTCAAGGGATTTGTTTCTTCCCTCAAGAAGTGCCATATATTCATCAGGATCACCACCATTTTCCTTTACATGTCGGCGTACGGTTCTGATTTTTTCCTGAAGTTTTAAGTCTTCTTCTTCCTTTCTTCTTAATTCTTCCTTCTCATAAGCGGATTTGTAGAGTTTCTTTATATCAAGGCCGTGTTCGTATGTAAGGAAGGCTGAAAGGAATATTACTTCAGAGAATTCATCTCCGATGTCATCTCCGAACGGTGTTAATACCTTTGTTTCCTCGGTTATTGTGTATCCGTCTCCCTGGTAATCCGTGATAAAGGAGTATAGGGCAAGGGCGTTCTTGAAATTATGGTTCATCTTAAGAACGTTTGTTCTTGTGATAGGCGGTTTAATCATCGGTACTTTTGCAACTTCTTCCATGAGCGGGGTGGAAAGGAGTGCCTCTACGCCGATAAGACAGTTGTTGATTCTGTCGATGATTTCCTTTGATTTGTTATGTGTTGAAAGGTACTGGTCATTTAATCTTGTCTCATTAAGATCACAGGAGTATTCGAGAGTTTCGCCGTGGAATGAAATTGTCTTCTTCATTTTAAGTTTTCCGCGGTATGTGTTGGTTCTTTCAAGAATCTTCTCATATCTGTCCTGAATGAATGATCTTAAGTATGTGAGTACAAGATATAAGAATCTGTTCTCATATACTGCAAAATCACTGAATCTTTCAACGGAATAGAGAGATGACGGAATAAGCGGTTCGCCTTCTTCCGGGATTCTGTCTACAAGGTTAGTGTGTTTTGCAAGGTGCTCAACGGATTCTTTTGATACATGCTTGATTTTTTCAATCGGCATGACTTCTCCGTTGCTCTGAATGAACTGACGCTGTTCGGCTATTGCTTTTTCAATATATACAAGGCCTGATTCGATCTGATTTACCCACTCCTCATCGATCTTGCAAACTGAACGGATAATCTCGATACGGTCATTTTCCGTACCTACGGAAGCAGCTATTGACCTGTAGGTCGTAGCTTCCTGAGATTCTTTCGTTATTTTGCGGTAATCAACCAGCGCTCGGTAATATAGATCGTATATGTTCATTTTTATGCGTTCCTTGCGAGTGTTCTAATATGTGTCTTGCATATCGGCATTCTGTCTACGCCGAATAATTCGTCTAAGTATGCACAGAGTTTATCGGCACTGTTTCTTAAGTAAACAGGGTTCTGTGCTTCAAGTTTTCTTATGACTTTCTTTGATAAAATGTCATCAAGTGCCTCAAGTTCGTTTCCGCCACATGCTACATATACTGGTATGTATGTCTTTATCTGCTTCATGATTCGGTTACCGAATGTCATATGGAAGTTTTCAATTAAATATGCATCTAATTTCTCAAGTCTTCTCATATTTCTTGAGGTAATCTCATATTCTTCAAGTGCTTCTCTTGTCAGCTGATCGAACTGCTCTGCTGAAATGTGCACGTTCTTTGTCTTCGGTGCGATGAACGGTTCTGCTTTTGTATCAAGGTTAAGTACCATAGCACGGTCATAAACCTTATCTGAGATAGCAAATGTAGAGTCGTCGTTGTTTGCTGTTCCTATAAACCACATGTTTACAGGGAGTTTTATTCTTCCGTTAACAAGTTCTGTCGGGTCTGTGTCCCATTTATCAGAAACTACGTCTAAGAATCTTTCATCCGGGTTAGGGAGTTCAAGGAGAGATAAGAACTCAGCAAAATAGTACTCGACACGGGCAATGTTCATTTCATCAAGAACTGTTACGTAAATGTCTTTAGAGTAGTTTGCTTCGTACATCTTCTCTAAGAGTTTTGTTTCATTGAATCTCTGTGTGAATTCATTGTAGTAACCGATAAGGTCTGTTCTTTCTTTCCACATAGGCTGAACAGGGATAACAGTGGACTGGTTTTCAAGGAAGTCTCCGAATGCATGGGCAAGGGAGGTTTTACCTGTACCGGACATACCCTGAAGAATCATGATATGTGAAACCGAAAGACCTGCAATGAATCTTCTTATGTCATCAATTTCATAGTATAAGTGAAGCTTATTTGCTGCATACATATGGAATGAATCGCAGAATTTTTTAAGAGATATAGACTTATCGTAGTTTTCTCTCTGGTATGAGACTGCGTTCTGGTCTATCTGGGAAAGCATGCAGAAACGAGGGGTGTCTCCCTGTTCTTTCTTTTCTTTCTTGATAGATACACCTTCAGTAACCGTACCATTTGCAACGATAGGGAGTGCTGATGACGATGTGATGTTTGCCAGGAACTTGGAGTCATCCTTTCTGAATGCCGCAAAAACGAGAGCAATAAGAATTAATGCCAGGATTACGACATAAATAATGAGAGCAGTTTTGTTGAAAACCACATTAAAGAATGACTGCATTGCTTCTGATGCGCTGATTAATATGTTCATACTGTCCTCACTGCTGGCTTACCTGGAGGGAAGAAAGTGCAATTACTTTCTGGCACTGTGAAATGCTGTCATCCCCGAAGATAGCCCCGAATGTTTCTGTAAATTTCTCCGCGTCATAGTTTTCAGCGTTTCTGAGTACTGAAACAATAACCGGAAGGAACTTATATGCCAGTGTAAAGTCGAGAGCTTCCGAAGCATCGGAGTTACATGCAAGCATTGTTGCTGCGAACTGCTCTGTTCTCATACACAGTTTGTTACTCATATGGTAAGGACTGTATTTTGCTACAAGGTCCTCAAGTCTGTCGATCTTCTTCCATGTGTCTTCTTCAAGTTCAAACTCACGTTTTGCAACCTGTGTCATATACTGGAACTGATCATAATCAACCTTTGTGATAGGTGTCTTTTTGTCTTTCTTTGTGCACTCGCCGGCCTCAAGATTGATAAAGCATGCAAGGTCAGCAATGTGCTTTGGAAGTGCATCAAGGTTTTCATCTCCGCATACGTTCATGCAGATCCATAAATTGGACGGTACTTCGATAGCTCTGTTGATACCGCTCTTAAGTTCAATCATGTTGACCTTATTAGGATTTGAGATGTACTTGATAACAGGTGAGAAGAATAAGTCAATAGAGGAGAGTTTAACATTCTGAAGTCCGACAAAGGAAATCTGGGGAGCAGTGAATGTCCCTTTTGCTGCTGCCTTAGCGAATGGTGTTTCCTCAAGTCTTGAACCGTTCTTTTTGTAGAAGAGATCAAGCGGTGATTCTGCTCCTGTAAGATCCTGGAGTGTATTCTGTGAGAAGAAATATGCGTTCATGATTGCCACTGTGAGATCGAAAATCTGTTTAGGGGCACGGATGAGCATAAGTCTTGATGTTGCCATTGATGAAAGAAGTAATCTTGCCTGGCTGTAGTTGATTCCGAGGCCTCTTTCGTTTGAGAATACCAGGAACTGTTTGCATATCTTTGAGAAAGTAATGTTCTTATCAACGAATGCCTGTCCTTCGTCTTCTTTATTTGCTGTTTCTTCCTCATCATCGAATTTGAAGTTCTCAAATTCTTTTTCGAAGATGTCATCAAGCTGGGATGAAGATACTCTTTCTGCATGTTTGAATCTGTCAGGAGCGGTCTTTTCAATCTGTTTCTTCTTTGAGAGGTCTTTAAGTCTTATGGCTGCCCATACGATAAGACCGATTCCGCTTACTCCGACGAGTCCGCATATAGCAGCTACGGCAGCCTGGATAAGAATGCCGTCATTCTTGAGCATTAATACTGATACTATCGCGCACGCAATACCTATTAATGTTGCAGCAATTCCACCTGCCAAAAGACCTGTCCATTTCTTGAGTTTTGCAGGGGTGGAAGTTGCACGTAATCTGAAATCATCATCAATGATATTTGATTCTGACTGCAGATAATCTTTCTTCTTTTCTCCTGTTTTAGCGAGATCCTTGCCTGCAACGGTCATCTCATCCATTATCTTGATATTTGATACGGATGGTCCGATATAGAGGTCATAGATTCCGGACTGGAGAATCATTGAATCGGTATCAGGGTCATAGAATTCAAGGTTTTCGATAGGTACTGTTACTTCCTGTGATTCGCCCGGATTAAGTTTAACCTGGACAAATGCCTTGAGTTCCTTGTTAGGCGTCATTACTGCAGAACCTTCGTTACCTACGTAAATTTGGGCAGTTTCTTTACCTGCCATACTGCCGGTATTTGTGATTGTGAAGGTTACATCAGTGCCTTTTACCGAGAATTTTGAATATGTGAATGTCGTATATGAAAGACCGAAACCGAACGGATAACGGACTGAAATATTGGATGAGTCATAGTTATAATAACCAATAAACTGTCCTACTTTGTTTCTTCCGCTGTCACGGTTGTTCTTTATCTGCTGGAACCAGTCGTTTGTATCTTCGTAAAGGGAGATGCTCATTCTTCCGACCGGGTTGAATTTGCCAAAGATTACATTGATGAGGGCATACGCTGAATATGTTCCTTCAATAGGTGCCCAGATGACACTCTGATAATCTCTGTCCCATCCCATATCAACAGGATATCCTGATGAAACGATGGCAACTGTCTTGTCTCCGAACTGGCTTAATCTGTCTATAAGTGCCTGCTGGTTTGCAGGGAGTGCAAGGTCCATTGAATTATGGATATTTGCCTCATATTCTTTGTTTGTTCCGAGGAACAGCCATATCATATCTGCCTGACCTGCAAGAGATTCAGCCTGGGAAAGAAGTTCTTCAGAGATATTTTCCTCAACATTGTATCCAGGAGCATGGCCTATAAATTCAAAATCAAGAGTCTTTGCATATGCTGTGAGACCGCCGATATAGTTAGGTGAACCGGAAAGTCCGTCCACGTCACCGATAATTGCTATTTTCTTTTTCTCTTTTACAGGGAGAATACCGAATTTATTCTTTAAAAGAACTACTGATTCGAGTGATGCTGCCTGAGCGCATGATGTGGCGCTGCTTGATGCCTGTCTGTTGCATGCATCGGCGAAATCAAAGAGTTTGTCAAGTGCTGCATCGAGCATTTCAGGAGATACTGCGCTTCCTTCCTCAATGGTCATGTTAAGGTCTTCAATTGAACCTGAACCCTCGAGAATGGATTTCTGAAGTGACTGATAGTTCGCAACTGCAGAGGCGAGGGAAGATGCTGCGCCTTTAAGACACAGATTACCCTTTACAAGCTCTCTTAAAGTTTCATCAAAAGAATAGGCATCCGCAAATACTGTTGTTCCGAGCTGAGATTTGGCGACCTGGTCTATAAATGAGCGGTTTATATCCCCATAGTCTTTCAGCATTTTTGTTGAAGTTACGACTGCTTCGGCTTTGCACTTCTTCATTGCCTGCATATAAGGACTGATGAAGAAATGGTAGACAATTCTCTTAGAAGGAGTCGAATCGAAATATTCTATATCTGTATCCGCGACTGAGAAATCAGGAACGATGGATGCAGAACCTGCCTTGTGAACACCGCTGATGAAAGCGCCGGTGAAGATACCTGAAAGATACGGATCTTCACAAAGACCAGGCATGTACATGTTGCATCTAGGTTTTGCTGTCGGGACCTCAATAAGGTTTACGCCGGTTGCTCTTGCTGTGTTAGCGATATCGAGAGCACTTGCTTCCATAAGGGTGGTATCCCATGAATTTGCAAGGGCGGCGGCAGGCGGGTAAGCTTTTACTGCCTGTGTGCTGAGGTTTTCGAGAGTGTCCATTGTAACCTGCGGGACTCCCATTGCGTTCAGTTCCGGATTGGAGAGATTGGTCACATCCGTTAAGAGTGCAATCTTCTGCTGAACTGATAATTGATCGATAATTTGCGAATGTTTAATCATGGTTTATGCTCCTAAACTAGATTAATCTATGTCCTTAGTTTTGATTTTTAATCCGTACAGATATACCTTGTCGTTTGCTGTACTGTTTGCTGATAAACTTGTGTTGTTAATCCTGAACTTGAGTGAATTGCCGGAGTTCAGTGTTATTGAGTAGTGAACTGGGTCAGCTGTGACTTTGATTCCGTCCTGGCTGAGTGCATCATTTATGAATACCTGGAGTTCTGAGGATGAACTCTTGAAATCTACAAAGTAACTGAAGTCTGCCTCGACACTCTTACCTTCCGGTGCTTTTATTTCTATTGCTGTATAGTACTGTTTCTGGCTGCACTTTGATTTAAGCACTACTGCATTATCCTCGTATGCTACATATGAAACTCCCTGGAATATATCTGTAAGGGTAATTTCTTCTCGTGTCTTTGCATTGGCTGAATTGATTAATGTCCAGTGGCAGACCTTACATTCATTGTTTTCGTCAAGGTCATGGCTTCCCGGAGCAGTTGTTGAATATTCATCTCCACAGGCCGGGCATTTGAAGATTGTGTATACTTCGATATCGCAGTTGTCTGATTCAACTCTGTCTGGAACGAAGTGGTTGATTTCTGTTGAGATTTCGCCTGCAGCTGTGAGTGTCCACTGAGTATTCTCATGTACACATGCAGCATAATAAAGAACAGTGATATCACCGAAGCTTCTGTTTGATCTGATGCTTGGCCATGTTGTAGCTGTTCCTTTGTAATAAACAGTACCGGTGAAATTGTTCGGATTCTGGAACCATAAGTTGGAGAATAATGCAATTGATGAAGGGGCGATAATCTTGTCAATATGTGAATCAGGATTTGTCATTGATAATTCGGCAACTGTGTAGGAATTAATCTCGCTTCCTTCGAATTCAAATGAATCGGCAAGTTCAAGAAGACCGTTTTCTGTTTCTCCTGAGATACTGTATAGATACCATTTATCTGCATTATAGAGTGAATACGATACGTAGTAGAATTCTCCGTCTCTGAGTGTGTTTACGCTGAGAGCGCCTGCACTCTGGACAACTTCCTTTGCATAGAGTGATACCTGGCCGTTGCTTGTTGTGCCGGTAACCACAGTTAAACCGGAAAGGTTGATGATGCCGTATAAATGCTTGCATCCCGTGAATGCTTCCGTAGAGATTGACTCAAGGTTTTCAGGAAGTGTGAGTACAGAGAGTCCGTAACAGTTATAGAATGCCTGCTCACCGATTGAAAGAAGTGAGGACGGCAGAGTGATATTATAAAGTCTGTAGCAGTTGTAATATGTTTTTCTGCTAATTGACTCAAGGTTTTCAGGAATATTTATATCTTCGAGTCTGTAACAGTTTTCGAATGCACTTTCTCCGATTTCGGTTACTGTTGAAGGTATTGTGAGTGCAAGAAGTGAAGAGCAGTTCTTAAATACTTCTTCTCCGAATGATGTGAGATTAACGGAAGCAGAAGGAAGAGTTACAGCACTTAAATTCAGACATCCGCTGAACATGGAATCTGCAAGAACTTTTAATGATGAAGCACCGCTTAAATCTGCAGTCGTGAGTGAAGTGCAGCCTGCGAAACAGTTTTCAGGGAGTACTGTTACAGCTCCTGATACTGATACTGATTTGATTGCCGGGTTTGCATTGAAGATTCCGCCGAGAACTTTGTACTGGAAAGGGAGACCGTCATATGCATCTCCTTCTGCGGATTCGAATTCACCGAGGACGAGATTTTCAGGCATCATGCTATTAAGTGCATATAAGAACCAGTCTATTCCGTTTGTCTTGAAGACGAAATCGCCGTATACAGAATCGTAAAGGCTCTTCTTTGTTTTGTTATTGTGTATAAGAAGTGCATTCTTTGCAACATATCCGTGATTATCGCTTCCCTGTTCAATGTCAAATGATGTCAGATTGTATACATCATAAAGAACCGGGCATCCGATGAATGCGGATTCACCGATATTTGCCTCACTGAGTGAGAACGGGAGATATACTGCAGAAAGTGATGAGTCATATGCAAATGCAAAGTCACTGATTGTTTCTGTTCCGTCAGGAATTTTTGCATCTTTTAATTTTGCACAGCTGTTGAATGCATAACTGCCGATTTCCCTGAGATAACATGTGTCTTCCGGGAATAAAATGCTTTCAAGAGATGCGTTTTCTGAGAATGCATAGTCACCGATACTGCTGATACATGCTGCAATGCCGATCTTTGTGATGGCAGTGTTGGCCTCAGCAAAGTGCCCGATGATATTGTATTTTGATGCTGTTCTTACAATTCCTCTTGCATTTTCACCGGATGGTGTCTGAGGAAGTGTGAGTTCAGTCTTTGAATGATCGTAGTCAACAAGATACCAGTCACCGCCGTGTGTAACGTCTGCTTTATAGAATTCAAATCCGTTTTCATCAGTGAATTTTTCGGAATCAGCTATATATGCTGTTTCTGAATCATAGACTGCGAGCGGGTTAGGGGCTACAGCTGTGAACGGTGAAGGGTTAATGATTTCAACAAGTTTATAGCAGTTGTTGAAAGCGTTTGATTCTATATCGTCAATAAGTCCCGACGGGATATTTATGTAGTTAAGGGATGTACATCCGTCAAATGCGTTGGACTCGATTGTCTTGATATCATCATTGAGAGAGACTCTCTTTAATGATGTGAGTCCGTAGAATGCATTCTGAGGAATAAGTGTCGCTTTTGTAAGAGCAACTTCCCTGAGTGTTTCCGGTACATATTTATTTCCGTTTACCGCAATGCCTGAACCGAAGATATATGCAAGATATCCGTACTCATCCCCGTTTCTGTTTCCGACATAAGGAAGTGATAACTTAACAAGGGAACCGCATCCGAGGAATGAATTCTGACCGATGGTTGTGACTGTTTCGGCAATAGTTGCTTCGGTAAGGGCAGCACAGCTGTTGAATTCGTTTTCACTGATTAATGTGGCACCGTCTTTCTGTGTTAATGTGGTGAGTTTTGAGTTGTTTGCAAATGCATAAGGTTTTACATCGCTGCATACAGGAAGCTCAAGTGAAACAAGCTGTGTGTTCTGGAATGCTTTTTCATCAATTAAATCAAGAGAACCTTTGAATTCTACTGAGGTAAGACCGCTCTCTGCAAAAGCCTGTTTTCCGATTGCTTTGATATTGTCCGGGATTACGATGGTTTCAATACCGGATCTGTAGAAAGCTTTTTCCTGGATTTCAGTAAGATTTGCTGTGAGATTAATGCTTACAAGCTTGGCACATCCCTCAAAGGCGCTTGCCCCAATGGAATCGACGCCCTGGGAAAGTGTTATTGTCTGAATTGAAGATGCATTTTTGAATGCGCTGTCCGGAACAGTAACTGCATCAAGGAGAACAACAGAAACAACGGATGCCGGGATTTCTGTATCCTTTCTTGTTCCGAATAAATATGCGAATGTATGTGCGGTATCTGTTTTTGATGCACCTAAGTACGGGATGGTTACTTCTCTTAAGTTTGTGTCTCCTCCGAGAATGTTTGTTCCTATTTCGGTTACGGTTACAGGAATATATACCGAAGTTAATGATGTACATGATGCAAATGCATTGTTTCCGATTGTCCTGAGAGAGCTCTTTGGAAGAGTTAACTGTTTAAGTGATGCACAGTTGTGGAACGCAAATGTTCCGATGGAAACAACAGTATCTGGGATTTCGATTGTCTCTACATTCTTGCAGTGATAGAAAGCATTATCGACAAGTTCTGTTATATCGTTTCCGGTTAACTTGACCGTTTTAAGTGAGGCAGGAACTTGAACCTGACTTTCGGAATATGCTGCATTTCCGTTACCGAAAATGTAAGCAAAATGTCTGAACTGTGCTGAAGCAGTTCTTGATTTTCCCATGAAAGGGACAGAAATTGATTTCATTGATGTGCAGCCTCTGAATGCACTGAGTCCGATGGACTGAACTGTTTCAGGAACGGTTGCATTTAAGATACCATCACAGTTTTCAAATGCGCTCTCGCCTATATTTCTTACTTTGTCTGAGAATGTGACATTTTTAAGTGAAGAGCATCCGAAGAATGTGTTGTCCGGGATATCCGTTGTGAGTTTTGATATATCTGTGTCAAGAGCTGAGCATCCTTCGAAAACGCTGGTTCCGAGTGCGGTGATTCCGGAAAGATCGAATTTTGTAATTCCGGAATTTTTGAATGCACTGTCACCGAGTTCTGTGAACTTGGATGGTGTTTCGATTGATGCAAGTTTATAGCAGTTTTCGAAAGCACTTTCTCCGACATATGTGTTTGAAAGGTCAAGAATCGTTAATGATTCAAGAGCTGTCATATTCTTTGAGAAATTATCACCGATTGCCGAAACATAGCCGAGAGTCAGCTTTTTGAGTGAATATGTTTTTGTATCGGCAAATTCTTTACCGAACATTTTATGAAGGGTGTCATCTGTTCCGGTGAATCCGAGTGTAGGGAGATAAATCTCTTCAAGTGAGAAGTCGTTTGCAAAGAGGAAATTAATGCCGTTTGCAACTGTTACAGGCTGATCTATTCTGACTGATTTTAATTTCTGACAGTTCAGGAAAACCTTTTCCCCGAGAGTGAGATCGGCTGTCCCTGAGAATGAAATACTTGATAAAGCAGTGCAGTCTTCAAATGCTCTGCTGCCTACAGTGAGCATGGATTCTGAAGAAATGCTTTCAAGTGCAGGGCAGTTATAGAATGCCTGCATACCGATGGTGGTTGTGCTCCCGAGAGATACTGACTTAAGGTCTGTACAGTTTGCAAAAGCCCTGTCGCCGATTGCCGGATTTCCCTCAATAACCACCGAAGTGATGGTTTTGTTTGAGAGAGCTTCTTCTTTTATGGCTACGACTTTCATTCCCTGGATTACATCAGGAATGATGATATTTGTCTCATGTCCTTTATAGTTCGTTACAACTATTTCAGACATGTCATCAGCCGTGTCCGAGAATTCATATTCAATGTTATCAAGAGTGAATACTGCGGCAGATTCAACGAAAGCACCGAGCTGGAGCCAGGTGAATCCGAATGCAGCAAGAATTACAACAACTGTAACGATGAGTAAAAGGCCGCCGAGTTTATAGTTTTTAGGAGCAACGGACTTTTTCTGAAGTCCCATTGTCTTTTTAATAGAATCATCAAGTTCAATCTGTTTCGGCGGGTCATAAGATACTGCCGTATTGTTCTTTTTGTAGGAATATTTGTAATCACCAAAGTCGGCTGCAACTATCTGTACCTTGAAATCGGTACAGTCATCATGAATGAAAATGTCCTCACTAACGCTGAAACTTTCACCGCCGGCGCAGTGTATATCGTGTGATTTTACAAGCTGTTCACCGATTTTGTTTCCTCTCTTATCCATTTCAAGGACGAGGAACTGGATTCCGCTGATAGTAGTCTCTTCATTGTTGTCAAAACGGAGGAGTAAACATTTTTTATCATTCTTATATGCAAAAATGAACTGTTTTAAAGTTACCTGTTCATTTGACTGCGGATATGAGTAAAAACCTTTCGAAATTATCTGATAGTCCATGGTTTAACCTTTTTTCTCCTTCAGTTTGAGTCCCACAATGAGGGCTGCGGTTGCTATCGCACTCAGTCCGAGACCTATACCTATGGTAATAAAAATGCTGCCTAATGATGAATTGAACAGTTCCGCATAAAGTCCGCCGACCATCTGGGAAAGGCAGTATTTAATAATAAAACACTCGGCAGTGATTAAAATGGCACTGATTACGCAGAACGGAATCAGTCTCTTAAGCTCAATGCTTGAGTGCTCGTCTTTTTCAATTTTGTCGTTATTAACCTGGTTGAGAATAAGGGATACGTATGAGGTTCCTTCAGGGAGTGCAATGATTGATGTGGTTCCTTTCTTTTCAATGAGTTCCTTTACTGCAAGGACCTTGATGATTTTGTTTTCATCATCGAATGCCACTATATCAAAATCAATGTACTGGATGTCATCACGTATTTTTGCATAAAAGTATGACTGTGTTCCCTTTTCGTAAAGAATGTACTGGTTGATGTATTTTCTGATTTTAAGGGCAGGTACAAATAAAATCCCGATACCGCTGGCATCTTTGAACTTTTTGATGCCTCTGTCTGAGGAAGATGTGATTTTGTAACGCGATTTAAGGAAAATTCTTGCAAGCGGAAATACTATGATTAATGCCACTGCGACTATTGTTGCGAAAATTATTCCGATCCAGCCTGCAACACTCATTTTTAGTCTCCTCGCAATTAATAATAAATTATTAAGATTGTAAGGAATTACCCGAAGATAGTCAATTTCGAGAAAAAAGTTAATTATTAAAGTATCATATTGTGGTAAAGAGAACAAATATACACAATATGTTGTGCGCACATATATATGCGCTAGTCAAACCTGCATCCGCAGTAGTCCTGACGGTAGATGCCCCATTCCTTTGAAAGCTGGCACGATTTAAGATATCCGTCTTTCTTTTTGAAATTGGAATCGAGGTATTTTATCCCGAGTTTTCCGGCTATTCTGTTGCCTGTCTCATTAATCAGGATATGGTTTTTGTGAGGGGAGACAGTGAGCGTTGTGGCAAAGAAATCAAACTCATTTTCGTGGGCCTTAAAATAAGCTGCCGTACCCCCTAAACGTATGTCAAAACATATGCTGCATCTGGACTGTCCTTCAGGCAGATTTTCCATGCCTTTCACATACGGCAGATACTCTTCCTGATTATATTCAGGCACGATAAGTTTTACATCACTAAAATGCAAAATAACGGTTTTAAGTGCCTCTAATCTACGGATAAACTCCTCTTTTGGTAAAATATTCGGATTGTAAAAATATACTGTTATATCGAAATAATCGTGAAGATAATCGAGCACGGAAGTGGAACACGGGCCACAGCAGGCATGCAGTAAAAGCCTTCTTTTCTGACCTGTTTCTTTCGCTTTTTCAATCTCATATTCAACTGTTCCGATGGATGGTTTTGTCATAATAAATGAATTGTAAAATAGCACGGGAATATAGTCAAGGGCCATTAGGAATAATTCGGTTGCCTATTCGTGTTATACATAGTATAATCTTCTTTATGATTACTATAAACACTTCGCTTTATAATTTTATGAAAAATTATCATGATAAGGGCAGTACAATGGCTCTTGCATTTGGTAATTTTCAGATGGATTTTCCCGAATTTTTCTCGGAAACAGAAAAAATCGCTAAGTCTTTTTACAAAATCGGTGTGAGAAAGGGTGATGTTGTTGTCATTGCTCTTCCAAATATTCCTCAGTGTGTAGTTGCAGTTTATGCTCTTTCCAGAATCGGTGCGGTTGCCTCAATGGTACATCCGGCTGTCGGCAAAGAGGATTTTTCAAGAATTATAAAAGAACAGAATCCTAAGGCAGTTCTTCTTTCTGCCATTAATTACAAAAAGTTCAGGAAATGCTGCGGCAAGAAAAAAATCGTATACTGCCCGTACACAGTTTATGCATATTTAGGTCTTCCGAGAGGCAAAGAATTCGAGCCATATACAGGAGACGGAAGTGATCCTATGTTTTATCTCCAGTCCGGAGGAACGATGGGCGTTCCGAAGACGGTAGTGCTTTCGTCAAAATCCTGCAATGCTATGGCATACAACCTTCTTTTCTATCTTGATGACAGATTTTCCGAAAAAACCTGTATGCTTTCGGCACTGCCTATGTTCCATACACTGGGACTCGGAGCTGGAATGCATGCACCGCTTTGTGCATCAATGCCGATTGTTCTTCAGCCGAAATTTGATGCAGTCCGTACAACAGAACTTATAGAAAAATACAATTGCACTTGTATGCTTGCAGTGCCTAGAATGGTAGACAAACTCCTGAATTTTACTGGATTCACATCGCAGATGACTAAGTCACTTCAGGATGTGTTCGTAGGCGGAGATGCCCTTTCACCAAAGACCCAGATAAAATTCAAGGAAATGATGGAAAAGGGAAACCTTCAGGCAAAACTTTATCCTGGATACGGTCTTACCGAGTCTTCGATATGCTTCCTCTCTAAAGGGAATGCTCCGTATGGTTCAATCGGTAAACCGCTGTTTTCAATTGAATACATGATAGTGGATGAGAACGAAAAACCTGTAAATCAGGGCGAAATAGGAGAACTTTATATTGCTTCCGATCAGGCAATGGTAGGCTATCTCAATGACGCAGAGGCCACAGATATGGTTCTCACAGAAATAGACGGAAAGAAATATGTCAGAACAGGTGACTATTTCAAAGAAGATGAAAACGGATTCCTTTTCTATGAAGGAAGAAAGAAGAGACTTATCAAAATTTCCGGCATGAATGTTTTCCCGACAGAAATCGAAAATACCGCAAAGGAACTCCCGTTTGTCGGTGAATGTGCCGCAATTGAGTATATAAAAGATAATAAAAACCATACCCGACTTCTTGTTGAGGGGCAGCTTACTGATGAAGAAAAGCAGAAAATCATAGTGCACATAGCATCAAAGTTGTCCCACTGGTCAATTCCTCATGATGTTGTTTGCTTAGACCGTTTTTACAGAACGAAGATAGGGAAAATAGATATTAAGAGGCTTCAGGATGAATATCAAAAAGATTGAAAAGAAAGTCCATGAGATTGCTCCGTCCGTAAAGGTGGAGGAATATAATGGCTGTGTCAGACTCACAGGAGAACTTGACAAATGGGCAGATGTCTATAAGTGCGGCAGAGCTGCTGTATGTAAGGATTCTCTCGGAGTTCTCAATGATATAACCTTAAAAGGTTATACATCCCAGATGAAGATGCCTTCGGTGAAGGATAATTCACTTGACGGCAAAAAGGTTGATGTGCTCGTTATCGGCGGCGGAATCACCGGCTGCGCCATATTAAGAGAGGTCATGCGTCTTAATGTATCGGCACTGCTTGTTGAAAAAGCAAACGATGTGGCTATGGCATCATCCTCAAGAAATGACGGCTGTATCCATGTAGGCATAGACCTTCACAAGGGTCAGCAGAAACTTAAATACGTTTTAAGAGGTAACGAACTTTACGATACCCTCAAAGAAGACCTTGATATACAGTTCAAACGCTGGGCACAGATGGTTATGTTCTCAACAAAATGGGAAAAGACAATCATCCCGCCTCTTTTCAAACTCAAGGCAAAAATGCTCGGCATAAAGCAGGTCGAATTTTACAAGACCGTAGATGTCAAGAATTATGAACCGGATCCGCCATCATGGTGCACAGGCGCTATGTTTATGGGAACCGGCGGTGTTATTTCCCCATACAAAACAACAGTAGCACTTGCAAACAATGCAATTGAAAACGGTGCCGAAATCTCATTAAGCACGGTTGTTCTCGGCATGGAAACAAAAGACGGGAAGGTGGTTTCCGTCAGCACAAACAGGGGAACAGTATATCCGAAAATCGTAGTCAATGCAGCCGGTGTCTTTTCTGATAAAATTGCGGAAATGGCAGGAGACAGAACATTTACGATTCATCCGAGAAAGGGAACAGATATCATCCTTGATAAGAAAAAAGCAGGATATGCCCTTTCTTCATACAACAGAAGTTATTTTGCACCTCTTCCTGAGGCAAACCGTCCTGATGTCACGGAAGATGTCGGTCACACAAAGGGTGGCGGCGTCATGAGAACGGTAGACAATAATATCTTAGTCGGTCCTGATGCACATGAGGTCCCTGACAGAGAAGACTATACGACAAATATGCTCGACATCAACAATATGCTTAAAAAACAGGTTCTCTGCGCAGAGAAGATGACGAAGGCAGATGTCATTACGTATTTCTCAGGAATAAGAGCAGCAACATATGAAGAAGACTTTGTTGTCCGTCGTGGTATTTTCACCAAAAACATCTACGAGGCAGCAGGTATTCAGTCACCTGGTATCACAGCAGCTCCTGCAATTGCAGAAGACATTGTAAAGTGGATCAGGGAAGATTATAAATTCGAAGATAACAAATCATTTAATCCAAAATATACCCACACACCGCGTCTTGCTGATCTGCCTGATGAGGAAAGGGAAAAATGGATTAAGAAAAATGCAGCATACGGTGAAATTGTCTGCAGATGTGAGGAAGTATCAAAGGGCGAAATAATTGATGCTCTTGAGCAGCCTCTTCACGTTGCAACAGTTGACGGCGTAAAGAGAAGAGTCAGACCGGGAATGGGAAGATGCCAGGGTGGTTTCTGTTCTCCTACAGTTGCGAAAATCATTGCTGAACACGAAGGTATAACTGTTGAGGAAGTTCTTAAATCCGATGGAAATTCCAATCTCGTTTTCGGAGATACAAAGGGAGGTAACGACAATGACTGAACATTCATATGACGTTATCGTAATCGGCGGCGGACCAGCAGGACTTGCTGCAGCAAAGAGCGCAAAAGAGAATGGCGGAAACGTTGCCATTATCGAAAGAGAGCCTAGACTCGGCGGTATTTTAAAGCAGTGTGTTCACGACGGATTCGGTCTTATCAGATTCGGCGAAAAACTTGCCGGACCGGAATACAGCGAGAGATACATTGACTTTGTCAAAGAACTTAACATTGATGCATTTACCCTTACATTTGTTACCAAAATTGCAAAAGAGGGAGATAAATATATCATTACTGCTGTATCAAGTGCCGGTATTGAGAAATTCATCACAAAATCAATAGTGCTTGCAACAGGCTGCAGGGAAAGAACAGCCAAGCAGGTATTCATTCAGGGCACAAGACCGGCCGGTGTATTCACGGCAGGAACAGCTCAGAATTTTGTTAACCTTCAGGGAAAACTTCCTACTAAGAAATGTGTCATTTTAGGTTCAGGAGACATAGGTCTTATCATGGCAAGAAGATTGACACTTGAAGGTGCAGAGGTCGAAGGTGTATACGAAGTAAAACCTACTCCTTCAGGCCTTACACGTAATATTCATCAGTGTCTTCATGACTTTGATATCCCACTCTATTTAAGTCACACGGTAACAAGGGTTTTCGGTGTGGACAGACTTGAGGCAGTTGAAGTGGCAAAAGTCGACGAAAAGATGAACCCGATTAAGGGAACGGAAAGAAAAATCGAATGTGATGCACTTATCCTTTCAGTAGGTCTTATACCAGAGAACGAACTTGCAGAGAATTTAGGTATAAAGATTAACGGATTCACAAAAGGACCGGACTGTGACCAGACATTCATGACAAGCATGGACGGCGTGTTCTCATGTGGCAACGCACTTAACGTTTTTGACCTCGTGGATTATGTTTCGGAGTGCTCTGAAGCAGCAGGTAAAAATGCAGTCGGATATACCCCTTCTGGAAAGAATGTCCAGATAAAGAAAGGGAAAGGACTTTTATCATATATCCCTCACAGAATCGATCTTACAAAGGATTATTCAAAAGTTCTTCTCTTCTTCAGGGCAGCAAAAGACATGGATAAGGCTGAACTCAAGATTATGGTAAACGGAAAAGAAGCATTTTCAAAGAAATACAGCTGTCTCCGTCCGCCTGAAATGCAGAGACTTGAAATGGACTTCACAGCTCTCGGAATAAAAGAAAATTCCGAGATAGAGATTTTGGTGGAGGAAAAGTAATATGGAACTTGTTTGTATCGTATGCCCGAGAGGCTGCAGAATAAAAATTGAAGACGGCGTAATCACAGGTAATACCTGCAAAAAAGGTGAGGCATTCGCTCGCTCCGAGATGACATGCCCTATGCGTACAGTCTGTTCTACTGTAAGAACAACATTTTCCTCAATGCCTGTTCTTCCGGTAAGAACACAGGGCGAGATTCCTAAATCCGAAATCAAGAATCTCATGAAGGAAATCAACAAAGTAACAGTAGATAAAAAAGTGAAAAAAGGCGATATCATTCTTAGCGGCGTTGTCGGGACTGAAGTCAATCTTATTGCCACAGAAAGTATACCAGATTAAAAGGAGAGTCGTTTATGAATAAAGACCCATTGGTATTAACAATAGACTTCGGTACTCAGAGCGTAAGAGCTATGCTCTTTGATAAAACCGGAAAAGACCTCGCAAAAAAACAGGTTAAGTTCGAAGAGCCGTACTACTCATTAAAACCGGGCTGGGCAGAACAGAAACCTGAGTTTTACTGGGAAAGACTCAAAGAGGCAACAAACGGCCTTAAAAAAGAGAATGAAGATTTGTGGGACAGAATTGAAGCTGTTGTCTGCACAACGATAAGAGACACTGCAGTCATCGTAGACAAAACAGGCAAACCGTTAAGGGATGTCATTTTATGGCTCGATGCAAGACAGACACCTGAGGCTGAAAAAACAAGATTTAGTCCTTTCTTTATGGCTCTTGTCAAAACAATCGGTCTTTTTGATATGGCGGCAGGAAGTGCAAGAGTATCTGCATGTAACTGGGTGCATGAAAATGAACCGGATGTCTGGAAGAATATGTATAAATTCCTGTTCTTCTCAGGATACATGACATACAGACTTACAGGCGTTATGAAAGACTGCGTTGCGAACCAGATAGGTCATATCCCGTTTGATTACAAGAAAAAGAAATGGCAGAAACCAAGTGATATGACCGCATGTATTTATGACCTTAAAGAAAAAGACATGGTTGAACTTGTTCCTGCAGGTGAAGTCATCGGATATATAACAGGTGTTGCTTCTCAAGCACTTGGCATCAAGGCGGGAATTCCTGTTATTGCGGCAGGTTCTGATAAAGGATCCGAAACACTCGGCGGCGGATGTGTTGATGAAACAGGCGCATCAATGTCCCTTGGGACCACGTCAACAGTTCAGGTAACAACTTCAAAGTATGTTGAACCAGAGCCGTTTGCACCATGCTACCCGGCAGTTCAGCCGGATAAATTCAATCCTGAAATTGAAATTTACAGAGGATACTGGATGCTTTCATGGTTCAAGCAGGAATTTGCAAAAGAAGAAGTGATGGAAGCCAAGGCAAAAGGAATATCAGCAGAGGAAATTCTTAACGGCCACTTAAAAGATATACCGGCAGGCTGTGAGGGATTAATCCTTCAGCCATACTGGACACCTGGTATTAAGTATCCTACAGCCAGAGGGTCCATTCTCGGATTCTCCGATTTCCACACAAAGTATCATATCTACAGAGCAATTATCGAAGGAATCGCATACGGTCTTTATGACGGTATGAAAACCATCGAGAAAAAGACAAAGAAAAAAGTTGAGTTCATTACAGTATCAGGCGGCGGAAGCGTATCTGATGAAATCTGTCAGATCACATCAAATATTATGGGCGTAAAGGTCAGAAGAGTTCAGACTTCGGAAACCTCATCACTCGGTGCTGCCATCACAGCATTCAAAGGAATCGGAGTGTATCCTAGCTTTGAAGAAGCTGCAAAGAACATGATCCGCGTATCATCAGAATTTGAACCTGATATGAAGGAACATGCACTTTATGAAGAACTTTATAACAGGATATACAGAAAGATTTACCCGAACAACAAGAACCTCTACAAAGATATTAGGGCTATCTTAAATAAATACGAAAAATAAACAAACGAGGGTTTATCTCCTGAATTTAAAGGGATAAACACCTAAATGGAGGAAATATTATGTCACATCCGTACAAGGAATTTGAGCCAAAATGGATAACAGATGCACCGAATCCAAAGTCGTTCCGTTCTATTATGAAGTGGGGAGATCCTAACTTCTACAAGGCACCAAAGGAAGGACTTTACAAACTCATCAAATCCACATTCAATCTTACTGATGATGATTTCAAGGAAATGGTAGACACCGGTGAACAGATTGTCGATATGAAAGTCGAAACAAAACTTTCAGAAGAGCAGGTCAAGGCTATTAAGGAAATAGTCGGCGATGAATTTGCAACTATTGATGACTTCACAAGAATCTCTCTTGCATACGGCAAAACAATGATTGATATCATGAGATTAAGAAAGGGCATTGTGGAAAACGTTCCTGATATCGTTGTATATCCGTCAACAACTGAGGAAGTTCAGAAACTTCTTGCATATGCAGATTCAAACGGAATCAAGGTATATATCCATGCAGGCGGTTCTTCTGTTACAAGAGGAACAGAACCTATGGTAGGACCGAACATGATGATTGAAACTCAGAAGAGATTCAACAAAGTCATTGAGTTTAACGAAGTTAACCAGACAATCACTGTTCAGCCTGGTATCACAGGACCGGCTCTTGAGAAGCTCTTAAATAATGCACCTGAAAATTTCGGTTCAACAAAGAGATATACATGTGGACATTTCCCGCAGTCCTTTGAATATTCATGTGTAGGCGGCTGGGTAACCACAAGAGGTTCAGGCCAGAACTCAACATATTACGGATGTGCTGCTGATATAGTTTTATCCCAGGAATATGTAACTCCTGTCGGAGTAATCAAATCAGACAACAAGCCGAGAAAGGCAACAGGTCCTGATATCGACCAGATTATGATGGGAAGTGAAGGATGCTTCGGTATCTTGACACAGGTAACACTCAAGATATTCAATCTTTCCGAAAAACACCTCAAATTCTCATTCATGTTCCCTACATGGGAAGAAGGTATGGCAGTAATGAGGGAAGTTATGCAGGGTGAATTCGGTCATCCGTCAGCTTTCAGACTTTCAGATGCTGAAGAAACAGATATGATGAGCCATATGTACGGAATTATCGGAAGCCCGCTTGAACCGATGCTCAAAGCAACAGGTTACAAGATGCATCAGAGATGCCTCCTTCTCGGATTCTGCGACGGTGAAATCGGATATCAGAAAAACGTTGTAAAGAACATTAAGAAAATTGCCAAGAAGCACCATGGCTTATATCTTACAGGATATGTAACAACCTCATGGGAGCACGGCAGATTCAATGACCCGTATCTCCGTGACACAATTCAGGACTACGGCATCATCATTGATACACTTGAGTGTGCTGTAAACTGGGATAATATGCCGTCTGTTCATGACAGCGTAAGAGAAGTTGTAAAAGCATGGCCGAATGCAATCTGCACATGCCACATTTCACACAGCTATCCTCAGGGTGCAAACCTTTACTTCATCTTCATTATTAAAACAACATCCCTTGAAGATTTCAAGAAATATCACAGTTCAATTCTTAAGGCAATTGCTGATTCAGGTGCAGCACTTTCACACCATCACGGAATCGGCAAACTCTTTGCCCCGTATCTTGAAGAGAACATCGGTACTGCACAGATGAATGTAAACAAAGAACTGAAGAAATACTTCGATCCTAATAACACTCTTAACCCGGGCGGAACGTTAGGCCTTGATGAACATCCTGATAATTTCTAATTTCTGACAACTATACATGCCCGGTTCAGGGCCGGGCGTGTATGCGTTCACATCAGTCCCGTGAGGGCGCTCGACAAGGTGTGAGAACAAAATAACATATGAAAAAAAGACTGCTGCTAATTATTTCTGCTCTGCTCGTTTTGACACTGGCTATTTCATTAACTGCATGTGGTGGTGATGATAATAATAACAATAATGAACCGGCTGAGGCAGCAAATTATACAATTGAATACAATTTAGATGGTGGAGTGAACGATATATCAAATCCTTCCTCCTATACAAAAAATGACACATTTACTCTTAATGCACCTACAAAAGACGGCTATGAATTCGATGGCTGGAGCGGAACAGGTATATCAGGAAAGAGCAAAGATGTCACAGTAAAAAAAGGAAGCACTGGTGACAGGTCATACAAAGCCAACTGGAGCATTCCAACCTATAAAATCACGTACATCCTTGTCAGTGGCAAAGTAAACGGAGTAAATCCGACATCTTATACTGCTCAGACAGATACATTCACGCTCATTAATCCGACAAAAGATGGTTATGACTTTGACGGATGGAGTGAAAAAGGCGTACAGGGCAAGAAGATGGAAGTCACCATTGAAAAAGGAAGCAAAGGGGACAGAACTTTTACCGCAACATGGAAATCCGAAAGTTTCACAATTTCTTATGATCTTTCAGGCGGCACGGTAATCGGAACAAACCCGGTATCATACAATGTAGACACTCCGACATTCACGCTTATCAATCCGACAAAAGACGGTTATGACTTTGAAGGCTGGAGCGGAACAGGTATCTCCGGAAAGAACAAGAATCTTACCATTTCCAAAGGTAATTCCGGAAGCAGGGAATATACAGCGAACTGGAAAGCAACACAATATGTCATCCGTTATAACCTTAATGAGGGTACAGTAACGAATCCTGTTTTCTATGATATTGAGACAGATTCATTCACGCTTATCAATCCTACAAGAGCAGGTTATGTGTTCGAAGGCTGGAGCGGAACCGGTATTGACGGTATGAGTAAGAGCGTAACAATTGAAAAGGGCAGCACAGGAGAAAGAACATACACTGCTAACTGGTCAGAACCATAAAAATATTTCAGTAAAACAAATGCCACTGGGAGAAAAACCCGGTGGCATTTTCATTATATATCTTCAGTTTCAATTAACTGCACTTTCACTGAAACTATTGAAAAGTCATTTAGAGGTCTACATATTATATAGAAAATGGCTTGTATAGTGGGAAATTACCTTAGAAAAATATTAATTCTCGTATTTCTTTGAGGAATCGTAATCTTTGCCGTCTTCCTGTTTAAGTTTGTTGCTTTTTTTCTTTGATGAAACAAAGAAACATGTAAAGATTACAACAGCAGCAACTGCGAGGCAGACAATAATAGCGATACGGATTCCTTTAGATGTGGATGCAGGAAGTTCTTCGTTAGGATCAAAATTATTTTCATTTAAAAGCGCTTCCCTTTCTGCAGCCTTTAAAGATTCGTAAGGGACTGTAAAATCAGTCAGCTTGTTTTTTGCAATAAAGCCGAGTGCTTTCTCCCCGTCTTTTTCTGCTATAACAAAGATTTTGGTTAAATCTTCGCTGTATCCTGCAAATCTTATTGTAAATGTGTTATCCACTGTTATGCCGTTTATGACTTCTGTTTCACTGTCTTTAAGTGTGAGTGAAACTGCAGGGTCCTGGCTGGCATTTGCCGGAAGAGCAATGAGGGTAGGGTTTTCAGTTGTTATGAAAAATTCCTCACCGAGATACAAACATTTATAAGTATCCGCAAACTGATTTTCCCCGAGCTTTACATAATAACTTTCAGGGATATAGAAAGTTTCGTCATCAGTTGAGAGTGCTATAACAGATTTGCCTGCGGAAGGGTTGTTTTTTAGATCCGAAACAGGAGCCTCAATATAACTTTCCCCGTCTGCATAAACGACACCTGCTATTTCAGAAAACTGTAATAATAAAATTGCCACAAGTGCAAGCACAAGCAGTACTACAAATATTGATTCTATTACGTTTTCAGCAGTTTTGTTCTTACGCATATGTCTATAATACAACATTTCATCTTTTTGTGAAAGCATAATAACAAAATGCGGCAAATTCAACATTTATTTAATGTTGGGAGTATGGTACAATTATTCTATGACTATAGAAGAAGCATTAACCCGACTTTCAGAGTCTAAATTCCGTTCATCTTTTTACCTTGCAAAGAAAGATAAAGAGTATTTCAGTGCAAAAGGCAGGGATACAATAAAAAGCCACGCAGCGGATTTCGTGAGAGCCAAACTTGCTCCTGCCGAGCCTCTGAACGATGGCAAACAGACACCTATGAGCGGGCACCCTGTTTTCAAGGCAATGCACGCGTGCGCGTGCTGCTGCAGAGGATGTCTCAACAAGTGGTATAAAGTGCCTAAAGGAAGAGAACTCACCCAGGATGAACAGGAAAAAATAGTTAATCTTCTGATGGCATGGATTGACAGGGAAACAGATAAATGAACGCACTCAGCATTGTACATGACACAATAAAGAAATATGTAGGCGAAGGCTCTGTATGCATTGATGCAACAGCCGGCCGCGGTTTTGATACAGCGTTTCTCTGCGAACTGACAGGTAAATCCGGGAAAGTGTACGCATTTGATATTCAGGAAGATGCAATAGAGTCAACAAGAAAACTCCTTGATTCAAAAGGCCTTGAGGCAACACTTATTCTTGATTCCCATTCTGAAATGAAAAAGTATGTAAAAGAAGAAGCAGACTGCATAGTCTTTAATCTCGGGTACCTTCCTAAGGGCGACCACACAATCTTTACGCATGCCGATTCAACAATAAAAGCAATTGAGGCAGGACTAGGCCTTCTTAAAAAGGGCGGGCTCATGTGCGTTTCCGTTTATTACGGCGGCGACAGCGGATACGAGGAAAAAGATGCACTTCTGCCATATATAAAAAATCTTGATGATGAAAAATATCAGGTTATCGGTACTTTTTTCTATAACTGGAAGAAAGATCCTCCGATACCTTTCTTTATTATAAAGAACTAGGAGGAACTATGTTAAGTCTAAAAGACATCACAAAAGTCTACGTTGTTGGTGACAGGACGGTTAACGCATTAAGGGGCGTTACAGCAGAGTTCGGCGATACCGGACTGGTTTCTATCCTCGGCCAGAGCGGCTGCGGAAAGACAACACTCATGAACATAATAGGCGGTCTTGACAAGGCAACAACCGGCGAACTTACTATTAACGGCCAGTCAACTGCTTCCTACACGGAAAAAGACTGGAATACGTACAGAAACAATGTCATTGGTTTCGTTTTCCAGACATATCATCTTATTCCTCATATGAACGTTGTTGGCAACGTTGAACTTGCACTTACACTTTCGGGCGTTGATGCAAAAGAAAGAAGAGCTAGAGCTCTTGAGATGCTTGATAGAGTAGGTCTTAAGGACCAGGCTTTCAAAAAACCTAACCAGTTATCTGGCGGTCAGTGCCAGAGAGTTGCCATCGCTCGTGCTCTTATAAATAATCCGACCATTATTCTTGCCGATGAACCTACCGGTGCTATAGACAGCAGAACAAGTGTTCAGATTATGGATATCCTTAAGGAAATTTCAGTGAACTGTCTTATTATAATGGTTACCCATAACTCAGAACTTGCCGAGCAGTATTCAGACAGAATAATCAGCATGAAAGACGGCGTGATAACTGACGAGAGAACTATTGAGGCAAAAGCTCCTGAGAGGGAAAAAACAGAAGAGATTCCGCAGGAAGAACCAGTAATAGCTGAAACGGAACCTGAAGAAGAAGCAGAGCCGATTGCTGCAGAAGAAATAGCTGAGGAAATTCAGGCTGAACCTGTAAAAGAAGAAGTGCCTGAAGAAAAACCGGCACTGTCAGAAGCGACTCCTGCAAAGAAAAAGAAAAAGCAGAGAGCTTCAATGAGTTTCCTGACTGCATTCAAATTATCACTTACAAACCTTATAAACAAAAAAGGAAGAACAATGCTTACTGTTATTGCAGGATCCATAGGTATTATATGTATCTCACTTATCCTTGCAATGAACACAGGTTTTTCAGCATACATCAACCGTTACGAATCGGATTCACTTTCAAAATACCCGATAGCAATTTATTCTCAGTCAAGTTCTTTAATGGATATGATGGAGGATGCTATTCACGGTGGCGATATTGATGTATCAAGAATTGATATGAATACTGTTATCGACATCTTTAAAGAGGAAGAAGCAGTAAGGGAAAAATATCCGGATGCAGATAAAATTTTCCTTGAAAAAGTTATTCTCGGAATTATCGAGGGCGATATGG
This sequence comes from Clostridia bacterium, assembly GCA_024405515.1. GTDB lineage: Bacteria > Bacillota > Clostridia > Christensenellales > CAG-917 > CAG-475. The sequence goes on from JAKSOR010000002.1 coordinate 56,672, forward strand.
AGAATATGGGCATAAAACTTGATGCTGATATTTCAAAATTTGCCGAGGAACTGAATGCAAATTATGACCCGTCCTGGGGAACAATAAGAAAAGACTACGGATTAAGACTTAATGTGTATACAGAACTTGAGGAGGGAATTTACGACAGAATAAATCCTCTCTACGATAAGATTCTTGAGCAGGTCGGAGACAGCATTCCGTCAGGTATTACCGAAGAAACAAAGAACCAGGTTAAGACCATGCTTGACTCTTTAAAGACCTGGACAATGATGATAGATGATAAGGATGTCATTCTGAATCAGTATGATGTAATTGCAGGACACCTTCCTGACTACACAACTGAAGAAGGAATGAAGGAAATCGTTATCGTAGTGGATGAATATAACCAGATTGATGATGACATTCTTCTTTTCTTAAACAAGATTTCCATTACAGACTTCCTCCAGGCATTCTTATTGGGCTCAGCAGAAGAAGTAAAACAGGAATTTGATTTTAATGAATTCATCGGTCAGGAATATACGGTAATGGCATCAAGCGATTACTATACATATGTTCCTGCAGCGGGATTTATGAATCCTGAGCATTTTGATTATTCAGCTACCAATGAGATTATTGCTGAAAGAGGAACAAAGATTAAGATAGCTGGTATCTTAAGACTTAAAGAAGGACTGACAGCAGGATGTATTGACGGAACTATCGGTTATACACAGGCTTTTGCCGAATATATTATCAATAAAATCAATGGTTCAGACCTCATCACCAAACAGAAAGGCGAGTATCAGAAATATCTTGATAAGCAGCAGAAGATGACTGAAGCCATTGAAGCTCTTGCTGAATACGGATATGAGTTCAGCATTGAAGAATTATCCCAGATGACTCAGGAAGAACAGACAACCTTCATTAACGATATAATGACTGCCCATCCGCAGGAAGGTATGGCTGTTATGGCCGGAATGACAGCAAAAATCAGGAACATTATTTCCGGGGAACAAATGTCCACATCCGACTATGAGCAGCTTCTTGAAGACCTTTCCGTAAAAGACCTTAATAAACCGAAATCAATTTATATTTATCCGACATCCATAGAGAATAAGGATAAGACACTTGAATTCGTAAACAATTTCAATGCTAAGATTAATGCGGATCCTGAACTGGCAAATTCATTTGTTGATTATACGGTAACATATACGGATGACCTTTCACAGATTACATCTTCCATGAAAAGCATGATAGATACTATCACATACATCCTTGTAGCCGTTGCAGTTCTTGCAGTCGTTGTTGCAATGCTTCTTGTTGCAATCATCCTTTATATCTCTGTTCAGGACAGAACAAAGGAAATCGGTATTTTAAGGTCTCTTGGTGCTTCCAAGGGCAATGTATCATCAGTATTTATCGCTGAGACATTCATAATAGGTCTCATCTCCGGTATCATAGGCGTTGTCATAGGCGTAATCCTTAAATTCCCGGCGAACGCGATAATTATTAAGGTTCTCGGCATACCGAACCTTTTACAGCCGTCATGGTGGCAGTGCCTTGCACTTATCGGCTTCTCATTCATAACAACAGTAATAAGCGGTATCATCCCGTCTTCACTTGCTGCTAAGAAAGACCCGGTTGCAGCACTCAGAACAGATTAACATGAAGGTACTCTTTGTCTGTTCATCAAACGTATGCAGGAGCCCGTACTGTGAGTATGTGCTCCGCCGTCTTGTAAAAGAGGACCCGGATTTAAACGGAAAAGTAGAGATAAAGTCTTCGGCGGTGTTTAACAAAATGAAAAACATTTTTCCGAAGGCTATCCCGTCTTTAATAAAGGAAGGGTATACAGAGGAAGAGATAAAAGCACATAAACCGGATTATATCTGGTGCAATTATAAACCGTTTAAGGAAGCAGATATCATTATCGGGATGTCCAGAAGCCACAGATTTCTGCTCCCGGTATGGCTCTGGAAAAAGTATAAACCGCTGTCCGTTGCAGCAGGGGACAAATATCACCTTGTTCCGGACCCGTTCCTTTATAGAACTCAGGAAGAATATGACGAGTGTATGGGGAAGATACGGGAATATGTGGTGAAATACTATAATAAAATCAAAGAGGAACTTAGATGAACGTTTTACTGATAGTGGTTATTGCGGTATTTGTTTTATTAAGCCTTATGGGCTTTATTGTTATGGGAATCGATAAGTCAAAGGCAAAAGAAGGCAAGTGGAGGATTCCTGAGAAGGTACTGTTCCTGTTTGCATTCTTCGGTGGCGTGGGTTCAACACTCGGGATGTATGTATTCCGTCATAAAACAAAGCACTGGTATTTCGTTGTATTCTTCCCTCTTTTTGCTCTTATTGATATTGCAGCCCTTGCCGCCGCAATTTACTTTATTGTCTGATGAAAACTGTCTGCGTAGGGGAAAATCTGGTAGATACATATATAACGGAGAATGGAGAAACTGCCGTTCCCGGCGGTGCGCCGCTTAACGTTGCATGCTATCTTTCATCGATGGGTTTTGACTCTTATATAATAACTTCTGTTTCCACCGACAAATACGGAGAAAAAATTCTTAATACCATTGAAAAATACGGTGTAAAAAAGGACATGATAGTTTACTCAGAACTGCCGTCTTCAAAATCAGTGGTTACCATTAATAGCACCGGAGACAGGTCATTCAGGTTTGAAAAAGAAGGTACTGCAGGATTTACAGTTAGTAAAGAAGATATAGATAAGGAGAAACTTAAAGGAGTGTCTCTTGTCCATTTCTGCACGGTATCTTTATTCAATGAAAAAATGCGTGAGGCAACTGAAAAAGTTCTCTCAGAAGCTGTCTCAGACGGGGCAATTATATCATATGATCTTAACATAAGAAACGGCCTCTTTGACAGTGAAAAGAAACAGAAAGAGACAGCACTTGAGTTTTTAAAATATGCTGATATGATTAAACTTACTGATGAGGAACTTGAGTTTATAACAGGAACTGAAAATACAGAAGAGGCACTTAAAACAGTCTTTAAGTATGCATCAAATGCTAAAGTTGTGTTTTTAACTCTTGGCGAGAACGGCTCGTATGCTTATTCAAGAAACCTCGAAAGTGCCTATCAGCCGGCAGAAAAGATACAGGCCGTGGATACTTTGGGCGCCGGTGATATGTTCTCTGCATCCTGTATTAAATACATACTCGGCAACGGATTTAAAGAAAACGCGAAAGGCTATTCAGACTGCCTGAAAACAGCAAGTATCAATGCCTCTGAGATATGCCTTAAAAAAGGAGCATTATAATGAAAATACTTCTCTATATTTTATACTGGCTAATCCAGTGCACATACGGAATTATCCAGACCCTGATAGGATTCTGTATTTTTATAAAGCACATAAAATGTAAACATGAGTTCTATCACGGAGCAATCCTTACATATCATGAAGGAGACTGGGGCGGAGTATCTATGGGCCCGTTCATATTTGTTAACGGAAAGAGATGGGAAACATGGGTTAAAGAAACCAGGGTACATGAATATGGCCACACAATTCAGTCTCTTATTCTCGGACCGCTCTATTTCTTTGTTATAGGTATTCCTTCCATGATCTGGTGCAATGCAAAGAAGTTCAGGGATATGAGGGAAAGAGGAGAGAAAAACTATTTTGACCTTTACTGTGAGTCCGGTGCAAATACACTCGGTGCTCTAGTTACAGGTGAAGAAAAACCGAAGAGAGAACATACTACTGAAGAAATGAGAAGAAGGGAAAGAGAGAATGGATGATTTTCTTTTAAGAACAAGAATGATAGTTCCGTCCGTTGATGAACTTAAAGACAAGAAGGTTATTATCTTCGGGCTCGGCGGAGTAGGCGGTTATGTGCTTGAATCTCTTGTAAGAACAGGAGTGGGTCATATCGGCCTTGTTGATAACGATGTTTTTTCTGAGTCCAATTTAAACCGTCAGATTCTGGCGACCGTTGAAACAGTCGGGAAAGCTAAAACTGAAGTAGCAAAAGAGAGGGCTCTTTCAATCAATCCTTCATGTGACATTAAAACATATAATCTTTTCTATTCTGATGAGACTGAAAACGAAATCGCTCTCAAAGAGTACGATTATATTGTGGATGCAATAGATTCAGTTGCAAGCAAAGTCCTTTTAATAAAGAGAGCAAAGGAAAATAATATTCCGATAATTTCTTCTATGGGCACAGGTAACAAACTTTCAGTAAATTATGAAGTTACTGACATCTATAAAACACAGGTATGTCCTCTTGCAAAAGCCATGAGGCAGAAACTTAAAGAAGAAGGAATAAAAAATCTTAAAGTTGTATATTCAAAAGATGAACCTATTAAGGTTGCATCTAAAGATAATAAAAAACAGGTACCCGGAAGTATCTGTTTCTCACCTGCTGTTGCAGGCCTTACAATTTCAAAAGAAGTTATTAAGGATTTATTAAAGATATGATTTTATCAGTAACCTGGCTGGTTGAATAAATTCCGCCAAGGTCCTGAGTCATATATCCTTCATTTATGGCCGCTTCAACGGCCTTTTCTATATCTGCTGCTTCATCTGATAAGTCAAACGAGAGCCTGAGCATCATCGCTGCTGAAAGAATTGTGCCTACAGGATCTGCGATATTGAGCCCTGCGATATCAGGTGCCGAGCCGTGAATTGCCTCATACATTCCTAGCGTTGTGTCTCCGAGTGATGCTGACGGCATTACTCCTATTGAACCAACAAGAGCAGCGGATAAATCCGAGAGTATATCACCGAACATATTTGAGGTGAGAATCACATCAAAGTGGGAAGGGTTTAGTACCATCTGCATTGCTGCGTTGTCAACATACATCATATCAACAATTACATCCGGGTAATCCTCATTAATATCGGTTACAATCTTTCTCCAGAGTTTTGAAGATGTAAGGACATTCGCCTTATCAACGAGTGTTATATGGTGATTTCTTTTCTGAGCAAGTTCATATGCGATTCTTGACACTCTTTCTATTTCAAGTTCACTGTAGCACTCTGTGTCATATGCTTCTCTTCCGAAAGTTTTGTTATCCCTGAATCCTCTCTCTCCGAAATATATTCCGCCGGTGAGTTCTCTTACTGTCACAAAGTCTATTCCGTTTTCAACAATTTCGTTTTTGAGGACGCTTCTGTTTTTTAGTGCAGGATAGATTTTCGCTGGTCTTAAATTTGCATAGAGTTTAAGTTCTTTCCTTATGCCGAGCAGGGCAGCTTCTGGACGCTTTGGTGCATTGTCCCATTTGTATCCGCCTACTGCACCTAAAAGAACGGCGCCGGAAGACTTAGCTGCTTTTATGGTTTCTTCAGGAAGAGGATCTCCGAAATTGTCTATAGCAAATCCTCCGATAGGGGCATCTTTGATAATGAATTCATGGCCGTATTTTCTGCCGACAGCCTCTATTACTCTCTTTGCACTTTCTATTACTTCAGGGCCGATTCCGTCTCCCGAGAGTGTACAGATACTGTATGTCATTTTCTTATCGCCTCCATAAGTCCGCCTTTCTCAATGATGGAAGAAATGAACGGATCCATCTCAGGAAGTTTGTATTCCCTGCCTGTTGTTAAATCTTTTAAAATGCCTTTATCGAAACTTAAAGTATCTCCGTTCGATATTTCATCTGCCATTTCTGCATTTTCAACTATATAAAGACCTGTATTGATAGCGTTACGGAAAAAGATTCTTGCAAAGCTTTTTGCTATTACCATTTTGACTCCCGATGCCTTAAGTGCAAGCGGTGCATGCTCTCTTGATGAACCACATCCGAAGTTGAATCCTGCAACTACCACATCTCCGTTTTTCACGGATGAACCAAAGTCTTTATCTATATCTTCCATACAGTGAAGTTTAAGATTTTCCTCTGAGGAATCATTAAGATATCTTGCAGGAATAATGACGTCGGTATTTACGTTATCTTCGTATTTGAATACTTTTCCTTTGAACTTGAGCTTCATAAGATTTCCTCCGGTGAACAGATATATCCCATCACTGCAGATGCTGCAGCCACATACGGGGAAGCAAGATAAATCTCAGAGTCTTTTGCACCCATTCTTCCGACGAAGTTACGGTTTGTTGTTGCAACACATTTTTCTCCGCTTGCAAGTATTCCCATATATCCTCCGAGGCACGGACCACAGGTAGGGGTGGATACCGCACATCCTGCTCTCATGAAAATCTCAATAATTCCCTGGTCCATTGCAAACCTGTATACCTCAGGGGTAGCCGGGATAATTATGCATCTTACTCCCTTTGCGACTTTCTTTCCCTGGAATATGGTCGCTGCTTCGCAAAGGTCTGAGAACCTTCCGTTTGTACAACTTCCTATTACAACCTGGTCTATATTTATTTTCCCTATGTCATCCACACCGAGTTTGCGTATGTTGCTCGGAAGGTGAGGGAAGGCAACGGTTGGTCTTATCTTGGATAAGTCAAGGACTATTTCCTGATCGTATTCGGCATCCTCATCAGGGAAGATGGCGTTTTCTTCAAGGTACTGCTTTGTGCATGCGCCTCTTACAACAAGGTACATTTTTGCCTCATCATCAAGAGGGAAGAATGCATTTTTTGCACCGCATTCAACCGCCATATTTGCGACAGTGAGTCTTTCTTCCAGAGACAGCGCTGAAATCTCTCCTGCAAATTCAAGGGATTTATATGTAGCACCGTCTACCCCGAGCATTCCTATGAGTGTAAGGATTACATCTTTTCCGGTTACATATTCAGGAAGTGAGTTTTTAAGGGTTACCTTAATTGCTGACGGAACTTTGAGCCAGACTTTGCCGTTTAACATAGCTGCTGCCATATCCGTGGACCCGATTCCTGTTGAGAAACAGCCGAGTGCCCCGTATGTGCATGTATGGGAGTCTGCTCCGATAATAAGGTCTCCTGGGTGAACTAGTCCTCTTTCAGGAAGAAGTGCATGTTCTATTCCCATACGGCCGACATCATAAAAATGTTTGATTTCCTGTTTTTTTGCAAAGTCTCTTACGATTTTGCACTGTTCTGCGGATTTTATGTCTTTGCAAGGGGAGAAGTGGTCGAGAACAAGAGCAATTTTATCTTTGTCAAAAACTCTGTCGTTTTCGTTTAAAAGTTTTATAGCAACAGGAGAGGTAATATCATTACCCATAACAAGATCCACATCACAGGTGATGAGTTCTCCTGGTTTTACTTCTTTCCTTCCTGCTTTTTTTGCTAATATTTTCTGAGTTGCTGTAAGTCCCATAATCTACCTTGTTAGAATATATTCGAAACTGTCTGCCAAGGCATTGAATGATGCCCTTATTATGTCTGTTGATACTCCGATTGTAGTCCAGGCCGATGATTTGTCTTTTGATGTGATAAGTACTCTTACATCTGCGCCGGTTGCTTTTGTTGAGTCCACAACTCTAACTTTATAGTCTATGAGCTGGACATCATTTAAAGAAGGATAGTAGACAGCGAGTGCTTTTCTTAATGCTTTGTCAAGAGCGTTGACCGGGCCGTTACCTGTACATGTTCCGGTTGATACTGAATTTCCGACTCTTATTGAAACAGATGCCATGTCTTCTCCGCTGCTTGAAGTTGAAATGGAATAATTCTCAAGAGCAAACGGTGAGTTAAAATCACGCATGATTTTTTCGGCCATTAATATGAAAGAAGCTTCTGCGCCTTCAAACTGATATCCTTCGTTTTCAAGTTCTTTTACTCTGTTTAATATTTCCTGAACTTTAGGATTTGACTTATCAAGGTCAGGGAATAAGAGACTGAGTTTTGCAATGATGGCACTTTTACCTGAAAACTCACTTAGTATAAGGTGTGTGTCGTTGCCGACTTTTCTTGGGTCAATGTGCTCAAAAGAATCAGATTCTTTTATTACTGCATCAACATGCATTCCTGCTTTGTGAGAAAATGCAGCATTGCCCACATACGGCATATGGGACGGAAGGACAAGATTTGCAATTTCCGCAATGGATTTTGCTGCAGAAGTTAACTGCTCAAGATGACATCTGCATCCTGCGTGGCCTTTTAAAGAAAGGTTGGCAATTATTGTTGAAAGATTAGCATTGCCGCATCTTTCCCCGAATCCTAAAAATGTTCCCTGAACGTGTGTTGCTCCTGCCTGGGCTGCCATAACCGAATTGGCAACAGCCATGCCACAGTCATTATGTGCATGAATTCCGATTCTTAAGGAACTGAATTTCTCTGTTACTGTTTTTACAATTCTGAAGACAGTATCCGGCATCGTGCCACCATTTGTATCGCAGAGAACGAGTGTGTCTGCTCCTGCATCAGCTGCTGCATTAAGGCAGGTAAGGGCATACTTTTCGTCAGTCAGAAAACTGTCAAAAAAGTGTTCTGCATCGAATATGACTCTCTTTTTCTTAGATACAAGGTATGAAACAGTTGAAGAAATCAGTTTCAGATTTTCCTCTTTTGATATCCCGAGTATCTCGGTTGCCTGTTTCTCGGATGACTTGCCGAAAATGACAACGGTATCAGTTCCTGCCTGGATAAGTTTTTTTATGTTCTCATCTTTATCGGCAGTGGTGTCTTTTCTGTGTGTTGCACCAAAAGCAGCGAGTCTGCTGCTTCTTGTTTCTTTAAAGAATTCTTCATCTTTAGGATTGGACGCAGGATCCCCGCCTTCGATAATATCTATACCGAATTCATCAAGAATTTTAAAGACGGACTGCATGTCTTTTACTGAGAAACTGATTCCTACAGCCTGTGCTCCGTCTCGTAGTGTTGTGTCCAGAAATTCAATATATGCCATTTTATCTTCTTGTTTCGTATATATAAAATATACGTTCTGTATTATTCTTCGTACTGAATGAGCTTGTTGATTGCATCAAGATAGGCAATTAAAGATGCTTCCATAACGTCTGTTGATATGCCTTTGCCTGTCATGATTTCCTTACCGTTTGTAAGTTTTACGATAGCCTCACCGAGAGCATCCTTACCTTCTGTAATGGAGTGTACCTGATAGTCAAGAAGTCTGAAGAAGTCTCCGGTAATATTGAGGATTGCCTTGAATCCGGCATCAATAGGTCCGTCTCCTGTCATCTTTTCGGTCTGTGATTTACCTTCGGATTCAAGAGTGATAGTAGCCGATGCCTGATTTTTAATTGCAGAGATTTCATAGTCTTTAAGAGTATATATTCTCTTGATTACTCGTCTTGTATATCCGGCAAGAAGTGTTTCTATATCTACTCTTGAGACATCTTTCTTTCTGTCGGCAAGTTCTTTGAACTTAGGGAAGAGGGTATCAATTTGTTCGTCTGTAAGTGTGTATCCCATTTCGACAGTCAGGTCCTTGAATGCATGGCGTCCTGAATGTTTTCCTATAACAAGTGCGTTTTCAGGGATACCGATATCTGACGGGTCCATAATCTGATAAGTTGCCTTATCCTGAAGAATTCCGTGCTGATGGATTCCTGATTCGTGAAGGAATGCATTTGAACCTATAATAGCCTTATTTGCGGACGGCTTGATACCGACAATGGAAGATACAAGTTTTGATGTCCTGTAAATTTTCTTTGTATCAATACCGGTTTCAAGTTTATAGTATTCTTTTCTTGTCTTGATGCCCATCGCAATTTCTTCAAGAGGGGCATTTCCGGCTCTTTCTCCGATTCCGTTGATGGTGCACTCAATCTGGCCGGCACCTACCACTGCTGCAGCGAGTGAGTTTGCAACTGCAAGACCAAGGTCATCATGGCAGTGAACGGAAATGGTTACATTGTCTATGCCTTTCACATTCTTTTTAAGGTATACGATCATACCGGAAAATTCCTGAGGTGTAATAAAACCTGTGGTATCCGGAATATTGATGGTTGTTGCTCCCGCATTTACTGCAGTCTGTGCGCATTTTGCAAGAAAATCTATAGGGGTACGTGATGCATCCTCAAAACTGAACTGAACATCGTCAGTGTACTTTTTTGCATATCTTGTATATTTGTCGATAATCTGTATGCACTCATCCTGGGTGATATTGAGTTTATGATTCAGATGGACAGGGGATGTTGCAATGAAAATATGAAGGCGCGGATGAACTGCGTCTTTTATTGCATCAAATCCTTTATCTATATCATCCTCACGGCAGCGGCAGAGAACAGCGACAGAAGCTCTTTTTACTACTCCTGCGATTTCTTTGACTGCCTTGAATTCTCCTTCGGAGGATGCAGGGAAACCTGCCTCGATTACATCCACTCCGAGCTTGTCAAGAGCTTCTGCTATATCGAGTTTTTCACCAAGATGCATTGAGCATCCAGGGGATTGTTCCCCGTCTCTTAATGTGGTGTCAAAAATAGTTATTTTTCTCATTATTTTTCTTCCTCACTCTCAGCCATAACTTTATTCCCGCGCTCAAGTGCAGCGCCGCCTGTCCTTGCCATTTCAAGAATCTTATAGCTTCCGAGTGTTGCAATAAATGCATCGATTTTATCTGTATTTCCTGTGAGCTCAAGCATCATGGAATCCATTGTGGTATCTATTGATTTTGCCTTGAAAAGCGTGCATAAATCCACGATTTCCCCTCTCTTTTCAGGTGCTACTGCAAGTTTTATAAGCAGGAGTTCCCTGAGTGCAACATTTCCGTGATCAAATGTCATGACTTTGACAACGTCTTCCTGTTTTTCAAGCTGGGCTGTAATCTGCTTTGCTGTTGACAGCGTGCCGTTAAGGCAGATTGTCATTCTTGAATATCTTTCATCCTCTGTGGCACATACTGACAAACTGTCAATATTGTATCCGCGTCTTGAGAATAATCCTGATATTCTTGACAGTACACCAGGCTGGTTGTTTACGAGTATTGCAATAATCTGTCTTGAGTTTTCCATATTAATGAATTCCTTCGTTTATTGATATCCTGCAGTCTATGACAACAGGAAGTGAGCCGTTTAAGGCCTCGTTTAGTTTTTCGTTTATATCATCTGTTTCGTTTATGACAATTCCTCTTGCTCCCATAGACTCTGCAAGTTTTACATAGTCTGTATTAAGGTAAAGGGAAGATGCCATATATCCTTTTGATTTTCTCCCGTACTGAAGAAGACGGATAAGCCCTAATGAATTATTGTTAAGGACAACAATTATCACAGGGATATGGTATTTAACGCAAGTGAGAAGCTCATTGAAATTCATATTGAATGAACCGTCTCCCGTGATTATGAGCTGTTTTCCTCCGGTTGCAAAGTGTGAACCTATTGCTGCGCCAATTGAAAATCCCATTGCCCCGAGCCCTCCGCTCGTCAGGAACTTATTAGGGGAGAGAAATTTATAATTCAGTGCTGTCCAGATCTGATGAAGTCCGACATCCGTTGATACTGTTACGCTGTCCTTAAGTTTTTCTGAAAGTGCACATATTATCTGTATGCCCCGGTTTGTGTCTTCAGGGAGTTCTTCCTCTTTATATGCCCATTCAAGCATTTCCCTCTGCTCAATTTCCGGGTTTACCTTTGAGAGGACTTCTTTTATGTCTCCTAAAACTGATGCGGTAGTTAAGATGTTTTTATCTATTTCAGCTCTGTCAGCATCTATCTGAAGAACAGCTATCTTTCTCTTTTTAAGTGTGTTGAAGGCATTGAATCTTGAATTGAATCTTGCCCCGAGAGTTATAAAGAGGTCGCATTCTTTGAAGATGGAAGGCAGCATTAAGTTCTCGTTGGATAAAACTCCGGCATAAAGGGGACTTGACTGATCGAATGAACCGATTCCCATAAAAGATGTAACTACAGGACAGTTTAATTTTTCCGCAAGTATTTTTACTTCCTTTTCTGCTCCTGAGAATTTTACACCTCCACCTACATATATAACAGGTTTCTCGGCGCTTTTGATTAAACTCACGGCGGCGGAAATTTCTTCCGGAGACGGGTCTTTATGGGTGAATTTCTGTGAAGGCTCTTTTTCATATGTGCCCGTTTCATCAAGAACACTCTTCGGGATATCTACAAGAACAGGTCCTTTTCTCCCGCTCTCGGCAATGGTGAATGCCTTTCTTATTAGTGGTGCAATATCATCTGCCTTTGTTATGATGATTGAATATTTTGTTACAGGCATTGCCATGTCAAAAATATCCACTTCCTGGAAAGAATCATGCCCCAGATCCTCAAGATTGACGTTTCCTGTTATTGCTACCATAGGAACGGAATCCATATATGCATCTGCAAGACCGGTTAATAGGTTAGTGGCTCCAGGTCCTGAGGTTGCAAGACAGACACCTGCTTTAAATGAGGATCTTGCATATCCTTCTGCAGCAAAAGCCGCGCCCTGTTCATCTGTACATAAAATATGCTTAATGGAAGAAGACGGCAGTGCATCGTATACGGAAAGAATGGCAGCACCAGGGTAGCCGAATATGTTTTCGACTCCTCTTTCCTCAAGTGTTTTGATTAAAATCTGGGCACCTGTGTATCTTGCCATATCTTATGTTTCCTATTATTAAAAATATATAAATATTCTATATCAAACGCGTGCATAAAGCAATTATATTCACAAATGGAGGTATGCAAAATGAATAAAAAATGAATAAACGTGTATAAAATAGTGATTTTATGCATAAAACGAGAAAAATATTAATTTTTTTGAAATATTTATTCAAATTTGTTTGCAATTTATTTTTGATGGTGCTATGATGTGAACATAAAATAAAAAAACAAACTCATAGCGAGGTAAAAATTATGAAAAAATTAGTAAAGGTTTTAGCAGTAGTGCTTGCAATTGCAACACTCACAGCATGTTTATGTTTTACACTCACAGCATGTAATACAGATAAAGGCATTACAGATTCATCTCCAGAAGGAATTAAAGAATATGGTAAGTTAGTAGTTGCAACGAATGCTTACTTCCCGCCATTTGAATTTGTTGATAAGTCAGGAAAGATTACAGGTTGGGATATGGAACTTGCTAAAGCATTAGCAGACAAATTAGGCGTAGAATTAGAAATATTAAATGTTGAATTTGATTCTGTATTAGTAGCTCCGGGAACAAATAAAGCTCATATTGCTATGGCAGGTATCAGCAAAACAGAAGAAAGAGATAAAACTATGGATTTCACAGATGGTGTCTTCAATAGTTCTCAGGTTATCATTGTAAAAAATGGATCTACAATCAGCGGACCAATGGATTTAGCAGGAAAAGTTGTAGGTTGCCAGTTAGGAACAATAGGACAGTACCTTGGAAATATGGATCCAGACTATGCTTTCTATGAAGATGAATTTGGTCAGACAGTTGCATCACTTGGTGCTCCAAAACAGTGTGTAGCATATACAACAGGTGCTGAAGCGGTTATGGCATTAAAGAATGGTTCAATTGACGCTGTAATCATCGATAAATATCCAGCAGAAAGTTTTGTAAAAGCATATGAAGGAATCAAGATTTTAAGCGAAGCTGTATACGAAGATGAATATGCATTTGCAGTTGCTGAAGGCAATAAAGCATTAGTTGACTGGTTGAATCAGGCAATTGCAGAATTAAAAGCTGACGGAACAATGGAAGCTCTTAATCAGAAATACTTTGCATAATAACTATTGAATAATTGAATATAGTAGGAGGAGGTTGTGCAACAGCATAATCTTTTCCTATTAATAAGAGAAGAATGAAAATAGATTTTAGTATTTTTAATCCGGATATAATTAAACTCCTTGGGACGGCGTACGGTTGGACAATTGCCATTACTGTCGTAGCACTTGCGATAGGAATAATAATAGGTACAGTTTTGGCAATTTTCATGGTTTTGCCAAAAACCAATATTTTCAACAAGTTCCTGAATTTTATTGCCAATGCTTATTTGGCTGTAATCAGAGGTACTCCTTCACTTGTCCAGTTGATGATTATTTACTTTGTAATATTCTCTGACGTTGTTTTCTTTAACAGAGCGGTAAGTCCATACATAATTGCGATGATTGGATTCGGACTAAATTCCGGAGCATATGTTGCAGAAATTATGAGGGCAGGAATCCAGAGCGTAGACAAAGGCCAGATGGAAGCCGGTAGGTCCCTCGGTCTTAGTTATGGTTCCACAATGTGGCATATTATACTTCCTCAGTCTGCAAAAAATATCTTGCCTCCATTAGGAAATGAAGCAATAGCATTGGTAAAAGAAACATCAGTAGCATTAATCATTGGTGTCAGTGAGTTCTTTACTGCAATTAAGAGTATTGCCGCATCAACTTACAATGTTATTACACCATATTTATTAGCTGCAGTAGTGTATTTTGTCACGGTATATATTATGACAATTGGAATCAAACTTTTAGAAAAGAGGTTAAGGAAGAATGAACACAGAAGATAATTCATTAATTAAAGTAGAAAAATTAACAAAGAAATTCGGTAATCTTCTTGTTCTTGATGAGATTGATTGTGAGATAAAACAAGGAGAGAAAGTAGTAATAATAGGACCTTCTGGTGGAGGTAAGTCAACATTTTTAAGATGCCTGAACTGTTTAGAAGATCCTACGGCAGGGAAAGTGTTTTTTGATGGAATTGATTTAGCTGATGTCAAAGTTAATATTAATATTCAGCGTCAAAAAATGGGCATGGTTTTTCAGCAATTTAACCTGTTTAACAATTTGACAGTACAAAAAAATATCACGCTGGCGCCGATTAAAGTAGGGAAGGACAGACTCCGTAAAGCAAAAATTAATAATTTGCTTGCTCCAGTTTATAATAAACTAATATTTAAAGTTTTTAGTGAAAAATATAATTCAAATATTGATTCTAAAATTCATTCTATGAATGAAAAGATTGATAATCTGAAACTTGAATTGGAACCAATTGAAAAGGACTGGGCAAGTACTGAGGTTGAAAAAACTATTGCCGGAAAGACATTCACTACATATGACCCAAAACTTACAAAGCAAAAACTTGCATTAACTTCCAAAATTGAAAAATTAGAGCGTAAAATAACGCATACTTTACCAATGAAGGAAAAGGAATTTATTACGCCAGAATTTTCAACAAAAAAAGAGATAATTGATGCTGCTAATAAAAAAGCAACGGAATTATTAGAGAGGATTGGACTGTTAGATAAAGCTAATCAATATCCTAACACGTTGTCGGGTGGTCAAAAACAGAGAGTGGCAATTGCTAGATCATTAGCAATGAATCCTAAAGTAATGTTGTTTGATGAACCGACATCTGCTCTCGATCCTGAAATGGTAGGGGAAGTTCTTGACTTAATCAAACAGGTTGCAGATACCGGAATGACGATGATAATTGTTACTCATGAGATGGGATTTGCTAAAGAAGTCGGTAACAGAATTCTGTTCATGGCACAGGGTAAAATACTTGAACAGGGTCCACCAGATGAATTCTTTAATAATCCTCAGCATCCTAGATTACAGGAATTTTTGTCTAAAGTATTAATTTAATAGAGTATGAATAAATAAAAAGCGCCCATCGTCATGATAGGCGCTTTTTCTACGCGGTTTAATAGTATTAAGTTCTGTTTGCTGCAATTACAGCCTCAGCTACAACCTTGGCAACTTCTTTGTTAAGAGGAGAAGCAATTATATTGTTTTCGTTTAAGTCCTCATCTTTAATCATTGATGCAAGAGCATATGAAGCAGCCTTTTTCATTTCTTCTGTTATTGCTTTTGCCCTGCAGTCAAGTGCTCCTCTGAAAATTCCAGGGAAAGCGAGAACGTTATTTATCTGGTTAGGGAAATCTGATCTTCCGGTACCTACTATTCTGGCTCCCGCTTTTAATGCGAGATCCGGCATGATTTCAGGAGTAGGGTTTGCCATAGGGAAAACGATAGCATCTTTATTCATGGACTTTATCATATCTTCCGAGACAATATTAGGGGCTGATACTCCTATAAATACATCTGCACCTTTAAGTGCATCTTGTAATGAACCGGTAATATGTTCCCTGTTTGTAAGTTTTGCAATATCTGCCTGTGCACTGTTTAAATTCTCATCGTTTTCGACAATCAGCCCGAAACGGTCTGACATAATTATATTTTTTACGCCGAGATTTAGTAAATGCCTGCAGATTGCAAGACCGGCTGAGCCTGCTCCGCTGATTACAACCTTAATTGTATCAATGGATTTTTCAACTACTTTTACTGCATTAATGAGGGCAGCGCCAACGACTACCGCCGTTCCGTGCTGATCATCATGGAAAACCGGGATATCACAGATTGCTTTTAATTTCTCTTCGATCTCAAAGCATCTAGGTGCGGCAATATCTTCAAGGTTTATTCCGCCAAAAGAGCCGGAAATAAGATAGATGGTTCTTACTATTTCATCGACGTCTTTGCTTTTTACACAGATAGGGAAAGCATCGACATCTGCAAATTCTTTAAAAAGTGCACACTTTCCTTCCATAACAGGCATTCCTGCCTCAGGACCTATGTCCCCGAGACCGAGTACTGCCGTTCCGTCTGTAATTACGGCAACAAGATTTGATCTTCTTGTCAGTTCAAAAGATTTATTTATGTCTTTCTGTATTTCAAGACACGGCTGGGCAACTCCAGGAGTATAGGCAAGTGAAAGGTCTTCTCTGGTGTTTATTTTAGGACGGGAAATTACTTCGATTTTCCCTTTCCATTCATAGTGCTTTTTTAATGATTCTTCCTGTATTGACATATATCCCTCAGATCATCTTTTCAGGATGATAGTTTTCATCAAATTCTTTTTCTGTTAAATACCCGAGCTTTATGCAGGCTTCCTTTAAAGTGATATTTTCACTGAATGCTTTTTTTGTTGTTTCTGCAGCTTTGTCGTATCCGATTACAGGTGACAGACATGTTACTGTCATAAGAGACTTTTCCATATTGTTCTTCATTACACTTTCATTTGCTTTGATTCCTGAAACGCATCTTTCTGTAAAAGAATTAATGCCGTCTGTTAATAGTCTTACTGACTGCAGGAAATTATATGCTGTAACCGGCAGGAATACGTTAAGTTCAAAATTGCCCTGTGTTGCTGCCATTGAAATTGTGGTGTCATTTCCTATTACCTGAAGAGCAATCATTGTTACTGCCTCACACTGTGTAGGGTTTACTTTGCCAGGCATAATGGATGAACCAGGTTCGTTTGAAGGTATTGTAATCTCACCGAGTCCGCATCTAGGACCGGATGCAAGAAGTCTTATGTCGTTTGCAATTTTCATAAGATCTGCTGCAAGAGCCTTCAGTGCACCATGTGCAAATACCATTCTGTCAAGAGATGTCAGAGCATGGAATTTATTAGGTGAATCCACAAACTGTATTGATGTAAGTGAGGAAAGTTTTTCACAGACATTCTTCCCGAAATCCTTTGGCGCGTTTAAACCGGTTCCGACAGCTGTTCCGCCGATTGCTATGTTTGAAAGTACAGAAAGAGTATTTAAAATGTTTGTTCTGTCAGTCTCAAGCATCGCCTTCCATCCTGAGATTTCCTGCCCGAAGGTGAGAGGCACTGCATCCTGAAGGTGGGTTCTGCCGATTTTTATAACACTGCTGTTTTCTTTTTCAAGTTTATCAAGAACGCTGATTAATCTGTCTACGGCAGAAATAAGTTCGGTTTTTACACTGGTTACAGCTGCTATGTTCATAGCTGACGGAAATGTATCGTTTGAACTTTGTGACATATTGACATCATCGTTAGGGTGAAGCACTTTCTCTCCGGCTTTTCTGTTTCCGACATTTGCAATTACTTCGTTAACATTCATATTGGACTGGGTTCCGCTTCCTGTCTGCCATACGACAAGAGGAAATTCATCGTTTAATTTCCCGCTCAGTATTTCTCTGCATGCATATTCTATTAAGCTGAATTTTTCCTTTGTCATCTTCGGATTAAGTTCCAGGTTAGATGAAGCGCAGGCAAGTTTGAGATAAGCAAATGCTTTTATGATTTCTTGCGGCATCTTTTCCCACCCGATAGGGAAATTCTCTAGACTTCTCTGAGTCTGTGCTCCCCAGAATTTTTCTGCAGGTACTCTGATCTCTCCCATAGTGTCATGTTCGGTTCTGAAATTCATATTCTGTCTCCAGGTTGTTAATATCTATATTTTACTATTTTCACCGGAAAATCTAAAGTATTATTTCTTCGGACAGAATTTTGCATAAAAACTGCATATTTGTATAATTTTATGAATAATCGTGAATAAATTTTTATTTTTACTGAAAAATCTGAATATTTAATCATTTTTGTTTGCCTTTATCATATTAAAGTATTATGATTGATATACATTTATGAGCATACAGGAGATTTCATATGGACAAAAAGAACATAAAGAAAGTTGTTTTAGCATATTCGGGCGGACTTGATACATCTATCATCATCCCGTGGTTAAAAGAAAATTATAACAACTGTGAAGTCATTGCAGTAGCAGGAAACGTAGGTCAGGCAGATGAGCTTGAGGGATTAGAGGAAAAAGCCATTAAGACAGGAGCCTCAAAATTATACGTTCTCGATTTGACTGACGAATATGTAGATAATTATATTATTCCGACAATGAAGGCAGGAGCAAAGTATGAGGAATACCTTCTCGGCACAAGCCATGCACGTCCGTGTATTGCAAAGGGACTGTGTGAGATTGCTAAAAAGGAAAAAGCTGATGCAATCTGTCACGGCTGTACAGGTAAGGGAAATGACCAGGTAAGATTTGAACTTGCAATCAAGCATTTTGCACCTGAAATGCAGATTATTGCTCCGTGGAGAGAGTGGTCAATTAAGTCCCGTGATGAGGAAATTGATTACGCAGAAGCACACAATGTTCCTCTCAAGATAAACAGAGAAACAAACTACAGCAAAGATAAGAACTTATGGCACCTTTCACATGAGGGCCTTGATCTTGAGAATCCTGGCAATGAACCGAATTATGACAAAAAAGGTTTCCTTGAAATGGGAGTATCCCCGTTTATGGCACCTGATGAACCGACATATGTTGAGATTGAATTTGAAAAAGGATGCCCGGTTGCAATCGATGGTGAGAAGAAATCCGCAAAAGAGATTATCTATAAGCTTAATGAACTCGGCGGAAAGAACGGAATCGGTCTTCTTGATATTGTCGAAAACCGTCTTGTCGGCATGAAGAGCCGTGGCGTTTATGAAACTCCTGGCGGAACAATTTTATACTTTGCACACAGCTATCTTGAATCAATCTGTCTTGACAAGATGACAGCACATGAAAAAGAGAAACTCTCTATCACATTCGGTGAGGTTTTATATAACGGACAGTGGTTCACACCTCTTCGTGAAGCTTTATCAGCATTCGTTGATAAGACACAGGAAACTGTAACAGGTAAAGTAAAACTCAAACTCTATAAAGGAAACATCATCAAAGCAGGAGTATGGAGTGATTATTCATTATACAACGAAGACCTAGCTTCATTTGGTGAAAGCGATTATGACCAGACGGATTCAAGGGGATTCATCAATCTCTTCGGGCTTCCGATTAAGGTCAAAGCAATTTTAGACAAACAGAGAGAAAACAAATAATTCATTATCCTGCTCTTGCAGGATTTTGATTCTTTAAGGAGAAAATCCAGATGGAAAAAATGTGGGCCGGAAGAACTGACGGGAACACCAGTAAAATAGCCGATGATTTCAATTCATCGATAAAGTTTGATAAGAGATTATTTGAGGAAGATATTAAGGGCAGTATGGCTCATGCAATGATGCTGTCTGTAAAAAATATTATCTCTAAAGAGGAAGAGGAAAAACTTCTTTCAGGTCTTGAATCAATTCTTAATGATATTAAATCAGGTGAACTTATAATAGATGAGAATGCTGAAGACATTCATATGTTCGTGGAAAAGGTTCTTACTGAGAGAATAGGGGAAACAGGCAAAAAACTTCATACGGCAAGAAGCAGGAATGATCAGGTAGCACTTGACCTTAAAATGTATACAAGAAGTGAAATAGAAACAATTATTTCAAAACTTAAGGATTTTGTAACTGTTATTTCTTCCAAAGCAGACCAGTACAAAAAGAGTATCATGCCTGGATACACTCATCTTCAGCGTGCACAGCCTGTTACTTTCGGACATCACTTAATGACATATGCAATGATGTTTCTGAGGGACATCTCAAGACTTAATGACTGCAGAAATAGACTCAATGTATCTCCTATAGGAAGCTGCGCCTTAGCAGGTACCACTTATGATACAGACAGATATTTCGAAGCAGAAAAACTTGGATTTGACTCGGTTACATTAAATTCAATAGACGGCGTTTCTGACAGGGATTACTGTGTCGAACTTCTTGCCGATTTGTCTCTTTTAATGGTACATCTTTCAAGACTGTCTGAAGAAATTATTCTCTGGTCTTCATGGGAATTTAAGTTTGTTGAACTTTCAGATGCCTTTACAACAGGTTCTTCGATTATGCCTCAGAAAAAGAATTCTGACATGGCTGAACTTGTAAGGGGAAAGTCGGGAAGAGTTATAGGAGATCTGGTCGGAACCCTTACAATGCTCAAGGGTCTTCCGCTTGCCTATAACAAAGATATGCAGGAAGATAAGGAAAGTCTGTTTGATGCTCTTGATACCGTAAAGATGAGTTTAGACGTATATATTCCGATGTTAAACTCTATGATTGCGCTGGAAGACAATATGATTAACGCTGCTAAGGGCGGGTTTATAAATGCAACTGATCTCGCAGATTATCTCGTTAAAAAAGGAATGCCTTTCAGAACCGCATACAAGGTTTCAGGCAGTATAGTTTCATACTGCATAAAGAACGGCAAAACGCTCGATACCTTATCCCTGGATGAGTACAAGCAGTTTGATGAACTCTTTGAAAATGACCTGTACGATGCAATATCCCTTGAGACATGCGTAAGCAAGAGGATATCAGTCGGCGGTACAAGTGCGGCATCTTTTGATAAACAGCTTGAATTCGTTAAAACTGAACTTATGAAATTCTGACAGTAAATTTTACAGATTTAACCCGGTATCTGCCGGGTTTTTCTTTTCTCTTCTCGCGCGCAGGTTTGTATCCCGAATTAACTATTACTTTGCATAAAGGCTTTTTGTGTGTTATCATATCTTGATAGATATGACTTACAATGAATTTAAAGAACAGCTTCAGAATGAAAAAATCGGAGCAGATAATCTCGCCCCGTGTTATTTCGTGACCGGAACGGATGAATATGTTTTCGATCAGATGGTCCTTGCCCTCAAAGAATATGTGGACAGGGATTTCCGTGATATGAACTATTCAGAGTATTCGGAGGATGAAATTTCGGATGCTGTTTATTCTCTCTCCACGTTCCCTATGTTCACGGATAAGAGAATGGTTGTTCTTACACTTAATAAACCGTCCAGAGTGAAAGAGGAAGAGGAAGCACAGGGCGGAGGGGATGCTCTTGAAAAAGAGAAAACAAAAGTCCCTGATTTAATTGATTCATATCTTGATAATCCTCTTGATTCTACCATTTTCGTAATCAATGCAATGGCAAACCCGCAGTTCAAACTGAAAAGCAGGAATATAGAAAAAGTGAAAGCGGATTTTGACAGCGATGCAGATAGATTCCGTGAGATGGACAGAATAGTTTCAAAGGAACCTAGAAGAATCATGGGTCCTAGGGCTGCAACGGAACTTGCAAAAAGAACCCAGAATGATATGTACAGAATCGTGAGTGAGATTCAGAAACTCAAGGCATATACCGAGAGGGAAATCACTCCTGAGGATATAGAGAACATGGTCGTGGCGGATCTTGACTTCCAGATTTACGAAATGACCAATGCAATCATCAGTAAAAATGCCAATGAGGCCTTAAGAATAATGAAGGTCCTTGTCGGTTACGGCTATAAGTCCACGGCAATAATCGGTAATCTGTATTCAAAATACAGTATGTACCTGCACATATCCCTTAATTCCTCAATGAGTAATGATGAGCTCGGCTCATATCTCGGGATGAAGGGCGGTGCTGTGTATTATGCAAGACCTATTGCCGAAAAGTATTCACAGGTAAAACTGAAAAAGTGTGTGGATTATCTCCACGCTCTTCAGATAGACATAGTGTCAGGAAAGAGAAACGAGGACAGTGCTGTTCAGGAAGCAGTGCTTGCCATGATTAATTCGGGAGAAAGATAAGATGAAAGGCAGAGTCAATCCTAAATACATATCGCTTATTTTTGCAGGGCTTTTCTTCTCATACCTTTTCAGGGGTGTGTATTCGATGTATGTCTCTTTCTCAACTCTTGAGGATTTAAGGGCAGCAAATATAGCACTTCAGGCAATATATGCACTCTTTGAATACGGTGCAATTCCTGCACTTCTGTGCTATTTCATTGCATCAATAATTTATTCAATAGGTTTCAGACACGGAGCAAGGTCCATGATAAGACAGGACTTTATAGCTCAGGTGTGTGCTGTTGTGCTCCTCGTTAATACAGTTACGGGATTTGTGGATATTTTCTCAATCTTAGAACCTGTGACTAACCTTGTTATAAACACGGCTGAACCGTTCATTCTTGTTTTGGCATTTACACTTTATTTCCTGCTTGTCATGACAAAGAAATACGAGATGAATCCGGTTGAAAAATTCTTATCATTCAGAATTTACTTCATGTGGCTTATGATACTTCAGGCCATTGAGGTTGCACTCTCTGACGGACTTTATTTCCTTGTTGCAAGATCGGGTCTTGAGGAAGAGCTTGCATATCAGTACGGAATAGTTATAACAAGAACAGCTGAGATTCTTGCAATTGCGGACGTAAGCATTTTCTTCTTTATGCTTATAGGCGTGCTCATTTTAATGTACATCATTAAGGCAAAGGCAGCTGAGTATGTGGAGAAGAGAAAGAACGGAACATATCAGCAGGAAGAGGCTGAAAAGAATAAACCTAACGAGCCTGATATATTTGTTTTTGACAACGAAGATGAGGCTAAGCAGCAGGAAGTAATCAAGGCTGTTGAGGAAAAATTAAAGCAGATGGAAAAAGAAAGTGAGGGCCAGGATGATGACCATCACGACGATATAAACGACATTTTTGATCTATAAAAGGAGGAGGTTTTATGCAGTACAATTTTGTTGAATACTGGAAAAATCTAAATCTTTACGGCATTATCGACCTTTTCGTTATTGCACTTGTTCTTGCAGTAATGGTAACGTTCTTTATCTACAAAAAGAATATCAAGGTCTTACTGCTCCTTATTATTGGCGTACTTCTTGAAGTACTTGTCAATGTGCTCTCAGACCTTATCGGCGGGGAGGCACTTGCAGTATCGAAGTATCTCGTCCATTACATTGTGCTTCTTGAGATAGTTGCTTCAGGCGTTGTTTACCAGAATGATTTCAAGAACATCTTTGCAAGGGTTTCAAAATTAAAATACCTTGACACACATACAAGTGATGATGATTTAAGAGATGCTACTGCAGAAATCCTCACAGCATGTCAGGATATGTCAAAGCAGGATGTCGGTGCAATCATTATCATAGACTCACAGGGAGATATCCATGAGAATATCTTGGATACCGGAACAACGCTCAATGCAACGCTTTCTGCTCCTCTTTTAATCAGTATCTTCAATACAAAGGCACCTCTTCATGACGGAGCCGTAATCGTAAGGGGAAACAAGATTATATCAGCAGGCTGCTTCCTTACTCTTACCCAGAGAAACGTAAACAAGGAAATGGGTACCCGTCACAGAGCAGCTATAGGCGTAACTGAGGACACGGATGTTCTTTCCATCGTTGTATCAGAAGAAACAGGTATCATTTCCGTTGTAAAACACGGTGAAATCAAGAGATACATGACAATGGACAGACTCAAGGACGAAATTGAGGATGCATTCGGAATTTCCGCAAACGCTCTTGCCATGCGTCAGCAGGGAAGAGACAAAAAGAGAAGAAAACATAAGAGCAGGTACGATATATGAGCACATTAAAATCACTCCCGATTCTTCTGCCAAAAAACTGCGACTGGTCTAAGTGGGCCGTTGTTGCATGCGATCAGTTCACATCCCAGAGAAAATACTGGGCAGATTTAAAGGATTTTGTAGGGACGGACAAAAGTGCCCTCAATATCATTTTCCCTGAAGTCTATCTTGAAGACAGTGATGCTGATGAAAGAATCGAGACAATTAATAAAACCATGGATGAGTACCTTTCATCCGGAACCTTTAAAGAGATTAAGGACAGTTTCATTTTAGTTAAAAGAGACACAAAGTACGGCTTTTCAAGACTTGGTCTTGTGGCTCCTGTAGATCTTGAGGATTACTGCTTCACACATCCGTCCAGAGCACATATAAAGTCTACAGAAGGCGTTGTTATTGAGAGAATACCTCCTCGCCTTAAGATAAGGGAAAACGCTCCTGTTGAGCTTCCTCACATCATGCTCTTAATTGACGATATCAAAAAGAGCGTCATTGAACCTTTATATGAAAAGAAGGACTCACTTGAAAAACTCTATGATTTTGACCTTAATATGGGCGGCGGACATTTAACCGGTTACAGAGTGGATGCGAAAGAGGTCCTTGATATTTTCGAAAAGTATGAAGAAGAGGCAAAGACCTTATACGGAAAGAAAGACAATGAGTTTATCTTTGCAGTAGGCGACGGCAACCATTCGCTCGCTACAGCTCAGGCACACTGGAACAAAATCAAAGAAGGCTTAAGCGATGAGGAGAAGGAAAACCATCCTGCAAGATATGCACTCTGCGAGATAGAGAACCTTTATGATGACGGCATTGTTTTCGAGCCTATCCACAGATTTATCTTTAATGCAGGGGATGAATTTGTCTCATATCTTAAAGATACCCTCAAAGGCAGCGGTACACTTGAAATGTTCGGAAACGGAAAGGAATATACCTTAAATGCAGATGACAACAGTGCAAAAGAGATATATGATATTCAGTACGCGGTTGATGAGTACCTTAAATCTCATAAGGATTTAAGTGTGGACTATATTCACGGAATGGATAACTTAAAGGAAATAGCAAAAAACAATAAGGGCATTGCAATTATCATGCCTAAGATAAAAAAAGACGAACTGTTCCCGTATGTTCTCAAAAACGGAACACTCTGCAGAAAATCTTTCTCAATGGGTGAGGCTGAGGAAAAGAGATATTATACGGAAGCAAAGAAAATAAAGTAGGTACAAAATGAAAGTATGTAAATTCGGTGGAACTTCAATGGCTAATGCCGATACGATTTTAAAGGTCATTGATGCAATTAACGGAGATAAAGACAGACATTACATTGTTGTCTCTGCTCCTGGAAGAAGAACAAAAGAAGACATCAAAGTCACTGATGCCCTCTATAAGTGCTACGATGAATACCTTGAAAAAGGTAACTGCGATGAATCCTTCACTGTTATTGAGAAGAGATTCCAGGATATAAAAGACGGCCTTAAGATAGATATAGACCTTGATAGTGAACTTAAAGTCATCAAGGAAACTATTGAAAAGAGCAAAACAAAAGATTATGCTGCATCCCGTGGCGAGTATTTAAGTGCAAGGCTCCTTGCTGCATGTATCGGTTACACATTTGTTGATACACAGGATCTTATTAAGTTCAATGAAAGGGGAGAGCTTCAGCTTGACTATTCACTCGATCTTTTAAAGAGCAAACTTAAAAATATAAAATATGCCGTACTTCCTGGATTTTACGGCTCTGACCAGGACGGAAACGTCAAGACATTCTCACGCGGCGGCTCCGATATAACAGGTGCAATCGTTGCAAGGGCAATGGATGCTGATGTCTATGAAAACTGGACAGACGTCGACGGATTCTTAATGGCAGATCCTAGAATCGTTGATGATCCTGCAAACATTTCTTTCTTAAGCTATAAGGAATTAAGAGAATTGTCGTATATGGGCGCAGAGGTTCTTCATCCTGAATCCATATTCCCTGTAAGAAGTGCAGGAATTCCTATTAATATCAAGAATACATTCAATCCTTCTCATCCTGGAACCATGATTGTTCCTGATAAGAAACTTCCTAAAGATGGAAAGGTAATCACCGGTATTGCAGGAAGAAAGGGATTAACCATTATAAATATCGAAAAAGATATGATGAACAGTGAGATAGGCTTCGGAAGAAAGGTCCTTTCAATTCTTGAGTGCGAGGGAATTTCCTTTGAGCATATGCCGTCCGGTATTGATACTCTTTCAATCGTAATAACAGATGAGAACCTTCAGGGCAAACTTCAGAAAGTCATCACAAAGATAAGAGAAAGCGTTAACGCAGATAATGTGGATATTCATTCAGGACTGTCCCTCATTGCAACCGTCGGACACAATATGGCATCCCGTCACGGAACAGCATCAACGCTCTTCACAGCTCTTGCAGATGCCCATATCAATATTCGTATGATTGATCAGGGTTCATCAGAACTTAATATTATTGTAGGCGTTGATACCTTTGATTATAACAAGGCAATAAACGCAATCTATCACGCATTTAATTAAGAACTTGGTTTTATATAAAAGCCTCATCCAATAGGGTGGGGCTTTTTAATACTCGTTATATTTTTTATTGCATCCTTTAACCTTTTCAGCAGGGTAGTGCTTATTATTTTTATTCAGTTTATTCTCAATTGCAGAAGATAAATCTATATCATTCATTTGTGCAAAACGTAAGGTGAAATAAAGTACGTCGGCAATTTCCTCGATTACTTCCTGTCGTTTATCGGATGCCATAAGTTCTTTCATCTGTTCTTCATTTTTAAATCTGAATATCTGTAATAATTCATTTGCTTCAGTAGATATGCCTATGGCAAGTTCTTTGGGATTATGGAATTGATCCCAGTCTCTTTTTTCACAAAACTCTTTTACCTTGTTTTTTAATTCATCAATAGTTACAGTGCTGTCCATCTTATTTATCCTCTTTTTTACATGACTTTAGATAATCGGCAAAACGTTTGTCTACGCAGTAAACATAACATCCTTTTTGTCCACGTGTCATAAGTGTTCTGTATGTGTTTCTAATAATCTGATCTCCGATACGGTTTGCTTCATCTCTGTCTGTTTTAGACATCCCTTTGAGTCCTTTTACGGAATTATCAGTTTTGGCCCTTGCTTTCCAGTCTGTATATACTTTGCCATCTTGTGTAATGCCGATGTCATTTCCGATGATTACACCTACGTAATCAAATTCCAACCCTTGACATGTATGAATACATCCGATCTGGTCGACAGAGTCAGGGTCAATTGCCCATGTGGCAGTATTGCCAAGGTTCCAGCTTGCATGGAAATTCCCGATATTAATATCACTGACTGAAGGGTCATCCTTTCCTTCCTTAATCCAGTCCCAGCAATAACCGGCAACAAGTCTCGATTTGTTATTTACCTGATTTTTCTCTTTTATTATTTGGAGTAATTCTTCAGGACTGCCTACGACATTAAAGTCATAATCATTGAATCCATCAAAATTAGCAGTTTTTCTTATTTGCAGGGTGTTGTCTACCCATGATAAAAATCCATCTGAACCATTACATCTGAACTGAGACTGAAGTTCCATTTGTACAACCTCAGCTTTTTGCTCCGTAGCAAATTTTTTAATCTCATCTATTGTTCCTGCATCATCAATGTGGATTCTTTGATGCTCATCAATAAAGAAAGTTGAGAACTTGGATGCATTAATAATTTCTTTTATCTGGTTTTCTCCTAAGTTTTTGAACATCCCGGATTTTTCATTAAGTCTATGTGCTTCATCACAGAAAAGGCAATCAAATTTATTTTTTTCGACATCAACAAATGACCCTGAACCCATAAAGAGTTCCTTGATTACACTTTGTTTCTGTGTTCCTTTGAGTTTCACTGAATATACGTTTCTAGGTGCAGCATTTTTTGTCACATATGCGCATGCAGCTCCAAATGCTGTCATATTAACAAGGAGATTAACGGCAAGAACGGATTTCCCTGTGCCCGGGCCTCCTTCAACTATGAGGACACGTTTCTTCCCGTCTTTATAAGATTTTTTTGCCATTTCAATGGCTTTTTCATATACGAGTTTCTGTTCATCAATCATCAGGAACTCTTCATTGCCTTTGAGCATGCTGGATAAACAGCCCTGGAGTGATTTGGATGGTCTTAATCTGCCTCCGTCTATTTTGAAAATGGTTTCTTTATTGTCTCCGAACTTAATATGTTTTGTAATAAGGTCTCTTAATTTTTTACCTTCTCCAGATGTAAAGACAGGGGATAAATCGGTATAGACTTTATAGA
This sequence comes from Clostridia bacterium, assembly GCA_024405515.1. Taxonomy (GTDB): domain Bacteria; phylum Bacillota; class Clostridia; order Christensenellales; family CAG-917; genus CAG-475. The sequence goes on from JAKSOR010000002.1 coordinate 84,754, forward strand.
TTTCATCTTCAATAGGGTCATTTGATTCTGCTTTGATATAGTTGTGAAGATATGCGCACGGACTCAGTTCAACTTTTAAATCCTGAATGTCGGCATTGAAATCTTCAATCATCTTTTTATATGTGTATGCCTGATAAGAAGGGTGGGTGGTTTCTCTTACTCCACCTCCAAGATAAGTTCTGACAACGCCATCTTTTCCTGGAACTTTCTCAACTTTGTCCCATTGCTTGAGCTCAACAATAACGGCAGTATATGCCTGCTTATCATCCTTTCCTGAAATAATAAAATCCACACGTTTGCTAGTGTACGGAATATTAAATTCGATGGCAATTCCTGAATTATCAGGGATAGATGGATCATCAACAACATTTCTCATTCTGTTAAGTGAATTCATCCATGACCTGATTTCGCTTTCTGAAGTCTGACCGATTTTTTCTTTATACTTTGTATAAAGAATATTAACCAATTCATCGTTTCTCACATCTTCAATAAACTCTTTTTTTAATGCATTGTAGATAATCATAGTAGCACCTCGTAAGATCATTATATATTATGGGATCTTCGATTTCACCTATTTTGTGGAAAATACAATAAATGTCGGCTATAATTTATTACATAAGTTGTTTGATAGAATTGAAATATGAACAATGTTAATGGATAAATCCCATTGATTGTACTGAACATTTCACATATAATCTTACTAAAAATGAGGTTTTTATGAAAAAGACGTTAATTTGTATTTTATTAGTAGTTCTTTTGTTTGCTATTGTGGCTTGTGATAACCCATCTAAAAAAGATTCGGGTGACCCTGTTTATTCGGCATACATAGAATGGGATGAATCAGGAGAGTATTATGATAACAAAATGAAAGTAATCTATAGATGGTACGATTATTCTTACAACAATAGCAATTCAGCTATTAAATCTATTAGAAATTTTGATGTAAATATTACCAACTTATCTGTAGAAAAAACAACATTTACTATTTCAGAAGCATATGCCGTTCGTGAATCAAACGGAGCAAAATTCGAATTAGATGATAGTATATACATTGGCAATTCAATTAACCTTGAAAATGATATGTCTTCAACAATACATTTTAGTTGTGACTTGCCTACAGACTTAAAACAGGAAAAATATTTTGTAACATTTAAAATTAATAATATAACATTCAATATTAAAATGTATGATCGTCCGGATTCTGAAAAAGCTGTTCGTGTGATTAAATATATTATCAATGGTAAAATTGTCAAAACGGAACGGGTTCTTGACAAAGAACCATATAGTGGTTACACGTGGTTTAATTCTGATGAAACACAGTATTGCCACTTATGGTATGCAAATACAACGTTTTCCGCTCCAGTACCATCTAAGATTACAGAGAGCATTTCCATATATGGTAAGGTAGAGCCTGTATTAAAATTCAAAATAGCTGATAATCGAGCTTATCTTGAAGGGTTTAATATAATACCTCCAAGTAAGTCAGTAATCATTCCTGCCACCTATAATGGATATGCAGTATGCATTAATAATTTCGCAATTAATGGTGATATAGAAAAAATTTATATAGAAAAGGTCCAAAAAATTTATTATCAATATTGGAATAAAACATCAATTACAGATATATATTATGCTGGTTCGGAAGAAGATTGGAAGAAATTGGATGTATCAACTATAAGTTGGAAATCTTCAATTGTTATGCACTATAACGCATCTTGGACAAATCAAAAAAATAATATGAGAGTAATCTTCGTGTGAGTTTTGTGGTATAATAAAACAAATATGACAGAGCAAGACAATATTGAAATTTTTAAAGAGAATCATCCTTCTATAGAATCTTATTGGAGATCGATTATTTTATATGGGAGAAATGTTGCTTCTTATAAGTTTTCTTTGGGGCAATCGATATTGTCTTTATTGCCTACCAATCAATCATCTTTCAGCTTAGAAGAATTAGCAGTACCATTTAGTAATAATATTTGCGAGCACATTAAAGAGTCCCCAAAGCAATGTACGAGTCCAAGTAGCAGTTTCCTAACTGCATGCAAGAATTACAATGAAGGCTTAATTAGCCATCAGGATTTAATTGATAAAACAGTTGCCGTTGGATTTGATTATGTTTTGGATGCTTTTCATGTGGTTAATAATGCAAATATTCCAGTTAAATTTTTTGTTAAAGATTTCCATTCATTAAACAAAAAAATTATATTAACAGATGAAGCTTATAAATTGATTGAAACACCATTTTCAAATAATTTTAATAACGAAGTTAATGCTCGCTGGCGATTAGTAGAAACAGCTTGGGATCTAGGTGTGTCACCGAATTTATTGAATGTTGGATATGATTCGGATACAGAATCTTTTTATATGAATAAAGATTTTGCTAGAAAAGACGTTACATCTGCAAGAGATGCATTAAATGGTTATCAAAAAGGAAAATGCTTTTATTGTTATGATAACTTGAACCTAGATAGTAGTGCCTTGTTTTGTGATGTCGATCACTTTTTTCCATATACACTACAACCTTTGATTCCGGATATAAACCTAAATGGAGTATGGAACCTTGTGTTGGCTTGTCCTGATTGCAACAGAGGTATAGATGGTAAATTTGCTAGAGTTCCGTCCATTAAATATTTGAAAAGGCTTCATAAAAGAAATGAATATTTAATTAGCAGTCATCATCCATTAAGAGAAACTTTGATGAATCAGACAGGTAGAACATTAGATGAAAGGATAAAGTTTTTGAATAAAATAGATCAAATAGCAATTAATTATTTAGTTCATAGATGGGAAGTAGAACCAAGAGGAGAGGAACATTTTTAATGGTTAATACAATAGAGTACTATAATCTTCATGCAAAAGAATATGTTGATAATACTGTAAATGTTGATTTTGACATTCAACAAAATTTGTTTTTAAAATATTTGCCAACCGGTGCAAAAATAATTGATTTAGGCTGTGGTTCTGGTAGAGATTCAAAAAGATTTATAGATTTGGGCTATGACGTTGTTGCTATTGATGGATCCATTGAATTATGTAAATTAGCATCTCAACTTATAGAGAAAGACGTGCTATGTATGGATTTTAAGGACATTAAATTTGATAATGAATTTGATGGCATTTGGGCCTGTGCTTCATTGTTGCATTTAAATTTTAATGATTTGAGGGAAGTATTAAAACTTATTGTAAAATCAGCAAAAAATGGTGCTGTGTTCTATTCTTCTTTTAAATATGGCGATTGTGAAATTGAAAGGGATGGCAGGCATTTCCTTTATTTGAATGAACAAAAATTTGAAAACTTGATATCGGGTTTGCCTATTAGAGTAGTTGAAACAAGTATTACATATGATGTGAGACCAAATAGAGTTAATGAAAAATGGCTGAATTGTATTGCGATTATTAAGTAGGTTACTAGAACAATCAGATATAATTTTTTTGATTGTTGCTGTTCTAAAAAAGTTCTATAAAGAAAAAGACAGACTCGAAATGATATGATACCTCCAAAGTGGACACTTAAAAAAGTAAAAACTTTGGAGGTTTTA
>JAKSOR010000020.1 GCA_024405515.1 Clostridia bacterium
CACTTTAATTTTTAATAAATTAAAAATCAATTTGCAAAAAACATTAAAACTCAATAATAACCTATCTTGACTACTTTGGCGTGCGCGTGTATAATACGAACGTCTACGTATGCGTACATGCGTTTGATTAATAATAATATGAATATATTAAAAGTTAAGGTGCAGGATGAGAAGGTTCTTAAAATTAAACTTGATACTCTGTTTAGTAATCGTGGCAAGTCTTTTGGTATTTGTCGGATGTAATGACGATGGTGGTCAGGATACAATTTTAGTTGATATTCCGGATGATTTCCAAACAGAATATGTACAGGGTGAAACATTCGATTTTAATCGTATAAGCGTTAAAGTGAATGGTGAAACCATCACAAGCGGTTATACTGTCGAGAAAATTTCAGAAAGAAAATTCAAAGAGGACATAAGGTATTCGGAAGCTGTCTATTCTGTAAAAATGGATGGGGCTTATATCGGTAAAAAAATCCGTATCAAAATCTATGAAAAGATTCTCAGTTTATCTGTTTATCTTGAGCCGCAGGCAAAAACCACATTCTATGTCGATGACGAGATAGATTACAGCGGCTGGTATTTAAAACTCAATTATTATGACGGATACGGTCTGGTTCCTTTTGAAGAGGAAATGATTACTAACGAAGTAAGTTCGGAAACCTCAGGACAGAAACCGGTATCGATAAGTTTCCGCAATGTCAAAACAGATAATGTAGCAACCATTCTGGTTCAGAAATATGATAGTGAAGATCCGCAGATTGAAATATTGGAATGCGGTACAAATTATGTAAAACTGGCAGGCAAAGAAGGAGTCTCTTACAGCCTTGATGGAGAAAACTGGCAGGCTAGCCCGCAGTTTACAGGTCTTGAAATAGGAACACAGTATACAGTTTATGCTGCAGTTCTTGAGGACAGAAAAACAAATCCGTCCAAAATTGTGTCAGATACATTTACAACAGATAAGAATACTGTAGCTCCGCCGTATCTTGAGGCATATGGCATCACATCAGACAGTTTTAAAGTTTTAAAACAGGAAGGAGTCGATGTGTGGGCTGATAATGCACAAAGAACAGATGCAGGGGCATACTGGCTGTTCAGCAATCTGCAGGCATACACAGAATATAAACTTTATGCAATGGTTCTTGAAACCAGCACAAATCATCCGTCTTCCGTAACCCAAATCACAGTAACAACCAGCAAAATCACGGACAGCATAATAACAGAACCTGTTCAGGTTTTTGATTATACAAAATCCGCAAAAGTGCCGGCATTTTCAATGAAGAGCGGAACTTCATTCTCTTCCGATAAATTTGATATTAAGTATAAAAAAGACGGAACAGTTTTCAGTTCAGCAATAGATGCCGGAGAATATACGGTAACAATATCATTCAAGGATCCGAAATATGATATTGAACCTCAGGAAATAAAACTTATTATCAATAAACGCAGTATCACTGTAACCGCAGATGATAAGAATACGGTTTACGGAGATAAGGAAAAAGCCCTCACTTTCAGCGTTACTTCAGATCTGCAGATGGCATATGGCGATAAACTGAGTGGAAGAATGGAAAGGGAATCCGGAACAAATGCAGGTGAATATGCCATAACAAAAGGAACACTGGACAACAGCAATTACGACATAACTTTTGTCGGAGCCACTTATTATATTGCGAAAAAGGACGTTACTGTTACAGCGGACAATGTTTCAAAAGTATATGGAGAACAAGACAAAGACCTTACATACAGGATATTCGGACTTATAGGAACAGATAAACTCAGCGGATCTCTCACAAGAGAACAAGGAGAGAATGTAGGGAAATATGCTATTTCCGGTTCGTTTGTGAATGTGAATTACAATGTAATTGTCACAGAGGCTACATTCACAATTGTTCCATCCGGAAATATTACGTTCAATGCAGAGAATCTTACAGTAACATATGATGGTAAAACACACGGCATTGTGGCACAGTCCGAAGCAACGGTTGATTTCACATACCTTTATAACGGTAAAAATGCTGAACCTGTTAATGCCGGCACATATTCAGTTGAAGTTTCGGCAACAGGAAAAGGCAATTATACCGGGACTAAGGTCAAAACATGCATGCTGATCATCAACAAAAAAGAGGCAACTGTAACTGCAGATAATGCTTCAAAGGGATACAGCGATAATAATCCTGAGTTCTCATACACAATCAGTGGCAATGTAGCAGGAGATCAGTTCGGAACAGCCGATTACTATACAGCTGCAACAAAATACAGCAATGTAGGAACATACAGCATCATTGTATCGGGTCTTAAAAACGATAACTACAATATCACATACGTTGAAGGAACACTTACAATCAGTAAGAAAGCAATAACCGTAACTGCCGATAGTAAGACAAAGGTATACGGGGATAACGATCCTGAACTGACATACTCGGTTGATGGTGCTTCTATTGGCGAAATACCGGGATCACTTTCAAGAAGTGCAGGTGAAAATGTCGGAGAATACGATATCACAATAGGCAGTCTTATTAATGATAATTTTGAAATAACATTCAATAAAGCAACACTTACAATTAACAAAGCACCTCTTTCCATTAAGGTTAATAATGCGGAAAGGGAAATCGGTTCAGATAATCCGGTATTTACCTCTTCAATGACCGGACTTAAACTGAATGATTCAGTAGAGATAAATTATGTCTGTTCAGCTGATAAGGATTCACCGGTAGGAACTTACGAGATATCAGCAACGGCATCTAATGACAATTATGAAATAGCAATCACATTCGGAACTCTTACTGTAAACAGACTTACGAATTTTGTTGTTGAGGTATCGAACGTATCAGTTACATATGATGGTCAGGAACACGGAATCATTGCTGTATCCGCTGCAACTGTTACATTTACATATTACTACAATGATAAGACAGAAGAACCTGTTAATGCAGGCGTATATGAAGTAAAGATTGTTGCGGTCGGAACCGGCGATTATGAAGGCGAGAAGACATTATTCAGAACGCTGACAATTTTGCCTAGAAGCATTACTGTTACAGCAAATAACGCATCTTCAGTGTATGGTGAGGAAGAAGCTCAGCTGACTTATTCATATGATGCAGATCTTCTTGGCAATGAATTCTCAGGAAATATTGCGAGAGAGGGTGGCAAAAATGCCGGCGAGTATAATATCGTTGCCGGAACGCTTGCTCTTTCAAACCATGAAATCACATTCGTTAACGGAAAATATACGATTGAAAAGCGTTCGATTACAGTTAAAGCAGACAATAAGCAGAGAATATACGGAAATAATAATCCGGAGTTCACATACTCTGTAACAGAAGGAACTCTTGTAAACGATGATATCCTCGGACTCTGCACATTTACTGTTTCTGCAACAAGAACAAGTAATGTCGGCAATTATGAAATCGGTACTTCAGGCATAACTAACGGAAACTATGACATAGATTATGAATCAGGTGTACTGAGTATAGTCCCGAGAGAAGTAACGCTCAGTGCCGGTGATAACGTATTTACATATAGCGGTTCAGAAATTGTGCCGGATGTTGCACTTCTTAATATTGCAAACAATGATAATGTGGTGATCGGATTTGATAAGGATGCTGTAGATGCAGGCGAGTATACATTAACAGTTTCTATCAGCGATACAAATTATTCACTTGTCGGCAATACATCGTTTGAAGTGGTTATCAATAAAGCTCAGCAGTCAATCAGTATAGAAAGTACAGTATTCCCATATACAGGGAAAGTCCACAGCATTGTTGCAACTCTTGTCAGCGGCGATGGCGATATTTCCTATGAAAACAACTCTAATACGGATGTCGGGGAATATGAAGTCACGGTTAAAGTCTCAGGAACTCAGAACTATCTTGAACTTAACGAGATTGTAAACATAAGTATCACAAAGACAGAAATCACCATAGAAGATATTGCTCTCTCGGATATCACTTACGGAGATAAACTTTCAGTTTCTGTTATTACAGGTATAGCAAAACTTATAGATTTGGTCGCAGAAGGTGTATTCAGCTTTATAAATGGTGATGAAATTCTTCACGCAGGAACACATGAAGTTGAAGTACTGTTCACACCGGAAGACAGCAATATCGATGCTAAATCGGTCTTTGTCGGAATAACAGTTTTAAGAAAGACAGTAAATGTAACCGTTGAAGACGGCGGAAAAGGTATCGGAAACGAAGACCCTGCAATTGTTTACAGCGTAACAGGCGTTCTTGACGGCGATACATATGAACCATCAGTTTCAAGAGTTAGCGGTGAGGCAGTCGGAGAATACGGATACACCGTTCAGGATTCAGGAGAAGGAGACTATGCCCCGCAGATTATTTCCTCAACGAAGTTCTATATTCTTGACAAACTCGTTGAGTTCAGCGGATATTCTGATGAATTTATCTACCGTGTCGGCGTAACAAACGGATACTCAATGCAGCTGTCTTTCAAGGAAGGTTATGATATTTCCAGCCTTGAAGTCACATTCTCAACCATTGTAGGAACGGCAAGTGGAAGCTATAAGAGCGAAATGATAACATTCAGTGGCAGCGGAAAAGTAAAGATTGGCCTTAAGATTAAAAACACTTTCAATGTAATCTTTGATGAAAAGGTGTTCGAGGTAGTTGCAAATGCAGTAAACGTGACATCGTTCTCTCAGATTAAGTCAAACCTTGATTCCTGTCTGCATAATGATCTTATACTGACAAACGGCATTTCTGTTTCGGCAGGAGTGACACTTCACGGCAACGGGCACACAATTGATGGTTCAGCTTGGCTCCCGAACAGCAATTATCTGTCTTTGATTACCCTGTACGGTACGCTTGATAATGTAAAGGTCCGCGGACCATATGCTTACGATGGCTTCAATCAGGGCGATGAAACAAATTATTACAGAACAACTCAGGTTGTATATATGTACGGAAGTGCCAGAATATTGAACAGCCATATAGAAGGCAGCCGTTATGCGGTAAGAATAGGTGATATAAATGATGCCCTTATTGAGAACAGCACGTTAAAGAACGGAACACAGACAATCTTTATCAAACCATCTAATGGCGGAACAAACAGCGTACTGACACTCAGGAATGTTAATATTGTAGATAAACCGGAAGGGGATCATTATCCGGGACTCGGAATTTATTTTGAAGCGGTTCCGTGTAAAGATTTCACGCTCCGTCTTGAGGGAACCATTAATTTCCACTGTATGTATACACAGTCAGATATCAAGAGAATGCCGACTTCATATCAGGCAATTCTCACGACTCTCTGGAATGACAGTTCCATGTCCAATATTAAGCACACTGTCGACGGAACCACATATCTTAATGCAGCAATAGTTCACCTTATGTCAGATAACAATCAGTTCATTCTTGATATTGATGAGAACTGTAACTGCTATAACAAATTAACACGAGTTCAGAAATCGGTTTCAGTGCTTGGTTCAACATATCAGGGTGCCGGATACACGTTTGATAAGAATAAGGTAACAACAAACGAAATGAAAGCTCTGTTAACAGAGCCGGAATCAAAAGTTAACCATACATACAGCCCGGTTGCAATTAAAACTGCAGGAACATATAAGACAGAAATTAAAGCCGTGGTTGAAACAGGAATGTACTATACGCTTGACAACAGTGGCGTACGATTCGTTAAGTATGGTGAGGATATGAATTTTGAAATCTCATCAATTCAGCAGCTAACATCCGCCTTCGGCAGATATGAACTTTTGGAAAACGGTGCGAAATTCTATCTTGGTCAGTATCTCGTTACATACAGGGTTGAAGATGTGTATGACGGCGGATATCAGTATTTCACAACGAAAGTAATCATTACAGATACTTCTCCTGCACCTGTCATTGTCTTTACTTATGCTAACGGAAAGGGCTCCGGAACAAGTGCAGACCCGTTCCTCTGGATTGGTCAGATAACAGGAACTATTTTTGATCCTGACTATACACGTAACCTGGATCTGTTCTTCGGAGTTTCAGCGTTTGACAGTAACGGGAACAGCATTCCTCGTGAAAACTTTACAATCACAATCAGCGGAACAGTATTCAGTAACACTTCGGAAGCGGTATTCTCATACACAAGCAACAATGAAGAAAACACGGTATATGCTGTTAAATACACAGTAACCGATGTCCAGGGCAAGACAACTACAGCAACACGATATATCAAGATGAACAGTTATACCAAGAGACCGGATAACGGAACAGCCCCGAGCGTTACACGTTCAGTTGCCGGGTACGGAGACCTTCACGACGTTAATATAGGTGAGATTAATATTAAGAGCGCCGGAACGCTGGTTGCATGTGACGGAAAGAATTCATATGTATTTGCCGCAACCGGAGCAACAAAATATGTATTTGATGTGTCCGGCGCAGTGGTGCAGCCATAACAGGAGATAAAATGCTACAGGTATCCAATCTTTCAAAAACTTATAAAGGGTCAGACAAAAAGGCCGTCAATAATCTTTCTTTTGAAGTCAAAGAAGGTGAGATCTTTGGTCTGCTTGGATTAAACGGCGCAGGAAAATCAACGGCCTTTAAATGTATAACAGGCATACAGCCTTTTGATGAAGGCAGCGTTTCTGTCTGTGGATACGACATAATAAAAGATGAAATGCAGGCGAAACAGAATTATGCATTTATTCCGGATAACCATGCAGTTTTCGAAGGTCTTACCGGCCGCGAATACATCACTTTTATGGCGAGTGTTTACAATGTTGACAAGGAAACGATGAACAAGAGAATAGACCGTTTTGTTGAAATGTTCAATTCAGGCAGTTATCTTGATAATCCGATAAGAAGCTATTCTCATGGTATGAAACAGAAGGTCGCCATTATGGGTGGAATAATTCATTATCCGAAACTCTGGATACTTGATGAACCTCTTCTCGGACTGGATCCGAAATCCATTAAGCAGATTCAGACATTTATGAGAGAGTACGCCCAGATGGGTAACAGTATACTGTTTTCATCACATATTCTTGATACTGTTTCCAAAATGTGTGACAGAGTCCTTATCATCGATCACGGTGAAACAAAGGGATTAATAGATATCAAAGGGAAAAAGGAAAACGGAGAAAACGTTAATCTTGATGAGATATTCTTTAGCCTTGTAGAAGAATGATATGATTTTTAAACTTGTTGGACTTCATCTTAAACAAAGCACCGGGAGGTCACAGAAAAAGATTGCCGAGTATATTCTGCCGGCAATATTTCTCATGGCTTCTCTGGCTGTTATTGTGGTCAGTTTGTATTATTCCGGCAAGGCTTTTGACAAGTTAAGATTCGGCACGGAATACATAACAATATCCATATTCATTCTTCAGCTCATTATGATTGTTTACAACATTGTGGCGACTATCAAGCAGTTATATATGAGCAATGACAGCCTGTTGTTTTTAAAGCTGCCGATTAAAAAAATTGATATATATCTTTCAAAAATTATTTTCATTCTTCTGAATCAGTATATACTCTGCTTCGGATACCTGTTAGTGACAGCAGGAATGTTCGGAATGATTGCGGAATACGGAGGGGTTTATTTTGCAAAACTGTTCCTTATAAGCATCATCATCACTGCATTTTCAATGGGAGCAGGCGGAATCTTATCAGTGCCGGTTCTTTATATAATCAGTTTTTTAAAAAGGCATAACATTCTGAAATTAATTGTAATAGCAGCATGTGTTGCAGTGTTCTTTACATTTTATATAAAAATCATGAATGGTTTTATTTCGGTTATTGATGCAACAAGAGATAAAAATTATCTTAATCCTGCACTCGTAAACGAAATAAAAGACACAGCAGGGATTTTTGTTTATTCGCATCTGTTTTCGGATATTTTATTCGGAACGCGTCCTGCTTTGTCATATGGTATAACCATACCGCTGGCGGGTATTCTTATCACTCTCTCGTTTTTTATAGCAAAATACAAATATTTCAAAATCCAGTCCGAAGCTCTTGAGAACAATATAAAGTCAACAAAAAAAGATGTTCCTGTACTGAAGCCGGCTCTGGCTTTGTTAAGAAGGGAATATCTGCTGATTTTCAGAAGCGACTATGAAAGTCTCAGTTTCATAAGCACAGCACTTACTATGCCGATTATGGTATATATGACTACCAAAGTAGTGGCTGTTTCAGGCACCGCGGATATAGGCGGAAATATTGTATTCGGTATCTGTGTTCTTACACTGGCGGTATTTATAGTTATCTCGAACTCGGCGTGTGCTTCTACTGTATCAAGGGACGGACAGGCGGCATATACAATGCATATCCTTCCATATTCAGTAAAGAAACAGCTTCTTATTAAGCTGGTGGCTAATTCCGTTGTTACTGTGATACCGTTTGTTATTTCGGAGATTGTGCTTGTTGCAACCGGATATCTGACAGTTTCTCAGTTCTTTGCAACACTGTTCCTTTTGTTGATATTCATCGTTGTTGAAGGATTTATGGCTGTTATGAATGATTACAAGTCTCCTGAATATTCGGAATATTCAAAAGGGAATGAAGGCGGGAAGAACACTCTGTTTTCCACATTAATAGGATTGGTTGTGGCAATAATAATCGGTTTGCTTGCAATTCTCCTTCCGTTTGTTCTCAGTAATCCGGAAGTAAGTTATGCGGCGCTTTACGGAGTTGTTATTTTATATGCAGTGATAGTTGCCATTGTTAACAGGGGCTTTTTCAGGAGGGTACAGAGATGAAAAAATATTTGTACGTAGTCCTGTTATTGCTGCCGGTTATTATATTCGGAATTGTAAATATGAGCAGCAGTGTCCTTGCAAGATTTATCCCTGTTGCGGTCCAGAGCATAGAGTTTGAAAAGCAGGATGTGGAAGGCACTGTCGGAGGACAGGAAAAACTGAATGTTTTATTCACACCTTCGCGTGCATCCAATAAAAACTTAAGATTTGTCTCATCGGATAATGAGGTCGCAAGTGTTGACAGTAACGGAAGGGTGTCGTTCCTTCAGTATGGTTATGCCGAAATAACGGCTATCAGTGAAGACGGAAACAATGAGGCAACGTGTGACATTTCCATCAGGGACCCTAACGATGATCCTAGCGAAGTTAAAGCCATTGTGCTGCAGTATAAAGAAAATGTTCACGGGGAATATTTGTTCGGCAATAAAAACAGCGTAGGGATGTCATATAAGGTGTATCCAAAGGATACGGCGGTTGATGATATTGAATTTGTGTCAGAAAATGCTACGATAACAAAGAATAACGGAAGTGCCGTTATAGATTTCAAAAAGACAGGAAGCATTGTTGTTACCGCACGAAGTGTTCTTACAGGAGCAAATACAAGTTACACATTTAAAGTAAACGAAGGCTATAATTTAACCGACAAAGTGGAACTGCCGGTATTAAAGGGATGGCTTAACGGTGTAAGTGATGTATATATGCTTACGGATTATAAAACAGACTCTTCTGTTTTTGTAAGGGATGTAATGCTCTACGGCAATGACCGACGCATAGATCACAGCACGATGCCTAATTATGATGATAAAACCTACAGTAAGAGTGACGCTGGCATTAATCTTAACAGGGGAACTCTTAAAAACCTGAGGGTTACAGGCAAAGTCAGAGATGATATGACTTTATACGATTCGGTAATAAATGTAAAAGTTTCCGAAGGAATTATAGAGAACTGTCTGATTGAAAACGGAAGATATAATATATCAACGCAAGGGAAGAGCAAGGCATATGATGATGGCGCTGATATTTATATTTATAATACAAAATGCATTGGTGCATCGGTGGCATCAATTCAGGTAAACAACTCTGAGGAAGAAGGATATAAGGTAAAATCCACGGAATTATTTGTAAGAGATATTTATTTCGATTATTCTAATATAGGAATTCTTGTTGAGAATTCTCAGAGCAATATGAAAGATGCTGTAAAGGGATACAGTGTTGTGACTGTTCTCCCGTCAGAAAAAGGTGGATCCAGCATCGGAGTGAATAACGACAACTGGCTGAATATTGACAGCATAACAGGCGAAGCTGAAAGTATGGGATTCGGATATCTGGTTGATGAGTACAGAAATCATACTGAATTCGTGAAGAAGGACAGATACGGTGATTACTATGTAAACTGTGCGATTCTTGTGGCCGGCGGTGCAAGGAATGTGAGCCAGGTTGTTCTTGATGACAAAACCAAATTAATGCTGGCAACAGTAGAACGTGCTCCGAGAGGTCTCGAAGCAATGGAAGTCGGCGGAAGTGAAAAGTATACCGCATATATGGTTCGTGCGGAATTCTGCAATATATAGGAGAAAGAGGGATGAAAAAGTTTTTAGTCTGTTTGGTAATAATCTTGAGTATGGTTTGCCTTGTCGCGTGCGGTGATGATAAAGATGAAACTGCTCCTGTGGATACAACTCCATCCTTTGAAATATTGTCAGAAGGAGAAATGAACCAAAGCGAGGATAATCTGTCCAGTGTTACATTCACTGCCGAAGTTAAGAATTTTGATGGCGAAATCTCATGGTATGTAAACAATGTAGACAGACAGGAGCACGGCACGACATTTACGTTCCGTCCTACGATTGAAGGATTATACAGAGTATATTATAAAGTCCGCTCTTCCGAAGGTGAAGAAGAAAGAAGTGTTACAAAAGAACTGCGAGTGATAAGCGGTGCCCGTGCAAACATAAAACTGACAACTTCGGACGAATCGGCACTTGAGCAGTACTATGGAGAGTATAAAACCGTCAGTTTTGATGCAACCATCTCCGGGAACTATCAGAATGCACTTGAAGAGATGTACTGGTATGTTGATGGTATAAAGGACGAAAGTTCAAAAGGAAAATCATCATATTCTTATACTCCTTCCGGGATTTCCGATGTTGAAGTTCACGCACAGGTAGGGGATAAATTTAAGAGCAATTTCTTCCGCATCCGTACCATTATGGGAAGAATCAGCGTTGCAGAAAGCGGCAGCCTTGAACAGGTGGTAGGTAATACCGAAGAGGTTTCCTTTGAGGCTTCCACTCTGGGTCAGAGCGCATCTGTGAATGTGGACTGGTATGTAAACGGAGAGAAGCAGGTAACAACAGGGTCTTCTTTCAGTTACAAACCGGTAAATGAAGGTGCATATAAAATAGAAGCCAAGGCCGAGGAAATTGTGTCCGAACCTCGTTATATTATCGTCGGACGCGAAGTATCAACAGAATCAGAACTGCTTGCAGCACTTTCTTCAGGGGCAAAAGGAATCATTCTAACGGATGATATAGATCAGACAAAGAGGATAGATATAACAAAGACAGTGGCTATCGGCGGAATGGGCCATAAAATCGTTAATGTCATTGGTACTGCCATAAGCGTTAATGTGTCGGCCAACAATGTTGTTTTTTATGATATCGGTTTCTTCGATGCAGGCAAATATAATCTCCAGTTCTATGGCTCAGAAAACAGTTATGTTGAAAAAGCCGTGTTTGAAAGCGCAGGATATTCAGGAATTCATATTCATCACTCCGTAGTAACTGTAAAAGATGTTGATATCAAGGCCTCCAATTTTGCAGGAATTGAAATGTCACACCCTAGATTCAACAGTGAGGAAAACGGAGAAGGATGGTATCATAAGCCGGTAGAACTGTATGTTCTCGGTTCATTCAAGTACGACACCGCATTACCTGTTCCTATATACACTATGGATAACAGTAATGCCTGCAAACTCATTTCTGAAGATTTCAATGAATTCGCTGTTTCAGGAATGGTAAGCGGAGAAGAAAGAGTAATAAGACGCTGGTGTAATGACGGCTGTAATATCGGCTGGGTTATCACGCCTCCTGTAAAGACAGAATATGAGTCCGGAGAGATACTTGTGTTCGATGGTGTAGGTCTCAGGGTTTCTGTATGTAATGAGGACCTTACTTTCGACTATACATATGTAAATATGGCAATTGACAATGACTTTGATGTGTATGTTGAATTGGTTGATATAAGTAATAATGTCCTTGATAAATGGTATGTTGTCGGGTTTGATGGTGAAAAGCAGACTCCGATTTTTGAAAACGAGTCAGGCGAGGCCATCAACGGAGCTCTGACAAATACAGCCACGGTAAGAATCAATGTGTATATTGCCGGTATGTATGTCGGATATTTCAATGTTTCCGTAAGATAGACTTCATTAAAAAGCGGATATAGAAAAATAACGGACACCAACGTGCCCGTTATTTGTTTATATTTATATTTTATATATTACATATATAATTCCGCAAAAGCTTTAACCTGATTTACTATCCATTCTCTTGATTCTGCGGAATTGTTCATTGTGAGGTGAGATTCTCCTTCGAAAAGTTTACCTACGTGATGTACTCCGTTTTTCTCAAGAGCATTTTCAAGTTCAGTGAAGCAGGTTGTAGGAACAAGGAGGTCTGTTGAAACATCCTCAGGCCAGAGTGCAGGGACAATCTGGAATACCTGGTCGTTGATTTGGGTAGTTGCACTCAATTTGCCATAGGCAAGTATTGTAGGTGATGCATCTTTGCTCACGTAACAGAGTGGTGAGAACTGGTCTGCAAATTCCCACAGGGCATCCGTATTATCAGTAGAGAAATCAAGATCTTCCGGGTCTATTCCGCCAAATGCTGCGAAAAAGATAGGCAACAGTCTTTGAACAAGCGCTGCGATAACAGGATCGGTTTCATCGTTCGGATCTGCCGTATCAGGATTGTATTTCAGATAAGGGTCGATAAATTTTCTGTAACCAATATCACCGAACTGTGTAGGGCCAACTATGTCAAGCTGGAAAGCAATTTTTATAGGGGAATAGATTCCTAAAGAATAATTGAAGAGTGTGGTGATATGAGCGCCAGCGGACAAACCGGAAAGACATATTGACTGTACATCCACATCAAAATTATTTTTCATAAATCCTTTGATGTATGAAATCATGATGCCTACATCGCCGACCATATCTGTAAAGGAACTGTCTTTTACAATATTCCCTGCAAGAATTTTATTTGCATCCTGCATTGCGTAGTTCATTGTAAGCGCTACCCATCCTTCGGATGCCATCTGCTTGCAGAAATCAGCGCCCTCAGTTGATTTAGAGCCTATCATCCAGGCTCCTCCATGAACATAAAGAATTACGTGAGGGTTTTTGTCTGTGCCGTTTTTTACGCTTTCAGGAACGTAAGCATCAAATATCTGGGATGAATCATCACTTCTTGATTCAGGATCAGCATCATCGTGAACTTTGTCTCCATATGCTATGTCTTCATATAAGTATATGCCCGTGCCGACCGATTCAGGAACCGGAAGGTCAGTTGCCTTGTTTGAAACAAAATAAGGGAATTCAAGTTTTTTATTATCAACAGTAGTATTCCAGTAAGCATAAGCAGGGCTTTCGGTTGAGAAATTGTTAACGCTTGTTTTGTCAATTGCAAACGTATCAGATGCTTCTCCGTTAATGTATTTTGTAATAATTCCTCCGTTTCCGAATTCTTCATCGACTACATAACCGGTTTTACCATCATATCTGTACTCAATTACCTGGTCTGCAGTGTTTTTGTTGCAGGCTGTGAAGAAAATTGAAAGGGAGAATACTATTAACAGTGATAAGATAATTAGCAATAGTTTTTTCATTTGTTTAACACCTTAAAATGTATTTAGTATTGTATAACATAATGTTATTACAAATGCAATAGAACAAAAAGAAAGCAACCCTTACAGAGTTGCTTAGATTATGGCGTTCCCGAGCAGATTCGAACTGCTGGCCTTTCGCTTAGGAGGCGAACGCTCTATCCTACTGAGCTACGGAAACATAGCGATATTAAATATAACATAAATTGCCGCTTTTAGATACTTTTTGTTCGAAAAGATTTAGAAAATAATAAAAAGAAGGACTAATAAATCCCTCATATGAGTATTTAATTCTTTATAAACAGCAGATAAACTATTGAATA
Organism: Clostridia bacterium; assembly: GCA_024405515.1. Taxonomy (GTDB): domain Bacteria; phylum Bacillota; class Clostridia; order Christensenellales; family CAG-917; genus CAG-475. Next base: position 13,924 of record JAKSOR010000020.1, read on the forward strand.
TAGCAGTATGTTGCTCATAATAATGAATTAATATGTTTAGAATACCGAAAATATGAATAGTATTTTCATAAAAAATACAAAAAAATCAATTGCAAAATTATTTATATTTAATTATAATAATCAAGATTTCAGTCAAATAGAATGCTATTTTTTTAGGAGAAGATAAATGGATAAATCAGTTCTTCAGTCACAGTTAGACCAAATTAAATGGGTGGACAGTGTAAATAATCACCGCGACATGTGCGGCGAGTATCCGTATTGTGCATACTGCGATAAAATGGTTCAGTATCCTTGTGCAACGGCTTATTTAAAATTAGGCGGAAAACCGGTACTGAGAAGAACAAGCAAACCATTGGTAAGAGAAACAAATGCAGAAATAACCGATCTTAAGTCTTCATTAGGAAAGAGATTCAATTATGACAAAGTAATGAATAAAAAAGCGAATAGGAAGAGTCTTACATTTGCAGAGAAGTTTGCTCTTTCAGATGACATTATTAAAGAAAGATATGCAATTCTTCAGGCAAAGCTCACTGAGTCCACATCTAAAGGAGCAAAGATTAAGAGCAGAATCAGCAAACAGTGTGATACATATAGAAGAGACGGTGAAGTAGTTGCAAAGATTACAATTATCGGAACATCATTAAGAATCAATCTTCCTCTTGATCCTAATGCTGCGGAATTCAATGATGGAAAGACCCCACATACAGACACAAGCAATAAGAGAGTTTATGAAGAGGTCCCGTTCCAGTTCAAGGTAAACAGCAAGCTTGCATTAAAGAGAGCACTGTCGCTGATTGATCTTATTAAATAACAAATACAAAAAACGAAAAAATAAAGGGCTGTTTCGGCAGCCCTTTCAAATACTTAATTTGGTTTCCTGAGCTTTCCGTTCAGGCCTTTTATTAGCCAGCATTTACCTTCAACACGGTCTAAGGATACTTCTCCAAATGTTCTGCAGTCTGATGAGTGATTGCGGTTGTCGCCCATGCAGAAGATGTGATTTTCTGATACGACGATGTCTATATCTGGAGTATATAGCATTGGTTCATTAATATATGGTTCATCCAACAATTCACCATTAAGATATACTTTATTGTCTAAAATCTGCAGATGATCTCCGGATAATGCAATTACGCGTTTAACGAGAGATTTGTAATTCCCATTGGAATCAACAAGTTCCGGCCATTCCGGAGCAAAGACAATTATGTCTCCTCTTTTAAGTTTTGCCACTTTGTTGAGGTATAGTATTTCGCCGTTTTTTCTTGTTTCTTCTGTACTTATTTCTGCTATGGCTCCATTACCGCCATCAAGTGTAGGATACATGGAAATCCCATCTACGATAAAAGTTGAGATGACATATTTTTTTACTAGCAGTGCAGAGGCTACCGCCAATATAACAACAAGCACAATACTTACTATTGTGATTATAAGGCGCTGTTTTGTCGTTTCTCGCGTTGGGATTGGTTCTATTTCAGAGATGTTGTCTTCCATTTTAAATCCATAAGAAATTGTTGAATATCAGATTCTCAACTCCTGAAATTCGGAAGAGTTTTGATGTGTTAAAATCCTGTAATGGTCGGCCCTCTTCATTTTTGAAAGCATCTGCATCCAGCAAAACATTCTGCCAGAAGTTTCCTCCTTTCAGCTGAACATATGCAAAATACGGTTTTCTTTCAGGATAGGAATACATTATAAGTTTCAGTTTTTTGTTTTCCGGAGAATAAACATCAAAGTGAAGGATAGCTGTCCTTGTAACCGAAATCATATTGTTAGCATTGTGCCTCATATAAATTGAACCATCAATGGCAGATATTCCTTTTATACCGGCAGGCCCTTCCTTTACAATAAGAGTGTTGTTTTCGAGAATGGTTGAATTTGTAACAGCTGTAAATGGCCCGAGATTCATTGATCCATCATAGAAAACGCGGTTAACCTGATTCTCAAATGTCACATCAGGAATAATAGAAAGTTTTGCAGGTGATGTTTCGGCTATTTGAGTTGATTCCATATAACCGTTTTCATATTCCATAGTTGCGTAACCTACAATACCATCATTAATATTTTCTACCGGAATAATGCATGTATATTCATGTGTACCGACTTTCTGCAGGGAAGAAAATGACTTCCATGTTCTGGCATAGGAGTAAGGTTCGCCATAGTTAATATAGATGGTTTTATTTTTTGCTTTATGAATCGTTTTTATTCGGGCATATAGTTTTCCGTCAATATTTTCAAAAACAAGCAAAGGGTTATATGATGGCTTTGGCTCGGCTGAAAGGTTCCTTCTCAGCCATTCTCTCATTGAATTGAATGCTTCCCTTGTAAACTGAACACTCGAGCTTTGGCTCACAACGAAGGTTTTATTTGTTGATTTCGCATTGTTAATGATATCTTTTGAGCGATCAAGGTCATAATATGTGGAATTAGCAGAAGCAATGAAAAGGATAGGGCATGTTGTCATTCGGGCATATGTTTCGGCGCCTATCGCGGATGAAAATGCTGTATCTTCATCTGTCTGAGGGACAGGGGATTTTGTGCGCTCAGCCCAAAGATAACCGCCGCCGTTAATGGCAATAAGAGCTTGTACTCTTTTGTCAATGCCTGCAGTAATCCATGATATTTCAGCACCTGTTGCGCTTCCGAACACAGAAATTTTATTATTATCTGTTATGCTTAACTGACAGAGCAGAGTGATTGCTTTTCGTACAATTTTTGACCATATAAAATAAACTGATTCGGATGTGACTCTGCTGTAGTTGGTTAGTTCTTCTTTGCAGTCAGGCCATGAAGCATATGAAAGCGATTTAGGATATGATGTTTTTTCTCCATTGGTGAAACTTCCGCAGTAGTCTATAATCTCAACAATGTAGCCATCTTTTACAAGTTCCATTGCTACATCTCGGAAATCATATTTGCTTACAGGTGGAACAATGACAATCGCAGGTCTTTTGTCAATCCATCTGGTGTCATAATATGTTTCAGAATATACACGCACAGAACCATCGGATACTTTTTCCGATGTAAAAAACTGCTTCGAGCATGTAATATTGTCAGTAGTTTCCTGGGAGATCAGGGATTTTTCCAGGTTTTCAGCGGAAGGGCTGAACGTTCCCCATATTTCTCCAGGTGTTAAAAATCGCACATCCATACGTTGCATTATAATGCAAAGAAGGAACAAAGTAAAGAAAGGAACACAATGTCAATTCTAAAAATAGGGGTGTGAAATTGTTAATTATTGTGCTACAATAACTCCATAGTAACTAATAAAAGGTAGACAACTATGGGTAAAAAAGAAAATATTGAGATTAATCAGCGCAGAGATGAGAAGATAGCATCTCTTAACGATGGAATACTGAAAGATTATGCTGTCAAAAAAATCGAAGATGATGCTAAGAAAGAAAGGCAGCAGACCGCAAGACAGGCATTAAAGTATTTCCTTTTTGCAGCCAGTGCCGGAATTATTCAGTTTGTTTCCTCTACAATCCTTAAAGCTGTTATTACGAACACAGATACGATGTGGTTTATGATTGAAATGCCGGTAAACACATTTATTGCTGAAACAGTCGGACTGGCACTCAGTGTTATCTGGAACTTCTCTTTCAACAGGAAATTTACGTTTAAGGACGCATCCAATGTCCCTATAGCAATGGCACTCGCGTTTTTCTTCTATGTACCGTTCTATCCGTTCCAGACATGGTATGTACCAACGGTTGAGGCGGCTCTCATTGCAAAGGGTGTAGCAGAAATCGGAGCATTTATTGTCGGTATCGGAACATGTATGCTTATTAACTTTATTCTTGAATTTAACTGGCAGAAATTTGTAGTTTTCAGAAAGAAAAAAGATAAAAAAGCTGCAGAAGAAAATAAATAATTTTGATAAAATCACAAA
>JAKSOR010000021.1 GCA_024405515.1 Clostridia bacterium
GCAACAATCAAAGTTGCATTCTCAAACGGTGCAAAACCTGCAGGATGGGCAGCAGACTGGTACGGAATCTGTAACGTGGAATACGATGCATAATATTGAATAACCAATATTAAAACAGGTTCGCATTTGCGAACCTGTTTTTCTTTAACTTTGTGTTTAAATACTGATAATGTATTGTTTAAATGTGCTTTTATGCAATTATGCTTCCAGAGCGTTCTTAATTAAAAGTTCAACAATCTGGACTGCATTTGTTGCTGCACCCTTTCTGATATTGTCTGCAACGACCCAGATATTAGCGCCGCTTTCAACACTTTCATCAACACGGATACGCCCTACATAAACCTCATCATGGTTTTCTGCGAGAATCGGCATCGGGTAGATATTGTTCTTGACATCATCCATAACAACGAGTCCAGGGAAGTTCTCAAATGCTTTGAAGATAACTTCTTTTGTGCAAGGTTTTTTGAATTCGATATTTATTGATTCGCTGTGGCCGTAAAATACAGGAACCCTTACTGTTGTTGCTGTGATTTTTAATGTGTCATCATGGAGAATCTTTTTGGTTTCGTTAACCATCTTCATCTCTTCTTTTGTATAACCGCTTTCTTCAAATACATCGATGTGAGGAAGCATATTATATGCAATCGGATATGGGAATTTCTGAGGAGCCTGTCCTTCGATTCCGTTCTTTAAGTCATTGTAGCCTGCAATGCCTGCACCTGATACAGCCTGGTATGTTGAATAAACAATTCTCTTAATGCCGAATGTATCATAGAGAGGTTTTAATGCTACCATAGCCTGAATTGTTGAACAGTTAGGATTTGCGATGATGCCCTTGTTCCATTTGACATCTTCAGGGTTAACTTCCGGAACAACGAGAGGAACGTCATCATACATTCTCCACTGACTTGAGTTATCTACTACTGTTGCACCGATTTTGACAAAAACAGGTGCAAATTCTTTAGAAGTTGAACCGCCTGCTGAGAACAGTGCAATATCTATTTTGCCTTCAAGAGCAAGGACGTTTTCTTCTGTTAATTCGATGACGGTATGATCTTTTCCCATGAAACTGATCTTTTTGCCGGCACTTCTTGCTGATGCAAACAGATAATAGTTTTCTACAGGAAGCTGTCTTTCTGTGAGAACTTCGAGGAATTTGTTGCCGACCATTCCGGTGGCGCCTACTACTGCAATATTAAATTTTTTCATGTTAAACCTCGTTAGATTAATTGCTAAAAAAATATCACTATTGAGTGTAAATGTCAATAAATATGATGTAAGTATCTGAAATAGTGCGCGCACGCGCATAAATATTTGATATTTATTAATATGTTGTGTATAATACGACTAGAAAAATTAAGAGGCAGACATGGATAATAAGACTAAATACCAACCGAATTCTCAGCCAGTACAGCGCATGCCGAAAACCCTGCGCCTTGCTTCCTGGTATACAGATGCTCCTGTAAGAGAAGAACCTGTTGAAGAACAGAAGATAATTGTCGCAGGACTTGCTGAGGCAAGACCTGTTAAGGATTACCCTGAGGGTGCTCCTTTCAAAAGAGCAACAGCCGTTTTAAGAGGTGAGTTTCCTACACTTTTCAAGGCTTCTCTCTGGGCACTTGTTTTTACACTCCCGTTTATTGTAATAGTTGCTTGGTTTGCAGGATATTTTGAAAATCTTGTACTTGGCGGACTTTACAATTTCATGAACGGTATCGGAGTCGGTTATAACCCGGGTGAACTTGACAGCATTTCAGTAAGTGTTGCAAGTCTTTACTGGGATGTAAAACTTCCGGTATATCTTATGGTTGCAGCTGCACTTTTATTCGGTTCAATCGGTCTTGCCGGTCAGTTCTACTGCTGCAAGAGAAGTTATTATCAGGACTATTACAAAAAGATTACAAAAACATACTGGATGGGATTTACAAAATATCTCCCGAAGTATTTAATCTGTGCTCTTTTTGAGGTAATCATTGGTTCAGCACTCACAATATCCATCATGTATTTCTTAAAACAGCAGGTTCTCGGTCTTGTTACAGCCGGTACATACTGTGTTCCGATTTTCACATGGATTTTCGGTGCTCCTCTTTTAATGTTACCTATGGTAATGATGTCTCTTTTCACTACATATGAACTTACATTTGTTCAGACATTCAAGAATGCTGTGGTTATTATCGTTAACTCTCCGGTAAGTGTTGCATTTATCGGTATTGTCTCAGCAGCACCGCTTCTTCTCTGTCTTTCAGGAAACATCTTTGCAATAATTGTTTATCTTGCTATGGTTCTTATCGGTTCCAATTTCTTCAGTCTTTTATGGATAGGTCTTGCAGAAAACTGTATGACAAAATGCAAAACAAGACTTGCAGCAAAAGAGAAACAGGATCTGCAGGCAAAGCGCCAGCAGCAGAAAGCAGCAAAAAATAATCCGTACGCAAACGGTTCAGTACAGAATACAGCAAAGAAGAAACAGCAGAAAGCAAAAGTACCTTACCAGGATCCTAGAAAGAAAAAGAAAAAATAATGGCGAAGATTCTGGAAATCGATCTTTCCAAAGAGGATTATCTTGAAATAGCAAGAAAAGCCGCAGAGGAAGGGCGAGTGGAAAATGCAATAATAAGTCTTAAGAAGGCGCTGAGGATGGACGGGCAGTATCTCGAAGCATCCATGGCGCTTTGTGATATATATAATTCAATTCATTCCCTAGATTGTGCAGACCATACTCTTTTTAAAGCCTTAGCAAATTCTAAGGACAGAAATGCCGAAATAGACTGCTATAACAAGATTGCATATAACCATATAGATGTGCATGATTACAGAACGGCAGATTATTACATTATGCGCTGTGAGGGAGATTTTATATTCCCTCCTGAAGGTTACTGCTCTGATGACCCAATAATAAAAGAAGAGGGATACACTCTTTATAATAAAAACGGCAGTTCCGAGAATTCCGAACTCATTTCAAGGGCATACGATGCATTAAGAGGCAGAAGAATTGATGATGTTATCCTTCTCTGTGACAGAATTCCTGATACATCAGAATTCAAACAGAATGCGGATTATCTTGTTCTTGTCGCACTTATGATTAAGGAAGATTATCAGGCTGTAATAGACAATGCCGAAAGAATAATCAAACTTAGAGGGGAAAACGTTCAGGTTCTTTCATCACTCGCAACATCATACTGGCTGACTGAAAATAAGGACAAAGCCTACGAGGTAATAGATCACATCCTTGAAAAGCAGTATGAAAAGGAAGAGGATATCATGCAGATTCTCCCGCTTCTTATCAATACTGAAATGCATGTGAATGTCGTTCAGTACTGCAAGAAGATTCTCAGGTTCAGCCCGTATACAAGAGATATCATGATGTGGCTTGCTCAGGGCCTTTATAATATAGGACAGCATAAAGAATCGGTGAGAATGTTTACATCACTGGTAAACATTTTTGATGACACTGATGCGGCTTTTTATCTTAAATACATAAAAGAAAAACCGGAATATCTTGCGTACTCAACAACGCTTCCGGCAGAAGAGAAGGTAAGAAGACTTAAGGTCCTTCAGGATATGGTAAAAGCACCGCTTAAGAACCTTAAAGATGTATCAGAAGGCAGCGAGAAACTTGAGATAATGGAGTGGGTTATGACAGAAAGTAACCCGGGATATTTAAGAGCAATCGAGGTCCTTATCAGGAATCTTCCTACCGAGCTTCGTTCTCCTATTATAAGAAAACATCTTATAGATACGGATGTAAGTTTTGACAAAATGATAGCACTTATTGCGGATCTAATAGATGATGAAGTGTACTCATATAAATTTGATGTAGTTGCACAATGCAGGTTTAAACGTATCAATTTGAAGCTTCCAGATGCCTTTTTTGTAATGCCGGACATTATCCGTACATCGTTTATGATAGCGATGACTGAAATAATAGAGGCAGACGAAGAGGCTTCTGAGTATGTCGGGAAACTGACATCCGCACTTGATAAGGTCTTTAAAAAGACCGATGGGGAATTTGATCCTCTGTACAGTACAAAGCTTCAGCTTGCAAGGGTCAGGAATGTGGAAACACTTGTCGGTGTATTAATTGCCCATACCTACAGAGATGATGCGGATGCATTTGATGTGCATAACGAAGGCGACTTTGTTGCAAAGCACGGACTTGATAAAAAGAAATTCGATAAATACTATACAATGATTTTCGGAGAAAAGTATGAATATTGAGAAAACAAAAGAAAACATGCTTAAAGTGCTTTCTGTCATGCTCGATGAGGACATGGATTATCAGACACGTCTTGATGCCTATGAATATTTAATGGAAGACTGTGATGAGATAGTTGATGATATGCTGAAGAAGAGCTATGAAACAGAAGGAGATACCGCCAAAATGCTTATGGAGGTTCTTTCCAAGTACCCGGGCAGAAAAGATATATTCATGCAGCTTGTGAGTTTCCTTTACAGGGGCGATGATGTGGCACTTTTTGCAGGGCTCATCGGAGCATATGAGGATGAACAGGGAATCACTGTGCTTAAGGCTTTCTGTGAAGACTACGAGCCAAACTATTATGAGTACCAGGAGATAAAGGCAGCAATAGAAAGACTCGGTGGCGATTTTGAACTGAGACAGGACTTCTCTGATGATCCGCTTTACAGATATCTCAAAGGACTCGATGATGAGGATGAAGAGGATAAGAATAAGACCCTCTTCGGTTTTGAAAAAGAGAATAAAAATCTCCTTGAAGAAGATGAGGAGGAAAACAAATGATAGTCGTATTTAAAAAGGACACTGATGCTGCATATATCGGCAGTTTTGAAAAGTACATAAAGTCCCTCGGATTTGATGTATGTGTTCTCGGAGGGAACACAGCCGAGATAAAAGGTGATACAGCATTACTTGATACTGAAAAAATCAAATCGTTCGGGATGGTTGAGTCTGTAACAAGACTTTCTTCCCCATACAAAAAAGTATCAAGAGAATACAGAAAAGAAGATACCGTGATAAAAGTCGGGGATGTCTTAATCGGGAAAGACCTTACAGTCATGGCAGGTCCTTGCTCTGTTGAAAGCGAAAAACAGATTATAGAGATTGCATCAGCTGCAAAAAAAGCAGGAGCATCAGTAATCCGCGGCGGAGCGTTTAAACCGCGTACTTCCCCGTATTCTTTCCAGGGTCTTGGGAAAGACGGAATAAAATATCTTGTGAAAGCAAAACAGGAAACGGGTCTTCCTGTGGTTTCCGAAATTATTTCAAAAGACTACCTTGATGAATATGCCGATATCGACATTCTTCAGGTAGGCGCAAGGAATATGCAGAATTATGATCTTCTGAAAGCTCTCGGAAAAACTGACAAGCCGGTTCTTCTTAAACGCGGAATGGGTGCAAGTATAGAAGAACTCCTTATGAGTGCGGAATACATACTCAGTGAAGGAAACGGGAAAGTCATTCTCTGTGAAAGAGGAATAAAGACATTTGAGACAATGACAAGAAACACACTCGATGTTTCTGCTGTTGCTCTTCTTAAGAAACTCACTCATCTCCCTGTTGTGGCAGACCCGTCTCACGCATGCGGAATGTCTTCTCTTGTCAAACCGCTGAGTCTTGCGGCGGTTTCGGCCGGAGCATCAGGAATAATGCTCGAGGTACACACTAATCCGGAATATGCGTTTTCGGACGGAGCACAGGCAGTAAAACCTGAGGAATTAAAAGAAATAACGGATGCACTTAAAAACATCTGGCAGTTTGTGAAATAATGAGACAGATAAGGGTAAATCTTAACGGCGGATATGATATTTTCATAGGAGATACACTGAGCGGTATTAAGGACTTCCTTACGGATTCCTCAAAGGTGCTTGTTGTGACCGATGAGAATGTACTCGGATGCTGCAAAATGCCTGCAGAGGCTTTTGAGGGCGCTGAAACGTTTACATTTGTCATGAGCCCCGGAGAAAATAACAAAAATCTTGATACTTACAGGGAAATTTTAAAAACCCTTGCTGATAACGGATTTACCAGGGAAGATAAAATAGTTGCTTTCGGCGGCGGAGTCGTAGGAGATACGGCGGCGTTTGCTGCGGCAACATATTTAAGAGGTATTAAGTACATCTCTGTTCCTACAACGCTTCTTGCCATGATAGACAGTTCGGTCGGCGGAAAGGCAGCGGTCAATTTTGAAGGTTATAAGAATTATGTCGGTGCTTTCTGTCAGCCACAGGCAGTATTCATTAATACTGATTATCTTGATACCCTTGATGAGAAGGAGTACAGGAACGGACTTGGTGAAGGACTGAAATATTATGCACTGATAGGCGACTCGGTAGATCTTCCGCTATATGCCGAAAAAGAAAAACTTGAGGATTTCATTTATGACTGCCTGAGCTATAAATCCATGATTGTTGAAAAGGATGAGAAGGATTCGTTTGAGCGAAAAATTCTGAATCTCGGTCATACACTGGGCCATGCAATCGAAGAGGATTCAGGCTATGAAATATCTCACGGGGAAGCAGTAGCAAACGGCGTCCTTATGATGGCTGAGTCTTCATTCAGAGCATTCAGAATGAGCAGAAATGACATTGAGAAAATCCGTAATGCTTTTATTAAAACCGGCATTGAAAAGGTTGGATTTTCATCTGTCGACGACATAAGAAAATATGTTTCAAAAGATAAGAAAATTGCTGCTGATGGAGATATAGATGCAGTGCTGATAAATGCCCCCGGAGAGTGTGGCATCTCAAGAATGAGCATTGATTCATTTATTGATTATGTTGCAGAATCGGCAGTTTATAATCCTTATTCAGACAACTAAAGGTGCCGTATGATTGTTTCAGTTCGTCCGTCAAAGCTCGTTGGCAAGGTTGATCTTCCTTATTCAAAATCCCTTATCCACAGATTTTTAATAGCTGAATTTCTGTCTGGTAATTTATCTAGACCTTATAATATCTGCGATGATGCAGAGGCAACTTTCAATGCATTAAAAGCAATTAAAAACGGCGGAACCATTTATGCAGAGAACAGTGCATCGACACTGAGATTCCTTCTTCCTTTATCACTTGTATTTAATGAATCATCTGAATTTATACTCGGGAGTTCCCTGAAAAAAAGACCTGTTGATTTTATAATAAATACATTTAATGGTGCCGGCATTTCCGTTATAAAAAATGATGATGTATTATCTGCTTCCGGCAGATTAAAACCGGGAAGATATGTGGCCGATGCATCAGTCTCATCGCAGCTTGTTTCAGGCCTTTTGTTCTCTCTTCCGCTTCTTGACGGAGACAGTGAACTTATAATCAAAGGTGAGGTTGTTTCTTCTCCGTACATTTCAATGACGCTGGATGTTCTAGAGAAATATTCAGTCTGTATTAAAAGGGAAGGCAATTCTTTTTATATTAAAGGCGGACAGAAATACATATCAGCCACCTGGGAAATTGAAAAAGATTATTCTTCATATGCGCTGTTTGCCGTGCTTAATAAACTCGGGAACAGTATCGAATGCCCGGGTCTTATAGAAAATTCAGTTCAGGGCGACAGTATGATTGATAAATATCTTGAATCTGATGAAGATACTTTTGATATGAAAGACAATATTGATCTTTGCCCGGTACTTGCTGTATATCTTGCATCAAAGAACGGGGATGTCTGTCTAACAGGAGTAAAGAATCTTGTTCATAAAGAAAGCAACAGAGAAGAGGAAACAGTGAAACTCCTTGATGCATTCTCTGTAAGGTCAGAGTATACTGAAGAAAATGGCGGTACGCTTATTATACACGGCACCGGACTTAAACCGCTTAAGTATTATTCATCTGATGACCACAGAATGGTTATGGCTGCGATTGTCGGAGCACTTACTGTCGGAGGAGAAATAGGCGGAGCAGAGTGCGTTTCAAAATCGTATCCTGATTTCATTAAAGACATTATTAAAATCGGAGCAGATATAAATGTTCGATAAAATTAAGATAGAGTTTTACGGCGGCTCCCATGAAAGAGAAATGGGCGCAGTGGTGTACGGCTTTGAAAAAGGCTCCAGATTCAGCATGAAAAAAATACTTGATATGCTTCAGAGGAGAAGTCCGTCCGAGATGTCTGAAACATCAAGAAAAGAAACAGATATACCTGAATTCATAAGCGGTGCAACAGTCGAGAACGGATTTGTTACTGTTAACAGCGAAAAATTCGAGTTCATTATCAGAAACAGTGATTACAGAGATTCGGATTATGATAACTTAAAAGATATTCCTCGTCCGTCCCATGCTGATTATGCTGCATATATGAAATACGGAAGAATTCCTTCAGGCGGCGGAAAATTCTCAGGCAGAATGACTGCTCTTATCTGTGTAATTGGAGCAATGGCATCTGAGGTCCTTGAAAGAGAAGGAATCAGGATAAATGGTGAGGCAATAATTGATGAGACTCTTAAGGACTCCGGAGACAGTTTCGGAGGAATAGTCAGCGTGACAGTTTCAGGAGTGAAGGCAGGAGCTCTTGGAGATGCGCTCTTTGACGGACTTGAAGGCAAAATCTCATATGCTGTGTTTGGTGTTCCTGCAGTAAAAGGCGTGGAATTCGGAGCCGGATTTTCACTTGCCAAAATGAAAGGAAGCGAAGCCAATGACACTATGCATTTTGAAGGCGATAAAGTGGTGTTCGACTCTGATAATATGGGCGGAATAGACGGCGGCATTTCAAACGGAAATGATATAAGATTCAGGGCTGTCGTGAAACCGGCTTCATCTATTTTAAAAGATCAGGAAAGCATTAATTTAAGAACAGGCGAAAATGTAAAAATAAGCATCTTGGGAAGGCACGATGCATGTATTGTAAGAAGAGCTGTTCCGTGTATAGAAAGTGCAGCTGCAATTGCATTGTTAGATGAGCTGTATAAACAAAAGCAATAGATGACGGTGCTTATACGATTAAATAAAATATTGATTTGGTGAAATATGGATAAATTAGAAGAACTCAGAAACACAATAGATTCTATAGATGAAAGCATTGCAAAGCTGCTTTCGGAAAGATTCAGTACTGCTGAAAAAATAGGCTGTTTGAAAAAAGAATCCGGCATTGAAATCACCGATCAGACCAGAGAAAAAGAGGTAATCGAGAATGCAAAAAGCGCTGTAGCTGATAAATATAAAGACAGCACTGAAAATGTTTTTAAAATGATAATAAACGAGTCTAAAAATCTGCAGAAATAATTATGAAAACCTGCCTCATCGGAAACAATATAAATTACAGTTTTTCCCCTGATATTCATCATATGCTTGGTGATGGGAATTACTGCATAAAAAATATTCCGGAAGATGAGATAGGTTCTTTTTTTGAATCCCGTGAATTTGATGCATTTAATGTCACTGTGCCTTATAAAGAGAAGGTATTAGACTATATCGATATACTTGATGAAACAGCTAAAGCAGTCGGCGCTGTGAATACTGTTGTTCTTAGGAACGGAAAATATCTCGGTTTTAATACGGACGTTATCGGTTTTGAAAAACTTATCAGGTCCTGTCGCTTAGAAATAAGCGGAAAACATGTTATGATACTCGGATCGGGTGGTGCCTCGAAAGCCTGCCGCTATGTTTTGGAAAAACTCGGGGCAGAAACGGTTGTTGTTTCAAGAAACGGAAGTATTAACTACGGGAATTATTTTAATTATTCACCTGATATTCTGATAAATGCGACACCGGTCGGTAACGTTAACGATTTTACAAGCATTGTAGACCTTAAAAAGTTAAGCGGCCTTCAGCTGGTTCTGGATCTTTCCTATAATCCGGTAAAACCGAGACTCCTTATAGATGCTGAAAAACTCGGGATAAAATATGTGTCCGGCCTTGATATGCTGATTTTACAGGCAAAAGAATCACATTCCATTTTCTTTGGGGAAATGTCCGACGCGGATACAGAAACTATCCGAAAGATCTTACTTAATAAAATGCGCAACATAGTCCTTATAGGTATGCCTGGAACCGGTAAAACAACGGTAGGAAAGGCTCTTGCGGAAAGCATCGGGTATTCATTTGTTGACACAGATGCTGAAATAGAGAAAGACGGTGTGAAAATAGAAGATATTTTCAAAAACAGCGGCGAAGAATTTTTCCGTGAATGCGAAACCGAAAAAGTCAAAGAATTTTCTTTGAAAAATAACTATGTTATTTCATGTGGCGGCGGAGTCGTATTAAAAGATGAAAATATTGATTATCTTAAGGCAAATGGCACCATTGTTCTTCTTACAAGAAATGTCAGCGCTGAAAATACCAAAGGCAGACCATTAATCAAATCGGAAGAAGATATGAAAAGACTTTCTCAGGAAAGAAAATCATTGTATGATAAATATGCTGAGTTTACGGCAGATAACAACAAAACAGTTGAGGATTGTGTTAATATAATAAAATCCGCACTGGAAATTATTTAAAATGAAAAAGATACTTGTAATTAACGGCGTTAATCTTAATATGCTCGGAATAAGGGAGAAAGAACTTTATGGCGAAAAGTCATACAGTGATCTTGTGGCATATATAAAATCCGAAGCGGAGAAACTCGGGATTGATGCTGAGATATATCAGTCCAATATTGAAGGCGAGATTGTAAATAAGATACAGTCCGCATACAAACAAAAAGACGGAATTATTATTAATGCCGGGGCATATACTCATACAAGTATAGCTATTTTGGATGCGCTTAAAGCAGTTTCTGTTGATACTGTTGAGGTCCATTTAACAGATATTGAAAACCGTGAAGATTTCAGAAAATTTTCATATATTTCTCTTGTTGCAAAAAAGACCATATCAGGAAAAGGTTTCGAAGGATATAAAGAAGCCATGGAATTCTTCCTTAATTAGTGCCTGGGTTTCAGATAATACCCAATTTATTGTGTTTTGCTTTAATATAATTATTTTCGTTGAAAATAAGGTTTTGGTGTCGTATCATAATCATTACTTTACGGAGAAAGTATGGAAATAATTCAGGAAAGTTTTGATCCTAAGACACCACTTGACAGTATGGTCCAGAAACTGATCATACTTTTTGTCTTTGACAAAATGGCCATTCCTCTTACAGAAGCTACTATTATGGACATCTGTACATCTGAGAACGGCTGGCTTTCATATATGGAGTGTAAACAGTATCTCGCTGAACTTATTGAAACAAACCTTGTATACAGGGTCCCGAAAGGCGAAATGCTTAATATCACAAATGACGGTGTGGGATGTCTTTCCGTATTTGTCCAGAAAATCCCGTCAACAATCAGGGATGAAATTGTTACATATGCAAGGGAAAACCGTCTTAAATTCAAAAAGAGACAGTCATATTTCAGTGATTATTCCAAGAATGCAGACGGGTCATACACTGTCATTATGAGAATCAACAGTGACCAGGGAACACTTATGGAACTGAAGATGATTGTTTCGAACAGACAGGATGCAAAATATCTTCATAACACATGGGTGGACAAAGCATCCCAGACGTACTCATTCCTGCATGATGCACTGCTTGATTAAAGAATAATATATATTAAAGGCCGGTTCGCTGAACCGGCCTTATCATTGCTATTAATCTAAAGATTAATCCTTAACACCGTTACCACATGTGTTTTCAAGACAAGTAATGAAGAACTGTACTGCTTTTGCAAGATTGTCTACATGCTGTCTTTCATTGATTCCGTGGATTCTTGAAGTATCATCAAGGCTGTTGATGAATGGTCCGAATCTGAATACGTTATCTGTTAACGGATTGTAGAAACGTGCGTCAGATGCTGCAATAAACGGGTATGGAGCGACAACAATGTTATCAAATGTCTGCTGGATACTCTTGTCAATCTGCTTGTAAGCAAAGCAGTGAATATCTGCTTCGACAGAAGGATTTGAATACTGACACGGATGAACCTCTACCCAGCCTTTCTTAACGTATTTATGTAAAATCTTTTCAAGATAGGCTTTTGCATCTTCCATTGTCTCGCCTGTAATCATACGGTAGTTGACATTGACCTTTGCTTCCATAGGGATAGTGTTTCTTGCTTCTGATCCCCATAAAACTGTAGGAGCATATGTTGTTCTGATAAGGGCATTTGTCATAGGAGCTGCTACAGTGAAGACAAACTTAAGAAGCGGGCTGAAAACGTCTCTGTTAATGAAGAAGAACTTGAAGAGTGGATTTGCATGAGGTGCAAGAGTCTTGAACATTTCTTTTGTGAGATATGTCCATCTTGCTTTGCTTCTGTTGTGCTCAATAAGTCTGATACATTCAGCCAAAATGCCGTCTGCCGTTGGTGGTTTAGGGTTGGATGCATGTCCGCCGGCTTTCTTTACGACAATCTCAAAGTCACCGTTTCCTTTTTCTGCTGCACCGATTAATGCAACTGTACGAGGAATTCCAAGAATTGAACCGTCAAGAACTGTTCCGCCTTCGTCTACTACGAATTCCATCTCAATGCCTTTTTTCTTAAGGTATGCACAGATTGAAGATGCCCCTTCATTTGACTGAGGTGGTTCCTCATCGTGACCAAAGCAGAGATAGATGTCTCTTTCGAATTTTTTACCGTGTTCAAGATGATACTCAAGTGCTTCAAGAAGGGCAATCATATGACCTTTCATATCCTGAGAACCACGTCCGTAGATGTATCCGTCTTCAGTTAAATCTCCGCTGAACGGGTCATGCTCCCAGCCTTTGACAGGTGCCGGAACAACGTCGATATGGCTGAGGAAACATCCTGGCTTTAATGACGGATTCGAACCTTTAATGTGCCAAATGAGACTGTAATCCTTGATTACTGTCAATTCAGCCTGTTTTACGATCTCAGGATAAGATGCCTTAATCCACTCGCGGTAATTGATAAAAGGTTCTTTGTTGTCCACAAATTCATCGACCATTGATACAGTAGGGATACGTACTGCTTCCTGTAAATGCTTTGTGGCTCTATCTTTATCAATGTCATCATTTTTTACTTTTGCGATTTCTTCGATTTTGCCTCTGTGGCACATTGTTCTGATGATAAGAACAAGGAAGAAAAGCACGATTGCTGCAGCTACTGCAATGCCTGCAATGCCGCCTGCTGTTAAAGCTGATAAAATGCCAAACATTTTGTTACCTCACTGATTTTGATTTATACATTATAGTATTTTCTACACATTATAACAAGAATAAATCGTAATTTATGCTAATTAAGGCTGCTCCCTTAATTGACACTTAACTTTAGTTAATGTAAAATATTTAGGATATTTTTCTATGCGGGAGTCTAAAAAAGACACAGATGGAACTGTACGAAAAATTTTTAACCGAAATAATAGGTGACGACGGTCAGCTCAAGGCCATCGATTTTAATGTGCCTGAAACTTATAATTTCGGTTTTGACGTGGTTGATTATTACGGAAAGAATGACCCGGAAAGAAAGGCAATGATCTGGATTTCCAATGATTTTGATGAAAGAATTTTCACGTACAGGGATATTATGGAACTTTCCAACCAGGCTGCTAATTTCTTTGTTTCATACGGAATAAAGAAAGGAGACAGGGTAATGCTTGTCTTAAGAAGACACTTTGAGTTCTGGATTGCAATAGTGGCACTTCATAAAATCGGCGCCATTGTTATTCCTGCAACGGATCAGCTCAAGGAACATGATTTTGTATACAGATATAAGGCAGCAGGTGTCAGGGCAATAGTATGTACTGCTACCGGTAATGTTCTTAAAGAAGCAGATTCGGCTTCCGAAAAAGTTCCGTGTGAATTTAAATTTGTTGCAAACGGGGAAGCAGAAGGTTGGATTCCGTTTGATGGCTATAAGAATTTTTCCAAAGTTTTTGAAAGACCTGAAGGGGACAAGAATCCTATGCGTGATGAGCTTATGCTCATGTATTTCACATCAGGAACAACTTCGTATCCTAAGATGGCTGCTCATGAACATACTTATTCAATAGCTCATTTCCTCACTGCAAAATGGTGGCATCATGTTGAAAAAGACGGCATTCATTTTACCGTTGCCGAAACAGGATGGGGAAAGGCTGCATGGGGCAAACTTTATGGCCAGTGGCTCATGGGTGCATGTGTTTTCACATATGACTTTGAAAAGTTCGACCAGGAAAATGTTCTCAATATGATATCCAAGTACCATATTACGACATTCTGTGCTCCGCCTACAATTTACAGATTTATGATTAAGTCCGATCTCTCACAGCATGATCTGAGTTCTCTTAAGTACATAACAACTGCAGGTGAGGCACTTAATCCTGAGGTATATAATCAGCTCAAACAGGCTACGGGATTATCTATTATGGAAGGATTCGGTCAGACCGAAACGACACTCACAATCGGTAATCTAATCGGCTCAACTCCGAAACTCGGCAGTATGGGAAAACCAACTCCGATATATAATATCAAGATAGTCGATTATGACGGAAACGAAGTTGAGTGCGGTACCACAGGCGAGATTTGTGTGGATATATCAAAGGGCAGACCGTACGGACTTTTCAGATGCTATTACAATAACGAAGAAGAAACAAACGCACAGATGCGTGACGGCCTTTATCATACAGGTGATACAGCATGGAAGGATGAGGACGGATATATGTTCTTTGTAGGACGTACCGATGATATTATCAAATCATCAGGATACCGTATCGGACCTTTTGAAATAGAAAGCGTTCTTATGGAACATCCTGCTGTAGTTGAATGTGCCGTAACCGGTGCACCGGATCCTGTAAGAGGTCAGGTCGTCAAGGCAACAATCGTGCTTGCTAAAGGCTATGAACCTACAGAGGAACTTAAGAAAGAGATTCAGGTTTTTGTCAAAAAACTTACAGCTCCTTACAAGTATCCGAGAATCATTGATTTTGTTGATTCACTCCCGAAGACCATTTCAGGTAAAATCAAGAGAACCGAATTGAGAAAATAATTTTTGCTACAATTAATATTTAAAGCAGCATCTAATCGGCTGCTTTTTCTTTTTACCGTATAAAACTCCCGTGTGTGTATAAAATATTTATTGACACGCGATCATTTTAGCAATAGAATCATTATGTATAAATATCGTGCTACGCGTGTATGCGTATATACGTGAGGCACATTACCAACTGTCGAGGTATAAATTATGAGAGCAAAAAACAGTGTAAACAGAAAGTATGACATCGCTAAGATAGCGATACTGGTTGCATGCTTCATCTTTGTCTTTGTTGCTACATTCATTGTTTGTGCAACTGAAAAAGATTGTCAGGGTGACATTGCTGTTGCTGGTTATGCGGAAGTGTCCGGTGTAAGCGATGAGGAAGGTGGAAGCGTTGGTTCTGCTGAGGCTATATATTTAGATGGTCGTACATCTCAGTATACGGCTTTGGATTTTGGTTTCCCGGGGACCAATCCAAGTACGACGACTTGGACAAAGACTGAAACTTTGCAGACTACAGCGCAAACAGATAAAAACTTTGAGGCTTTTAGAGATGGCGGTTCTACAGCTGTATTGTATATAGATGGTGGAGTAAATAACTGGACATTCGGTGGAAAAGATATCGGTAGGAATAGAACAACATACAGTGCAATCAATATTATATTAGGTAATGATTCAGGGTTTGTCTCAAAATTTTTCAACAATAGCATGTATACGTTGACTGCAAAAGTTACTGCTACTATTACAGTCCACGCTGAAGCTAATTTTCTTGCAACGAACAATACAACGACTGGGAAAATTGGTGTAGCAACCTCAGGCTCTGGTTTTTCTGCGAAAGGTGTTAGAGATTCGTCTGCTTCGTTTGTCTGGTCCAGTGGAAAGAGTGTTAATGCAAATGGTTTTGGTAGTGAAAATGAAACTTCGAGTGGAGATAATTACACTGCTACTACACAGGTCAAAGGCCAGGTTTTGACTTTAGGTGGTTCTTTCAAATGGGAACATGGAGATGCGGTAAGCAATAATAATGGTTATGTTAAATTCTCAAACATAGTTGTTGAACTAAAAATTACCAAGAATTCCATAACATATTCTTCAACGACAGTAAAAGAAGATGGTGGTAATCCTATAGTTTCTTCAACTTTAGATGGACTTGCTGGAAACATTGATGATCCAGTTCCATATGCTGATAAGATAGGACAAAGCGCTAAAGTAAATAAAATTAAATATGGTTCAAAAGATTATGATGTGGATTTGACTAGTGAACTTTCAAAAAGACTCGACAGTATTATTGACGGCAGCGGCTCAATGCAGTCGTATACAAATGAAATTATTTCTTCTATTTCTGTAGGTGGGAAAAATGTAAGTTATTATAAAAAACTTCAGGTAGAATTTGTTGATACGTATAACTATCAGTCACAAGATCCTCTTGCTCTTATGCTTTTGAATCTTGGTGAGGATGGAGCTTTATCTAGAGAACAGATGGCTACTGTTGCTGGAGCAGGAGATGAATATGTCCAGAATTATGACAAAGAAACTGGTGTAATCACGTGGGAAACTGCATCACCAGACTATGCTTCTGGTATTAAAACAATTCAGGTCGGAGAGACAGAGATTGATGTTAGCAATATTGGAGTAGGGAACACCTTCAGTGCGTTGATTTCTATCGATGATGGTGATAATGCTACAACTAATGATACTGTTGGTGCCGTTGAGGTTAAGAAAGTAAATTCTGCAAGAATACTAGTTACATACTATATGTATAGAAATGCTCAGGTCAATACAATAGTTAAAGACTATGGCAAAGGAAGTTGCTCAACATCAGTAAAATTTGCTGGAATTGATAATGAGATGCCGATTGCAAATTTATCATTCTCTACTGATGAACTTAATATTATGTTTACGAATCCAACTGTTCAGGATTCTGCTCAATGGGTAAGAACTAAAAAACTGACCATCAATGTTTCATCGGGTATTGGCTCCGATGAATCTGATGGTGAATTCTATTCCCCATATGTATGGTTCTATACGGTTAGCAAGGGTGGGACTGCCGTTGGCGCAAGCAATAATAGTACTCCTCATGCAACATACGATGATTTAAATGATTATTTTAGACCGATTGCCGTAAACGATATCAGTTCATTTGTTTATAACTTTGAAACTGGAACTGCTGAAGGTATTAATAAAGGAAGTAATATCAGTGGAGGAACAAATGCGACTGGCAGTGGTTACTATTATTTCACATTTTATGTATGTGACATTGCAGGTAATATAAATACAGCCAACACACAATCTTTTTATGTAAAAGCAGATTATTCAACACCATATTCAACAACTACATTGAGAACTGATAGGGCAGAATCCATTACAAAGGAGATAAATGGTAAGTGGGCAGACTGCGGAGAAACACTTTCAGTAAATCTCCTGGTAAACAACATATCGGGAAATACTCTTCTTTTTGATGATTCTGTAACAACTCATGTTCTCGTTATTGATGCATACAAGATAATTTCTCTCGATGATACCGCTTTAGCTGCTAATAGTATAGATGCAATAGTCCACATTATAGGAATTGATTCAGAAGCTGACGTATATATTTCAACACAGCCGAATGGTAATGGTGGAACTCTTATTCAGTTTAGAATCTTGACAAGTCCTTACTTTGCGTGGGAAACAGTATTGACGATGTATGTGGGTATGAATTATACAGAAGGTGAAAATTCTAGCGCAAACATTGAATCAGTTATCTTTGATGCTGTTGAATTCGGTGATCCTGCAACAC
>JAKSOR010000022.1 GCA_024405515.1 Clostridia bacterium
CTTTAACATTTAAAAGAGTTTTGGCAATCGTTTTAGTTCTTGCACTTACAGCAGGAATTATGATGTTCACACTCCCTCAGAATGTTGCTGACGCAGCAGATGAAGGAACACTTCCTTCAGCCGACATTGAAGAAATTCCGGCTGGTCAGGAAATCGTAGCGTACATGTATGGCGGAGATGAGAGAGATTTAGAAACATATGAGCTTATCACAGGTCGTATTTTCACACTTAATAAAAGCGTGGATTTTGATGATCAGTTTAATGACTGGAATACAGACTTTGTTTTCAAAGTTGAATCCGGCGCTGTTGATAAATCAAAGCTCTATGTTGCTGGACAGTATGACTATAACAACGAAAACTGGGTTGTTATTCCATGCAGTGAAATCATGGGTGACGGCATTTTAATGGCAGGAGCAGAAATCAGAGTTCTTGATTTAATTGATGAAGTTATGCCTATCAGCAAAATGGCACAGTTCGTTGATAAATTCCAGTGTGGTCTCATTGATATTTCTGAAGACAAATCAGCATTTGCACCAGGAACTTCAGTCGGAGCAGAAGTAAATCTTTATGAGACAGAAGATGGCGGAGATGAAACAGGTTCTGTAATCGTTGCAGAAATAGTTGATCCTGTAGAAGTTGAAGAATCATATGATGTAAATGAACTCCCTGAAAAGCCTGCAATGACAGCCTTAACAGGTGATGAACTCAAAGTCACAATGATTGATAACGTAACATACACTCTCAAGAAAGGATATAAATTCGAAATTGCAGAAGAAAACGTTGATGAAAAAATCTATAAAGACTGGATTGTTGATTTTGTTTTAACAATCAACTCAGGAAGTATTGATTTCTCAAAGGTTGTTCTTTGCGGACAGTATGATGCATACGGTGAAAAGTGGGCACCATGTGAAATCAGTGGAACAATGACAGAAGGTGATTCACTCCGTCTTTTAAGATTAGCAGGAATGGACGATGTTACATATGCAGAAGCAGTGGATACAGTCAAAAAATTCCAGTGTGGTTTCATTGATCTTGACGGAACAGGCTGTGAACCAGGTACAGAAATTTCAGTAGAATTTGTTGTATTCCCTATTTTCAACGGCGTTGAAATTGAAACAGACCCAATTGTTATTTCCGATCCAATCGAATTTGAGCCTAATGCAGTTAAGAGCATCTCAAGCGTAAACGTAGATTCAGATGGTAATTTAATCATTACATATTCTGACGGAACAACTCAGAACCTTGGAAAAATCAAAGGTGAAGACGGAAAAGATGCATGTGTAGACAATGCAAATGCAAACGGACTTGCTATTGCATCAACAGTACTCAGCGCAATCGCAGTACTTATGATGTTCGGCGTAGCAGTATACGTAATCAAAGCAAAGAAAAACTAAGGAGTAACCGATGTCAACAGGAGTATTAGCAATAATAATAGTGCTTAGTCTTGTTTCAGCAACGGCATTCCTTGAATTTGCTGCTGCAGCAAAGAAATTTGTTGATGACAGCAAGAAAAAACAGCCAGCAGCACCTTCGGAAAAAGTTCAGGAAGAAATTTCTGATGACGTAAAGAAATACAGAACAATTGCTGAAGGTCCGGCTGAAAAAGCTCAGGAAGAAGAAAAGGCAGAAGAGACTGCACCTAAGGCAGCAGAGCCGGTAGTTGCAGCAGAGCCTGAAGAAACAGAAGAGGAAATCCCTGAAGAAGAGGAAGAATCTTCCGAACCTGAAGCTGAGGAAGTGGCTGAAGAAGCATCCGAGGAAGAAGCACCTCAGGAAGAAATTCCTGCAGAGGAGCCAGCTGAGGAACCTATGGCAGAAGAAGTCAAAGAGGAATCCGCTGATGAGGATGAAGACGAAGAAGCAGAAGATGATTCCGAAGAGGATGAGGAACAGGAAGAAACAGTAATTGCAGAGGACGGCACAGTAATTAAGATCCGTTACAATAAGTCCTTTATTGCAAGACTTACCCTTGCTCCAGATAATATCAAAAAGTACTATAATGAACTCAAGAAGGTCGTTCTTTCATACAAGAAAGTATCTTCAAGAATCTCATGGTCTTTTGACAGCATCAATTTCGGAAGAACAAAGATAGCAGCATTTAACGTAAGGGGCAAATCCTTATATCTCTATTTAGCACTTGATGCAGCAGATTACGAAGGAACAAAATTCTCATGCGTTAACGTGGAAACAAAGAAATATGCAGCAGTTCCGTGCCTTTACAAGATCAGAACAGACAGAAAAGAACAGTGGGCAGAAGAACTTATTGCAGATTTAATGAAGAAGTTCGGCATTGAAGAAGGAAAAGAATGTGAGGAAGACTTCACACCTGAAGATGCAACATTCAAAGAACTTTTAGAGAAAGGTCTTATAAAAGTCGTTAACGGACCATCTGATTTTGCTGGTATTGCAGTAGCAGAAGAAGAAAAACCGGCACCTGCCCCTCAGGAAGAAACACCTGAAGAGGATACGGATGAAGCCGATGATACTGATGATAACGATGAAGACGAAACAGAAGAGGAGACAATTGTTGCAGAAGACGGAACAGTAATCAAAATCCGTTACAATAAGTCTTTCACAGCAAAACTTACTCTTGCTCCGGATAATATCAAAAAGTATTACAACGACATTAAGAATGCATTCCTTTCATACAAGAAGGTTACAGCAAGACTTTCATGGCCGTGTGACACAATTAACAAGGGCAGAGACAAACTTGCAGTACTTTCTGTAAGAGGAAAGTCACTCTATCTCTATATGGCTTTAGATCCTGCAGAATATGAGGGAACAAAGTATACTTGCATTACTGCCAAGGCAAAGAAATATGCCTCCACCTCATGTCTTTATAAGATTAAAACAGACAGAAAGGAACAGTGGGCGCTTGAACTTGTTGAGGACCTTATGACAAAGAAGGGAATCGAAAAAGGTTCAGACAGCAATGAAAACTTTATTCCTGAAAGTGCAACATTTGCAGAACTTTTAGAGAAAGGACTTATTAAAGAATAATAATTGCATGTAAATAGGAATCACCTGCCAGACGGCAGGTGATTTCGTTTTGTCTTTATATTTGTATATTTAAGAAGCGGCACACTTCAATAATGATATTAGATTTCTGTACGGCCTTATCGTTCTCACTCATCCCGTCTCCGTCATTATTGAACATTGAAAGCACGCTGTCATCATCCATTTCAGAGAAAGACATATGTGATGCATTTTCAAGCATTACATATTTTGTGTCCTGAGGTATTACAAGGTAGCTGTCTTCTTTCATTTTGTCAGAAAGGACGTGGTCATTATCTGCTTCTATAATTAATGTGGCAAGCCCTGAATCTTTTATTGATTCACCGAATGTAAGCGGAGCCATGAGAATACATCCGAGCAGGTTCTCTGCGTTCTCAGAGGCATATTTAACTGCAGCGCCGCCTCCCTGGGAATGTCCGCCTGTGTAGAAAGAAACGTAGCTGTATTTGTCAGTGATTTCCTTTGCTATGTTTTTTGTATATTTTACGCCGGATGTGCCATCGTCGGTATCATCTTCATAGAACATATATGCAAATGACACTTTAGGAATTGCCACAATATATCCCATTGTGGACAAAGCGGCACCGAAATAAGTATATGAAGATGCGGCAATTGCAGTTCCCGGGAAGAAAAGAACGCCGTATTTTGCTCTTTCTTCTGTATCAGGTTCAAAAATCAGATAGTCTTCGGTTTCTGTAATTTTTGTTTCAAATGTGCACTCTGATGAGTAATCAATATACTTAGGTGCTTCCTCTTTATTGCAGGAAGTAAGACAAAGACCGAGAATCAAAATAAATATTATAAGTAAGCAGGTAGTTTTTTTCATGGAATAAGTATAACAAATTAATTCTCCGTTGCATATACCTGCAATTGCAATGAGTATTTATATAATGTACAATTATATAAACTAGAAAGAGGTATTTATGAAAAAATCAATTCTGAAAAAATATGCGGACCTCCTAATAAAAAAAGGAGTAAGCCTTAAAAAGGGGCAGGAGCTCAATCTTTACATTAATCTTGACCAGCAGCCGCTTGCAAAATGTATAACAGAAGCTGCATACAAAGCAGGTGCCAGAAAGGTAAATATCTACTGGAACGATGATGAGATAAAGAAACTCGATTATAAGTATCAGACTGTGGAAACGCTTTCGACACCTGAAAAATGGGAGCTTGAGCGCCTTGAACACAGATGTCAGGCACTTCCGTGCAGGCTTTTTATTGAGAGTTCGGATCCTGATTGCTTAAAAGGTGTCAACCAGGCAAAAGTTGCAAAATCCAAAGCAAAACAGTACCCGATAATCAAACCTTATCTTGACAGAGTTGAGAATAAAGAGCAGTGGTGTATTGCTGCTGCGGCAGGAAAAGAATGGGCAAAGAAGGTTTTCCCTGATATGTCATCTTCAAAGGCAACAGAAAAACTCTGGGAAGCAATCCTTTATACATCAAGAGTATGGGACAACCCGGTTGAGGAATGGGAAAAGCATAATGCTATCCTTAAAAAGAAATACGATTATCTTAATTCACTGGGTCTTAAAGAACTGAAGTACAAATCTTCAAACGGAACGGATCTGAGGGTAGGACTCATTGAAGACTGTTTGTTTGCCGGCGGTTCCGAGTTCACGCTCGGCACTGGCATTGAATTTAACCCGAATATTCCTTCTGAGGAAATTTTCACAACTCCGATGCGAGGCGATGCGGATGGTATTGTCTTTGCAACGAAGCCACTGTCCTATCAGGGAGAACTCATAGAAAACTTCAGTATCAGGTTTGAAAACGGAAAGGCCACAGAGGTCCATGCAGAAAAGAATGAAGAACTTTTAAAGAAGATGATATCCATGGATGAAACAGCATGTTATCTCGGGGAATGCGCATTAATTGCCGAGGATTCACCGATAAATAATACCGGAATTCTGTTTTACAATACGCTTTTTGATGAAAATGCATCATGTCATTTAGCTCTTGGTATGGGATTTTCGAATCTGATTAAGGATTATGATAAATATTCGCTCGATGAGCTTAAAGACAAGGGAATAAATGATTCGATGATTCATGTCGATTTCATGATAGGCTCAGAAGACCTTAATATAACAGGTGTTACCCGTGAAGGAAAAGAAATAGCAATATTTAAAAACGGAAACTGGGCATTTTAACTAATTCATTTGGATTAAAAGCGGAGTTGTCGTATATTATATATGATTGTAAATTCCGGAGATAATTATGATAGATAATAAAAAGATTGTGCTTACCGGCGCAAACAGCGGAATAGGTCTTGAGACACTTAAACTTCTTATGCAGGGCAACAATAAAATTCTGGCCGTTGACCTTAAAACTGATGTGCTCGATACTTTAGATAATAACAAAGTTATTCCTTTTGTTTGTGATGTTTCAAAAAAAGAAAACATAGATGCAATTTTTGATAAGGCAACAGAAGTCATGGGAGATATAGATATCTTCTTTGCAAATGCCGGTTTCCCGTATTTTGAAAAAATGGATTACGTAAACTGGGACAGAATGGATCTTATCTTTAAGGTAAATACATATTCCCCGATTTATACATATATGAAATTCGTTGAATATAAAAACGGAAAAGCCGGACAGATAGCAATAACCATTTCCGCAATGGGTAAGATGGGAATGCCTGGTTACGCACTCTATTCCGGAACAAAGTTTGCACTTCAGGGATGGCAGGAGAGTTTAAGACTTGAGATGCCTTCAAATATTTCTCTTACAACAGTATATCCTGTAGCAACCGACACAGGCTTTTTCAAAAAAGGAACAGAAGGCAACGGAACTGTTAATTTAAAGAAACCGTTCCCTGTTCAGAAACCGACTGTAGTTGCAAGGAAAATATACAAAGGGCTTGATAAAAAGAAAAAATACGTTAATCCATGTCCGGCATTCGGACTTTCAAGAATTCTTTTCGGGCTCTGTCCTCCTCTTAAGAAATTCTACTGGCATATGGAAAATAAGAAATTCCAGGACTATTTAAAACAGAAAGAAGCAAATCAGAAATAGAAAGGGCGCCAATGGTGCTCTTTTAAATTATAAGAAGTGATGCCAGGGCAACGCTTACTGTAGGTATGCCTATAATTAATCCGTATCCCATAAATTTGCCGAAAGAATATTTCACATGGTAGGTTTTCAAAAGACTCATCCACATAATACCGGCCAGTGCTCCGACAGGAGTAATAACCGCGGCAATGTTTGAGCTTATGATGGTGGCATATGCAGACATTGTTGAGGTGGATGGGGTAATAATATTCGAGAACAGAACACTCATAGGAATGTTGTTAATAAGGTTAGCGGCAAGTACTGAAGAGTATCCGTATGTGAATACGTTATCCGGCAGATTGGATGATATCATTGCCGTAAAACCTTCTTCATTCAGTGTCTCAACAATAACAAACATGGATATTACAAACGGAATCAAATTCCACGGAGAGCGCTTTAATGTATCAAAAGTGTACGGATAAACATTCTTTTTTGCAATATTATATATGGATGAGATGATAATCAGTGATGCTGCAAACCCGAATGTAATGAGCCACATTTCAAGTCCGATATATGATGAAATTGCAACAAGCACGGTACATCCGATGAGGTGAATGAGTCCTATTACAAGTAAAAATTTATTGAGGTTTGGAAGTTCTTCTTCATGAACCTCCATTTCTTTTTTAAGGCTCTTAAAGAATATAAGTGACAAAACTGCAAGCGAAGTAACCGATGCTAGAAGAGTAGGCAGTGCCATATGAATCAGATAAGTAACGAAGTCTATTTCGAATGCGGAAGCAAGGAAAATGTTTGTCGGATTGCCTATTATTAAGAACATGCTCCATGTGTTTGCTGCAACGAACTCCGCAACAAGGTACGGAATGGGATTAATTCTTGCATGCTTTGTGTAGTAACAGATGAACGGAGTAAAAGTCAGGATGATTATGTCATTTGAAGTGAAGACCGTCAGAAATGATATAAGGAAGTAGAAACCGAAAAACAATCTGAACTGACTTGTTTTGAATCTTTTGGCTGAAGCTATGGCAATGTACCTGAACATTCCGACTTCATCAAGGAAAATAGAAAGCACCGTCATTGAAATAAACAGAATCAGGATTTTGACAGGATTCATTGTTTCAGCTGTGAAAGCCTCGGCTATTTTTTCAAGGGAAACAGAGTAAGTCATAATAAGGGTGAAGGCGCCGATAAGTGCTATCATCCAGTAAGTCGATATTTTCTTTCCGAGGATTTCAATGGTCGGGAACAAAAGTACTGACAGAATTATTAATGCGACCGTTACGGCCGAAATTATAAGTCCTGACATATGTTGCCTATATTTTTCTTGTTGCTTTCTTTAGATATTCCTTTTCCTCGTCGTTTAAGGCAGGGGAAACTGCTTCATAAACTTTTTTATGATACTCATTGAGCCATTCGATCTCGTTTTTATCAAGCATGTTTTTGTCTATGCCCTCAATGTCAAACGGTACCAGTGTAAGTGGCTCAAAACTGTTTATCCCTTCTTCTTTAGAAACTGTAAGAGCAAGATTCTCATGTCTTACGCCGTACTCGTTTTCAAAGTAAAGTCCAGGCTCGATTGATGTAACAATTCTGTCTGTGAAAGGATACTGTTTTGCTCTAGGTGAAATGCTCATCGGTCCTTCATGGACGCAGAGCATATATCCGACTCCGTGCCCTGTTCCGTGGCCGAAGTTTTTGCCTTCTTTCAAAAGCGGCTCTCTTGCTGCTTTGTCTATATCAGCACCTGTTGAAAGGTCGTTAAAGCGGAGCATTTCAAGGCTGATGTGGGCTTTTAATGCCAATGTGAAATCATGCTTTTCTTTTTCACTGATTTTACCAATAACGATGGTCCTTGTAATATCGGTTGTTCCGAATTTGTAGTGCGCGCCGCTGTCTACAAGGAGCATACCGTTTCCTTCAACTTTCTTATTTGTTTCAGGTTTTGATGTGTAGTGAACAATGGCTGCGTTTTCTTTGTATGCGCAGATGGTTTCGAATGATTCCTCAATAAATGAAGGGGATGCTTTTCTCAATGAGTGGAGTTTTCTTCCAAGGGAAATTTCATCAATATCATTTCCTGCATTTTCTTTGACATACTTAATAAATCTTATAACTGCTGCAGCATCTTCAAGATGGGCAGCTTTGATATTTTTTATCTCAGCATCGTTTTTTCTTGCCTTAAGAACAGATGTGATAAACGGGTGACAGAAGCCCGGTTTGTTAATAAGTGAGAGAAGCCTGTAATTGACGGATGACGGGTCCATCATTATTTTGCTGTCTATTTCTGAAATGTCATCATATACACTCAAATAAGGCTTTAATTCTATATTCTGAAGTGTTAAAACATTGATTGCGTTATGACCGAGTTTATTTCTATCCATATAAAGTGTTGCTTTATCTTTTGAAATAAGAGCAAATGAGTAGTTAACCATGTTGTAAGGAATGTCGGTTCCACGCATATTAAATACCCACCCGATATCATCAAGGGAAGTGAGAAGTGCGTAATCAACATTGTACTCATCCATTGCATATCTTATTTTGCTTATCCTGTTCTCGGTGCTTTCTCCGGCATCCTCATCATCTATTATAAATGCCTGAGAAGAAGGCATGGATGGCCTTTCATCCCAAATCTTGTTGATGATTTTCCCAGCTGAAATGATGGTTAGTTTTTTATTGTTAATGGAAATCTTTTCTGCCATATCAGCAGTTAAACATTCGGCATCGACAGCAAGACTTGAATACTTTTTAAGGTATTCATAAATGCTTGGTACACCATCTTCGAACATCTTCATCAAAATGGTGCCGGATTCTTTAAGCTCTTTTGCCGCCTGTATAAAATATCTGCTGTCTGTCCAGAGTAAACTTTCGTTTTTGGTTATAAGAAGGTTCCCTTCTCCTGTAAATGATGAGAAGAATTCTACCGCCTTGTACCTTTCCGATGTATATTCACTTCCGTGAGGGTCTGTGCCTGTGATCAAAAAGGCATCTATGTTGTAATCATTAAGAAATTCCTGAATTTTTGCTATGTCTTTAAGCATGTTATCTGCCTCGTCTTAAGTCCTTTCCTTTAATGCTGAAAACCAGTGAATTTGCTTTGTCTGAAAGTCTTGAGTAGATTCTTTCCCCATATCTTTCAGATATGTAATCTGTACTGATATTTGATGTGATGATTGTGGCTTTATGATTGATTGTTCTTTCATTGATAATTAAAAGAAGATATTCGGTAGTGACATTTCTCGTCATAGGTTCCGTACCGAGGTCATCAATGATTAAAAAATCTGCATCAAGATAATCGCTAAGGAGATAATTCCTCTGAGATATAGGAGATGTGTGAGCAGTAATCATGGCAGAATTAAATTCATATGCTGACACAAATTTGACGGTCATTCCGTTTTCTACCGCTGCTCTTGCAATTGAGGATGCAAGGCATGTTTTACCAGTTCCTGTGGCACCTGAAATATAAATATTATATTTCGTTACATCCGGATATTTTGATGCATATTTCTCCATAAGGGAATAAATTTTGGTGAGTGCTTCTTTCTGGTTTTCATCCTGAGCAACTGATGGGTCAGAATCTTTAAAGGAGAAAGGTGCTTTTTTATCTATTTCGCATATTTCTCTTAAAGCTGTCTGATATTCATTTTTGAAACAGTCACAGAAAGTATTACCGACCATTCCCGTGTCATTGCATTTGTCACATAAAGGTTTGTATCCGAAAGAATCATCATATCCGTGCTTTGCAAGGATATTAAGATAATTTGTATATGCTTCCTGCGAAGGAAGATAAGGGTCTTTATGACTGCGCATACACTCGCTGACAATCTTATAATATGCAGTGTATGCATCACTGACTTCAGGAATTTCGAACAATGCCTGTTTAACATGTTCTGCCTGCAGTTTCAGTGCATTTATTTTTGCTTCATGGAGCTGTTTTGCTTTTGCTATTACTTTATCTCTCATATCACAGATCCGCCTCGCTCAGACTGTCAAGGTTTGTAATGATAGACTGAAGCTCTTCTTTTGTATATTCTCTTTCCTCATAATCGCGCTTGATCTTTGAAGCATCATATGGTCTGAATTTAACTGCCTGCTCATATGTTGTGATTCCTGCCGATTTATACTGGGAAAGCAGCTGGTTTATGTACTGAACAGGATAAGTCCTTGATACTGACTGAGAAGCCGCATACAGGATAATATCTTCATCAAATCCCCATATTCCAGTCCATGTTGAATAATAATCCCTGTCGGTTTGTGTGACAGTTCTTGATCTTCCGGTTGCCTCAATAATCTTCTTGATTCTTTCATCTCTTTCAAGCTGAATTCTTGTGTATTCGTTGATGCTTTCTGATGTAAGAAGCCCTTTGGAATAGAATTTGCTTACTACATTGCCCATTCCGTCAAGTGTTCTTATGTTTGTAATAAAGCACTGGTGGGCTATTAAAAGAAGTGCATCATCTGAAAATCCTTTTGTTGTCCACGGGACAATATATGTTTCAATTTCATGGTCTGTTGACTGGTAATATATGCCAAGAGACTTGTTTATTGAAATTGCGAGTTCGATGAGATGGTCTCTTCTTGCCTGATAATCATCCATTTCTTCCGCTGAGAATATTGAGAGTTTATAGAATTCGTCAAGTTTTGAATCAAGTTTTTTGAAACTCTTATTGGATTTAAGTCCTTTGACTGCTGTAAGTATTGCACCGAGGTCATATCCGTATGTTTTTGTCCATTTTGTGAACATCTGTTTTTCTTCGATATCTGCGGAGCCTTTCCTTCCGAGCGCTGCAAGGACTTTGGTTATCTGATCTTTCTGAGCATCGTATTCTTCAAGTTTGGCTTCGACATCATCCATTGTTCTTACTCCGTCCTGAACCCAGTTCCTGGCTACGGTAAGGATATAAGGGTATCTTACGCTCATTCCCTTGAGATTTATGCAGTACTGAACAATCATGAGCATTGCATCAGTATCAATTTTTGTATCATCAATGAACATATAATATTCATTGTATTCATTCGGTGTAAGCATTCTTTCAGGGAAAAGCTGCTGAAGATGGATATTGAAATCGTTCCATTTTTCTGATTTATACTTTTTAGGTGTCTGCATTGACCTCTTAAGGGAAAGGTATTTTACCTCAAGAGGATTCTTTGAAATTATCTGGACCATGCCCATATCTTCAAAATACTGATAAATTTCATTAACTTCCTCTTCTTTCACGTCAAGAGCAGTCAGAAGGGATTCCATTGAGTTTTCTTTGGATGGATTAGTACACAAAAACAGCCCGTAGAGGTATACCTTAATCTGTTTTTCATCACAGAAAGGCAGATACTGGGTAATAAAGAAGTTGTCTACCAGTGTGAATGTCTCCATCAGAAAGTCATTTGAAAATTTAACAAAACTCAATTTATTTTCCTCCGCAATAATCCGTAAAAATGTATTAATAAGGTTATCACAAAAAGAAAACCAGGATGAATCTTATTTTTTTATAAAAATAAAAAGCCTACATATTGTGGGCTTAAAAAAAGAAAGCACATTTAATACTCATCATCTTCAGGATTCCGTACATATTCCTGTGAGTCGTATTTTGATTTTACCGGAGTTATTATCCTTGCCTTAACAAAGGCATTTTTCAGAAGCAGTGTGACGGGAATTCCTATTATTCCGACGCTTATTATCTGGGAAAGAAGGATTTCTCCTGCGCTGATAAGGTAAATGTCAGGATTTTCAAGAGCAAAAACCACCGGAACAAGAAGAGCATTGAGTATAATAGGAGGAATTGCAGCCAAAACAATACGTTTTTTAAGGCAGTATGTAAGTACTGCACCGATAAGTGTTGCTGCTGTGCCGAGAACTATATCGTATACACCGAAAGGAGAGAAGAAGAAATTCGTCAGGAAACATCCGATGGCAAGTCCCGGTATGGCTTCCGGCATAATTACAGGGAGTAAAACGAGTGCTTCGCTGACTCTTAACTGCACAGGACCAAAAGAAATGGCCTGAAATGCCACGGATAATACAAGATATAAAGCTGCAATAAGCGCTGATCGTGTAATAAATCTTACAGAATTCTTCAAATTATGATACCTCGGTTTTATTAGTGTGGGTTGCCGACACCACGTTTAGTATGGTATCATTGAATACAATTAAAATCAAATGAATCGAGGTAGAATATGCACGATTTTAACGATATGGATTTTATGAATCAGACATTTAACAGAGGTGCTTTCATCACAAGTGCAGAGAACACTATGATTGCAAGCTGGGGAATGGTCGGTGTGATGTGGAACAAAAAAGTATACATTGTACCAGTTAGAGAGTCCAGATATACAAAAGTGTTTCTTGACAAGACGAAAGAGTTCACGGTTTCAGTCCCGAAAGACGGAACGATGCAAGATGAAATCATGTTCTGCGGAAGAAAGAGCGGCAGGAACTTTGACAAATGGAAAGAGTGCGGCCTTGAAAAGGTCAAAGCCAAAAGTGTTAATTCATATGTTGTTGGTGGATGTCAGAAATACTTTGAATGCAAGGTAATATCTGCTGTCAAAATGGGAGATATCCCGAAAGACCTGCTTAATGCATGCTATCCTGATAAAGAAGACCTGCATACATTCTATATTGGTGAGATTGTGGAGGAATACTGATGAAAGTCTGGGCTAAAATTATGAACGGAGACAAGATAGTAAAGGATATTGTCTTTGAAGGAAATTATACATTCGAAAAAGACAGCTTTATTTCAATGGTTCAGGAAATATGCTATAAACTGGAATTTTTCACTCCTGTAATACTTGATGCCCATGTAGACAAATTTGCTCAGTTTAACCGCGTAAAGTTCCTCCCAAGGGACTTTATTGATGTTGAAGGAATAACTGCTTTTATAATCGAAAGATTCATCGAAGATAAAAAGAAACCAAAAAATTATTTATATTAAAAATTCGGTAAAGTGCCGATTGTGTATAGATAAACTATTTATTCGGACAAAAAAATTATGAAAATTAAAA
Organism: Clostridia bacterium; assembly: GCA_024405515.1. Taxonomy (GTDB): domain Bacteria; phylum Bacillota; class Clostridia; order Christensenellales; family CAG-917; genus CAG-475. Next base: position 13,021 of record JAKSOR010000022.1, read on the forward strand.
AAATTGATGTTACATTAAACGGAATTGAGTTATATGAAATTACGAACTCAAACGGCATGCAGGCACAGATAATTACTTATGGTGCCAGAATCTTCAAACTCTTTGTTCCGGACAGAAACGGACAACTGATAGATGTTGTTGCTGGATTTACATATCCGGATTTTTTTAAGCAGGAGAATCCGTATTTTAATGCAGTCATCGGAAGAGTCGGGAACAGAATCGGTGGTGCAGAATTTGAACTTAGCGGAATTAAATATTCTCTTTTCAAAAATGACGGAGATAACCATCTGCATGGTGGCAATGAAGGATTTGATAAAAAGATATGGAAGGCTGAAATAACTGAAGCCGGGCTAAAACTTTCAAGAATTTCTCCTGATGGTGAAGAAGGATATCCGGGGAATCTTAACGTGTCTGTTATATATTCTTTAGATGATAATAATACATTATCCATTTCATATGAGGCTGAATCAGATAAAGATACACTCTGCTCATTAACAAACCACGCATATTTTAATCTTTCTGGTAAATGGGATACAATTTTGGATCATGAAGTATATATTTCATCATCAAAATTAACTGCAGTTGATGAGGGACTTATTCCTCACGGGGAATTAAAGGACATAAAGGGTACAGCATATGATTTTTCTCAGCCGAAGAAAATCGGAAAAGACATTAAAACTGATGACTTTATGCTCAATATTGCCAAAGGATATGATTTCAATTATGTTCTTATAAATGATAAGAAGAATATGGTTGCAAGTGCATACTCGGAAGATAGCGGAATCTATATGAAAGTCTTTACAGACAGGCCGTGCATGCAGTTTTATACTGGCAATTTCCTTGATGGACTTGTAGGAAAGGCGGTTTATGGCTATCAGTCAGCATTCTGTATGGAAACACAGGGTTATCCGAATGCATGTAATGTGGATTCTTTCCCTTCTATGGTATTAAAGAAGGGTGAAAAATATAAAACTCTGACAAAATACAGTTTTGAGATAAAATAGGTGGATTATGGGAATTATTCAGGACAAGTTAGCTGAATTCAAAAAGCTTTCCGATGAGGGAATGACTGCATTAAATACAGTAAAAGCATTAGAAATCATCGGGATATCTGGTTATACGGAGGAACTTATAAAATCTTTTAAGCTCTGGAATGATTATATGCCTCTTATGGATGAGCATCCTTACACGGAAGAGCAGAGGAATTATCAGATTCTCTGGGAGTCTGTAGATAAGGTGCCGCTTGGAATTAATATGGATTTTGCAATTCCGTTCAGGCAGATAATAGCAAAGAAAATGTTTAAGAAGTGCGGTGATGGATTTGTCTGTAATGAGAACTGCAGATTTAATTTTGCTAATCAGATTGAAATAGGAGAGAATGTATCCTGGAATGCAGGTTGTTACATAGATGCAAAGGGCGGAGTGAAATTCGGAGATTTCTCTATGCTTACTGAATACGTAAAGATATTTACTCATTCCCATTCTGAAGCAGATCATATGGAAAGAACATACAAACCGGTAGAAATTAAGGAATATGCTAAGGTTTATACGGCATGTACTATTCTTCCGGGAGTTACTATCGGAAAAGGTGCAGTTTGTGCTACAGGTGCAATAGTTACAAAGGATGTTGAAGATTTTACTCTGGTTGGTGGGATTCCTGCCAAACCTATGAGGAAAAGGCAGTTTGACAGTGAAAACTTAAGCGAAATGAATCAGTATATGATGAAAGGCAGATGCTTCCAGATTTATGATGGTAAGTATGTTGATCCATTAAGTAAATAGAAAATTCAAAAATTATTTGTATTGATAAAGTGCCGATTATATATGGATAAACTATTTTTTAGAATTATTAAATAATTATTATCAAACAAATGTCTGAAAGTAATAATCTTAAAAAAGAGGGCGGATTTGAATCCGTCCTCTTCGTATTTGGTTTGTATTAATTAGTACTCGAACTGTTCTGTAAAGTATTTGGAGAGTTCATCAATAGGTACTCTTACCTGAGCCATTGAATCCCTTTCTCTGACAGTTACGCAATTGTCTTCAAGTGAATCAAAGTCAACTGTTACGCAGTAAGGAGTTCCGATTTCATCCTGACGACGGTATCTCTTTCCGATAGATGCTGATGTGTCAAAGTCACATGCGAATTTCTTTGAAAGTTCATCGTATATTTCTTCAGCTTTTTCATTGAGCTGTTTCTGAAGCGGAAGTACTGCAATTTTTACTGGTGCAAGCTGATGGTGGAGATGAAGTACAACTCTTGAATCTCCGTCCCCTAAATCCTGTTCTTCATATGCATCACATAAGAATGCAAGGAATACTCTGTCTGCACCGAGCGATGGTTCAATTACATACGGAATATATTTTGCATTTGTTACAGGATCCTGATAACTTAAATCCTTGCCGCTTGTGTTGATGTGCTGTTTAAGGTCATAGTCAGTTCTGTCTGCCACTCCCCAGAGTTCGCCCCAACCGAACGGGAATTTATATTCAAAGTCAGTTGTAGCTTTTGAATAGAAACATAATTCTTCTTTATCGTGGTCACGGAGTTTTAATTTCTCATCATTCATGCCAAGATCTAAAAGCCACTGGTGGCAGAAATTCTTCCAGTAATCAAACCATTCAAGGTCTGTTCCAGGTTCGCAGAAGAATTCAAGTTCCATCTGTTCAAATTCTCTGATTCTGAAAATGAAGTTTCCAGGTGTGATTTCATTTCTGAAGCTCTTACCAATCTGTCCGATACCGAATGGTACTTTCTTTCTTGTTGTTCTCTGTACATTCTTGAAGTTTACAAAGATGCCCTGAGCTGTTTCAGGTCTTAAATAAACTTCGCTTGATGTGTCTTCTGTTACACCAATGAATGTTTTGAACATAAGGTTGAACTTTCTGATGCCTGTAAAGTTTGCGTTTCCGCATACAGGACATGTAAGTTTGTTATCAAGGACATATTTTTCAAGTTCGTCATTAGACCATCCTGCAATATTTTCCTCAATACCTTTCTTTTTCATATAATCTTCGATGAGATTATCTGCACGGTGTCTGGCTTTACATGACTTACAGTCCATTAAAGGATCTGAAAATCCTGTTAAGTGTCCGGATGCTCTCCATGTGTCAGGGTTCATAAGAATTGCGCTGTCAAGACCTACATTATATTTGTTTTCGACAACAAATTTCTTCCACCATGCATTTTTGATGTTCTGTTTCATTGCAACACCGAGCGGGCCATAGTCCCATGAGTTGGAAAGACCGCCGTAAATTTCACTGCCTGGATAGACAAATCCACGGTTTTTCGCAAGTGCTACGATTTTGTCCATTGTTACTTCTGCCATATAATACCTCTTTAATTCCTGACTGGATGCCAGGTTAATTCATTTAATAATTTACATTATTAAAAATAATTTAGCAAGGGAATTTAGAATTATTTTCTATAAGTCTAAACTGTTATCATTTAGAAGAAAATCCTCAAGCGATATCACTAAAATTCATTCTGCATTTGTATAGTGGTAAATATCGCGATTTACAACCATTATCTTTTTAAACGAGCCAGGAACAGCTAACAATGCATCATACTCATTATTTAAATGTTTCCCTTCAGGTATTTCGTTCATTATTTGAATGTAATACTCTTTGCTTGAGCGTCTGGCTATAAAATCTACCTCTGACTGATTGTATACATATTTTCCTTCTTTGTTTTTTATTTTTCGTTCAATAAATCCAACATCAACACGATACCCTTTGGTAACTAATTCATTGTAGACAGTATTTTCAATTAAGAAACCGATATTAGGTTCCCTGAAGTTTATTCTAACATTTCGTAATCCTATGTCCTCACAATAGAATTTTGATGGAGTATTAAGGTACTCTTTTCCTTTGATGTTATATCTTTTTACCCGATAATCTCCAAAGCAAGTCCCTGTTTACGTTACATTTTCGTAACATAACTTGTGATATACTCAAAGTATGGGAAAGTTTAAGGTGCTAAAATACAATCTTCGGATAAAGAATCCTGAGACAAGAGCGTTTTTAAAGTTCTTATGCCATG
>JAKSOR010000023.1 GCA_024405515.1 Clostridia bacterium
TCATCAGAACCTGATGCACGCATATTTGTTACATGCTTTTTCTTACATACGTTTACCCTTATATCTTCAGCCTTTGGTGAAACACCGACAACCATTCCTTCATAAACCATTGTCTGTGGTCCGATAAAGAGCTGACCTCTGTCCTGAGCATTAAAGAGACCGTATCTGTCTGCCTCGCCTGTTTCAAATGCAACAAGTGATCCTGTGAATCTTCTCGGGATAGGTCCCTTGAATGGAGCATATCCGTCAAAGAGCTGGTTCATTATTCCTTCACCCTTAGTATCTGTTAGGAATTCATTCTTAAAACCGAAGAGTCCTCTTGCAGGAACTGTGAATTCCATTCTGATTCTGCTTCCGATAGGGTTCATTGATACGAGTTCGCCTTTTCTCACTCCCATCCTTTCCATTACAGAACCTGTACATTCTGACGGAACATCGATAAAGAGTCTTTCCATAGGTTCGCATTTCACACCATCAATATTTTTGAAAATAACCTTAGGTGTGCCTACTCCGAACTCAAAGCCTTCCCTTCTCATTGTTTCAATAAGGATGGAAAGATGCATTTCACCTCTACCGCATACTCTGAATGTATCTGCACTTTCTGTCTGATATACTCTTAATGACACGTCCTTTAAAAGTTCTTTGAAGAGTCTGTCTCTTAAATGACGGGAAGTTACGAACTTGCCTTCTCTTCCTGCAAACGGGCTGTCATTTACCATAAAGTTCATTTCAATTGTCGGCTCACCGATTTTTACAAACTCTACAGGTTCAATCTTATCAGGGGCGCAGATTGTATTACCGATTGTGATATTTTCAATACCGCTGAAACATACAATATCTCCGACAGATGCTTTTTCAACAGGTTCTTTTTTAAGTCCCTCAATCTGGAATAAACTGCCGATTTTTGCCTTATATGGTGAAATGCCGCTGTGGTAATCGCACACAACAACTTCCTTTGCCATATCGATTTCGCCTCTTTCAATTCTTCCGATACCGATTCTTCCGACATAGTCGTTGTAATCAATAGCAGAAACAAGAAGCTGCAGCTGGCCTTTTTCATCACCTTCCGGTGGGTCAATATGAGAAATAATTGTATCAAAGAGAGGCTTTAAGTCTTCGCCTTTTACGTTGTAATCAAGTGTTGCTGTACCGGATTTTCCGCTGCAGTATACAATCGGTGAAGAAAGCTGTTCATCTGTTGCATCAAGGTCAAGTAAAAGTTCAAGTACTTCATCAGCAACCTCAGCAGTTCTTGCATCCGGTTTATCAATTTTGTTTACGACGATGATTATCTTTAAATTAAGTTCAAGGGCTTTCTGAACAACGAATCTGGTCTGTGGCATAGGTCCTTCCTGTGCATCAACCAAAAGAACAACGCCCTGAACCATTTTAAGGACTCTTTCAACTTCGCCTGAGAAATCTGCGTGTCCCGGTGTATCAATAACGTTTATTTTTATTCCGTTGTAATGAATTGCTGTGTTCTTTGCAAGGATTGTGATTCCTCTTTCTTTTTCAAGATCTCCCGAATCCATAACACAGGTATCCACCTGCTGATTCTCCCTGAATGTTCCTGACTGTTTGAGCATCCCATCAACAAGGGTAGTCTTACCATGGTCAACGTGTGCAATGATAGCAATGTTTCTTAAGTCTTCTCTTACCATAAATCTAAAGCCTCTTTATTTCTCTATAAAACTTTAGTATATTAACACGTTTCGTGTAATTTTGGCAAACCATTGAGCCCCCATTTTTCTTTTGAAAGAAAAATTTTAATTAAAAGCATCTTATTTTAGGCAAAATCAGCACAAAAACCTGACGGGCGATAAAAGAAAAGCCTCAAATGAGGCTTTTCGGAGATGATACTTATTATTTATTATTCAAAAGCAGGCAGTGGCGGAAGTTCACTGTAAGAAGGTGCTTCAAGCGTTTCAAGATGCTCGATTCCGTCCATAGTGATTTTAAATCTCAGTGCCTCGTTTTCAAAGAATCTTACTTCTATTGTCTGAGTTGTAACATCTACGACCTCAGTGAATGTGGATTCCCATATGCCGCCTTTTTCTTCTTTCTGCTCTCTTGTCATGTTACGGATTTCTTCATTTGATGCATTGAAAAGTTCTGCAATTACATCCTCTATGTCCTCTTTGAACAGAAAATCATATGTGCCGCCCTGGAATTCGCCAAGGTTCTCGCTTCTTGGATCAAAATGATATTTCTTGCATAATTCATAATCCTCATAGAACCATGAGTAAGAGATTCTGCGCATTAAATCATACATTTCACCTGTGCTGTCGACATCATTAATAAGGCTCTGAATTGTCATGAATCTTCCTTCGCCTGACTTCATATCCTCTCTCTGATATGCCCACCAGTTAAGGTAGAAATTTGCCTGAGCTACTGCGCTGACTTTGCAGAACACTTCCTTATTTGTCTCGCCTACGCCGACCCAGTCTATCTTGGAGATGTCCTCTTCATCAATCCAGTTCACGGCAAGTACCTGATCCTCTTCATCGACTATTGAGTTATAAACATCGCCGAGATATCCGATTGCGGAAAATTCAAGGAGAGCAGCATGGGTTTCACCCTGAGGTGTGCTGTCTGAAATTATAAAGCAGTAATTCCAGTATCCGTTCTTTGAATAGATATCAAGAGTTTTCACATACTCTTTTGCTTCGGCAACGGTTTTGCAGTGATCTCCTATATATCTAGGGAGTTCAAACATATGCACCCTTCTTGTTCCGTCAGGATTGGTTCCTTCAAGAGAGAACTGATCGTTTCCTGCAAAATCAACTTCGCCGTGTCTCATATTAACTTCGATATGAAGACCCTGATCATTCATGACATCATCACAAAGGAACGGAAGAATGTTCTTAAATTCATCGCTTATACCCTTCTCTTTGACATCCTCGTAGTACGGAGCATAATCACGGAAAGTATATGCTAGGCCGACTGTTTTATATCTGCCCTCAGCAGCATTTATCCTTACAACGTATGCCGCTTTATCGGCAATATTAAGGTCCATATTTCTTCCGACAACACGGTGCCCGTTGGATAACTCTTTTGTAACAGCGGTGCAACCACCACCCCAGTTATCGTTATTATCAGACCAGAATTTGTCGCCGTAGTCGTAATTTATGCTGTCATAACATACTTCGAATATTCTGGTATTTTCTTCTATCTCATTAACTTTTGTGTAATTTTCTTTATTGTTATTGCATGCCGCAAGTCCCAAGATAAGTCCTAAGACAAGCACGCCAGTAACAACAATAGTGGTAAATTTCTTAATTCTCATTACTTGTAAAACTTAATAAAAATGCCTCTGCTTCAGAAAACTGTGCAAAGGTATACTCTTTTCCGTTAACTTTAAATGTAACAGGGAAATGTGTAAAAGCAAGCTCAGTAAGAGCCTGCTTTACATCGTTAAATTGTTTGTTTCCGATTTCAATAATCATTTTAAAATAGGATTTCTTGCTGCTCTTACGTCATCCGGTCTCTTAATCTGACCTGTGTGAGGAGCAGAGTGAAGCTCTTCAGGGTTCTCGAATGCTTTTTTGTAAAGTCCTCTTAAAAGTTCGATAGCATTATCGAGAGTAGCCTTGTTTTCTGTTTCGGTCGGTTCAAACATAAGTGCTTCATGAACGATGAGCGGGAAGTACATCGTTGGCGGATGGATTCTGCCGTCAATCATTGATTTTGCAATATCCATAGCCGAAACTCCGGTTTCGTCTTTAAGTTTCTGGAGTGAGCATACAAATTCATGCATGCAGTGTCTTCCCTCTTCTGTCGGATATAAGTCCTCAAGACCGGCCTTAAGATAGTTGGCATTCAGTACTGCTGTCTGGGATGCATTCTTTAATCCTTCACCGCCGAGTGTATAAATATAGGCAAGAGCCTTAACCATCACTCCGAAGTTACCGTAATTTCCTGTTACCTTACCGATGGATTTTTCAGAATTTACAAATTCGTACTTTTCTCCGTTTTTGACAATAACCGGGTTCGGCAGGAATTTCTTTAATGCTGCTTTACAGCCGACAGGACCTGAACCAGGACCGCCACCACCGTGAGGTGTGGAGAATGTCTTATGGAGATTAAGATGAACGACATCGAATCCCATATCTCCAGGACGGACAACGCCCATAACAGCATTAAGGTTTGCTCCGTCATAATAAAGGAGTCCGCCTGCATTATGAACAATCTCGCTTATTTTTTCTATGTTCTTCTCAAAGAGTCCGAGTGTTGTAGGGTTAGTAAGCATAAGTGCTGCTGTATCCTCACCGACAACGTTCTTTAAGTCTTCAAGATCAACACCCTTTTCATCATTTGACTTAACGGATACAACCTGGAAACCTGCCATAACTGCGGATGCAGGGTTTGTGCCGTGAGCTGAATCCGGAACGATGATTTTCACTCTCTTATCATCGCCTCTGTCTTTATGGTATGCCTTTATAAGCTGAAGTCCTGTATACTCTCCGTGAGCTCCTGCACACGGCTGGAGTGTGATTGCATCCATACCCGTGATTTCGCACAAAGCACCACTTAAATCACTCATAAGTTCAAGTGAACCCTGGATTGAGTCATTATCCTGCTTCGGATGGACCATAGTGAACTGTTCTAAAGATGCAACTTCCTCGTTTACTTTCGGGTTATATTTCATTGTGCATGAACCGAGCGGATAGAATCCGTCGTCAACTCCGAATGCTCTTTTTGAAAGTGCCATATAGTGCCTTACAAGATCCACTTCGGCAACTGCAGGAAGTACTAAATCCTCCTTTCTTTCGAGGGCTTCATCAAACTTATATTCCTCAACTGTAAGCGGTGCAAATGTTACTGCTCTTTTACCTTCTCTTGAAATTTCAAAGATAGTTTTCATAAAACACCTCCTGCAATCTCAATGACTTTATCCATTGATTTCTTGTTTGCCTTTTCAGTGCAGCACCAGAGAATGGTGTCATTATCAAGAACAAGACCGCCTAAGATATTTGCTTTCTTTAATGCTTCATTTATCTTTTCAGCCTTACCCGGTGTGACTGTTACAAACTCATGGAAGAATTCGCCCTTGTATTTAAGGGAAGCGCCCTTCTTTTCAAGGCCCTTTGCAAGATAGTGTGCATTTGATACGGATGCAACTGCAACTTCCTTAAGTCCTTCTTTACCGACTGCAGAAAGATAACATCCCACAGTAAGTGCACAGAGTGCCTCGTTTGAGCAGATATTAGAGGAAGCTTTTTCTCTTCTTATATGCTGTTCTCTTGCCTGAAGAGTGAGGACATATGCCTTGTTCCCTTCTGTATCAACTGTCTCACCTACGATTCTTCCCGGAATCTTTCTCATATTCTTTGCTGTCGTTGCCATATATCCGATATACGGTCCGCCAAAGCTCATAGGAAGACCTAAAGGCTGTGCCTCACCGACTGCAATATCGACACCGAGCTCTTTTGCGTTCTTTAAGATACCGTATGCCACAGGGTTTGCATTAAGAACTGCCATTGCCCCTTTCTCGTGTGCTTTTTCTGCAAGAGCGGCAACATCTTCGATAAGACCGAAGAAGTTCGGGGATTCGATATATACTCCGCCGAAGACCTCTTCTGTATCAAGACAGGCTTTTCCGTCTTTTGACGGAAGGACTGTAAGTTCGACTCCCCTTACAAGAAGGTATGTCTTTAATACTTCCAGGTTATCAGGATTTATGTTATCGAAAGTAACAATTTTCTTTACTTTGTCCGTACACATTAAGCATCCTTCTGCTGCAGCAGTTGCCCCGCTGTAGTGGGAAGCATTTGATACATCCATACCTGTTAAGTTACAGATCATTGTCTGATACTCAAAGATGGACTGGAGTATACCCTGGGAGAGTTCTGCCTGATAAGGAGTATAGGCTGTTACAAACTCATTTCTTGAAACAATGTTTTTGACAACGGACGGGATGAAATGATCATAGCTTCCTGCACCTCTGAAAATGCTGTCATAAACATTATTCTTTTTTGCAAGTTCTCTGAAGAATTCGTAAGTTTCCTGCTGGGACTTACCTTCAGGGAGATTTAAATTTTTCACGCGGAGATGAGAAGGAATATCATCAAAAAGGTCATCAAGTGTTTTTACTCCGATAACCTTAAGCATTTCCTCTCTTTCTTCGTTTGTTAAAGAAAGATAATCTGCCATAGTTTTTTACTTAATAAATGCCTCGTATTCTTCTTCTGTCATTAATTCATCAGCAACTGCTGTAACTTCGATTTTGCAGATCCATGCTGCAAGTGCATCATCGTCGATAAGTTCCGGATTTGAATCAAGTTCTTCGTTGATTTCAATAACTTTGCCTGAAACAGGGGACATAATGTCTTCGACTGACTTACTGCCTTCGAGTTCACAGAGTTTTTCTCCTGCTGTTACTTCCTGGCCTACTTCCGGAAGGTAAATCATTGTGACACCGGCGATTTCGCCAGCTGCGAATTTTGAAATACCGACTGTTGCTTCGTTTCCGTTGATATCTGCCCATTCATGGGACTTTGCATACTTAATCATAATTTATCTCCTAATTTATAAATTTCTTATTTTGCTCTTTTGTAGAACGGCATCTGGACCACCTCAAGTGCTACTCTTCTGCCTCTAACATCTGCCTCAAGTACTTTGTCCTCAAAGCCTTTCTTTACTCTTAACATACATACCGGGTATCCGAGAGTTGTTGACATGTTTCCGCTTGTTGAAATGCCGACCTTCTCATCTCCGCAGTAAATATCCATATGTTCCCTTACTATTCCCTTGCCTGTGACTTTTGCACCGATTCTTGAATACTCAGGGCTGTGTGCCTCAAGAGCTTTCTTGCCGATAAAGTCTTCCTTATTCATTTTGATGGCAAAGTCCAGATCCACTTCATTTACCATAATCTCATCTGAAAGTTCATGGCCGTAAAGCGGCATGCTGGCCTCAAGTCTTAAACTGTCTCTTGCTCCGAGTCCGCATGGTTTCACGCCGAATTCAGCACCGGCCTCTAAAAGAATATCGTAAAGAGCGATTGCATCTTTGTTCTCGCAGTATACTTCGTATCCGAATTCACCTGTGTAACCTGTTCTTGAAAGATATGTGCAGATTCCTTTGATATCAACACACGGCTTGAATGAATAGTATTTAACCGGAATATCCTCTTCCTTTACAAGTTTTGCAATGAGTTCTTTTGCTTTCGGTCCCTGAACTGCAATCTGGGAAACCTTGTCTGAAATATTCTCGAAACCGACACCTTTTTTAAGATGTGATTCTACCCAGGCTGCATCTTTTTCGACATTTGCGCCGTTTACCACAACGATGAATTTCTCAGCGTTTTCCCTGTAGATAAGAACATCATCGACTGCGCCGCCGTTTTCATCCGGAAGAAGCGAGTATCTTACCTGCCCGTCATACATACCGCGGATATCATTTGTAAGCACATAGTTCAGTGCTTCCTCAGCGTCTTTCCCGGTTACTAAAAGTTCACCCATGTGTGATACGTCGAAAAGACCGACATCGTTTCTTACTGTTCTGTGTTCTTCAAGAATATTTGAATACTGAACAGGAAGATCATAACCGGCGAAATCCACTATCTTTCCGCCAAGCTCAACGTGTTTTTCATAAAGTGGTGTACGTTTTGCCATAATTTATCTCCTATTTCTTGTTTGTGGCGAGTCCGTAGATATCTTCTGCTGCTTCCATGATGCTTTCGTGTACTGTCGGGTGTGCATGGATGGTATCTGCAATATCCGCTACCTTTAATTTGTTTTTAACTGCTAAAGCGAGTTCACCTATCATCTCGGTTACGTTACTTCCGAAAAGTTCTGCGCCTATAACTGTGTCTTCTTCATCCGCTATGATTTTGACGAATCCGCGGTTTACTCCGTTTATGATGCTCCTGCCGTTTGAACCTAAGAGGAACTTACCCTGTTTTGCGCCCTCTTTTGCTCCGACCGATGCCACTTCCGGAGATGTATATATGCAGGAAGGACATACGCTTAAATCCACGCCGCATTCTTTTCCTGCCATATGGGAAACTGCCTTAATTGCAGAAGCCTCGGCAAAATGGGCAAGCTGCAGCTTTCCGTTGCAGTCTCCTGCTGCATAGATATTAGAAACGGATGTCATCATATTGTCATCTGCTTTTATGAATCTGTCTTTTTCGACTCCTGCCTCTTCAAGGCCGATACCGTCTATATTAGGTTTTCTTCCTATTGCAACTATTACACAGTCCGCCGTGATTTCGGTTTCCGTGCCCTTATTTTCGATAATTACTCCGTCTTTCTTTATTGAGAGAACTTTGGAAGATGTAAGGATTGTAACCCCGCTCTTTTTAAGAACCTGCCCCAGCTGAATTGAAATTTCCTTGCTCATCATAGGAGTAATTCTGTCCATTGCCTCAATAACGGTTACTTCCTTACCGATTCCTGCAAAGTATCCGGCAAATTCCATACCGATGACTCCGCCGCCGATAATCGCTATTTTGTTTCCCTCAACAGGAGCACTTAAAACATCATCCGAAGTCAGTGCATTCTCTATTCCGTCTATAGGAAGACGTGCAGGAGATGAACCTGTTGCAATAAGGATATATTTTGTCTCAAGTGTTTCTTCTCCGGCCAGAATATGATTTTTGTCAATAATTTTTCCGAAAGCATTATAGTAGGCAATTTTGTTTGCTTTTATAAGCATTTCAATTCCAGCTCTTAATGAAGAAGTTACGCTTTCCTTTCTTGCATATATAAGGTTTTCATCCACAGTTACGTTCTCTGCACTGATTCCCATATCGGCCCATGAGTCCCTGGATTCAAAAAGCTGGGATGAATGAAGAAGGACTTTGGTCGGGATACATCCTCTGTTAAGACATGTTCCGCCGAGTTCGCTTTTTTCGACAAGTGCAACACTCATTCCGAGTTTTGCTGCCCTTATTGCGCCGGTGTATCCTGCAGGACCGCCTCCGAGCACTACTAAATCAAACATTAACTGCCTCCGATAAAACTCTCATAAGTTCATTTTCGTAAGAGAGCTTTTCCTTATAGATTCTTCTGTACAGTTTTTCGGCGTCTTCCGTGCCGAGGCTGTCTGTATAAACCTCACATTCTTTTACTGTGTCTCCGTCCAAATTGAAGACAATATCGTATCTTATGTTATCTTCCTCAAAGTGCGCCTTATACGCATACTCTTTCTTTCTGCCGAAAATCCATTTTTCATCTCTGAAGAATGCTGCGCTTCCGCCCATAACCTTTTTTGATGAAATGATTTCTGCCTTGAGTCCGAATTCATTTTCGAAGGAACTTATCAGTGCCTCAACAAATTCCTCTTTTGTCACATTCTTAAATGAATTAAGGGATGCAACCCTGGATTTCACCGATTTTACGCTTTTGCCGGCGAACTTGGTTTTTGCAGGAGTCAGATATCTTGCCACCTTATCTGCAAGTGATGTGATAAGCATTGTTCCGTGGTGCATTTCCTTATCTTTTTCCTTAAGGTATGCATTCCCTGAAATTTTGCAGCCGTCCACCTCTATATCGTTCCTTCCTGTAAGATATGCATCTATTCCGATGCTCTTTAAGGCATTAAGGATAATCCTTCTGTTTATCTCAAGTGAAAAGTCCGGTCTTTTTGCTATGAAAGTAAAATTTACATTGCCTCTGTCATGGAAAACCGCCCCTCCGCCGGTCAGTCTTCTGGCAACGCAGCCGCCTTCTTTATATAAAAGATCCACATCAACCTCGCTGTATGCATCCTGATTTTTCCCGATGACAACAGTGTTCTCATTTGTCCAGATATAAAGAAGATAGGTATCGTCCTCTATGCTGTCAAAAAGCGCCTTTTCGATGCCCTGGTTGACATATACATTTTCAGACTCTGCTTTTACTATCAATAATTTTTTAAACATAAAAAAATTATACCAAATGCATGGAATCAATTCAAGGAATAAAAGTGCTTAATACAAGAAAAATAAAAAGTTATCAGTCGTGCTCTATATCAAACATATCAAGGAGCTTTTTGAATGTATCCTGACCGTCTAGGCAGGTATCTAAAAGATATCCCTTTTCCTTATCCCATTCAGACAGCCCCCTGTAATAATATGCCTTCTTTGAATCTTCGATAATGAACGGGACTATGCTGTTTTTCAGGCATTCTTTGAGGGCAATAAGTCTTCCCACTCTTCCGTTTCCATCCTGGAAAGGATGTATCTTTTCGAATTCGGAATGGAATGCAATGATATCAGAAATTGTTATATCGGTTTTTGCTGTGTATTTTTCAAGGAGATTTTTCATTTTTCCAGGAACTTCGTTAGGTTTTGCTGTCTCACGGCCACCGACAACATTCGCCTTTTTCTTATATTCACCGACATTAAACCACTCAAGATCCGAGTCTTTTGTATCGTGCTTAAGAATATAATGAAATTTCTTGATTATTTCCTCGGTAAGATTTTCCTCGGCGCAGTCTATAACATAGTCTATTGCCCTGAAATGATGAACTGTCTCAAGTATATCATCAACAGGTATCGGATCTCCCACGTCAAGAGTTCTTGTCTCAAATATCAGTCGTGTCTGATCTTCAGTAAGTTTGCTGCCCTCAATATGGTTTGAATTATACGTTATTCTTACCTGAAGCTCATGGTAAAGTCCGCCGGATATCTTTGCATTTTTCTCATCACGGAGAATCTGGAGTATAAAATTGTCTGATACTTCTCTTAATAAATCTTCCTTTTCACATTCAAAAAATCCGCAAAGTTTTTCAATAACTGTGCGTGAGAGTTTTTCCCCTTTTGCTATCTTTGCAATAGTCCTTGAAGATATCCCTAAAAGAACTGAGAGTTCAGTCTTTTTAATACCTTTTTTCTCTAACTGATTTTTTAGCCCGGCATATGAAATCATTTTCTCTTCTCCTTAAACCTTTACTTATTTTACTATAAATTGCCTAAAAAGTAAAGTTTTTTGAAGATTTCGCCACAAAAAGTAAAGTTTTTAACAAAACAAATGCCGGCCACGTATTTCAGTGACCGGCACAAACTATCTTTACTAATAATTAAAATTTTGTATGCGATGTATTCTTCTGAATAACGTCGTGAGCTCCGCCCTCAACGATACTTGTTGCCGACACAACAGTAAGTTTTGCCACTTTGTGAAGCTGAGGAATTGAAGTTGCTCCGCAGTTGCACATTGTTGATTTAACTTTGTAAAGAGACTTCGTTACATTGTCTTTTAAAGAACCTGCATAAGGAACGTAGCTGTCTACACCTTCCTCAAAAGCCAGACCGTTCTTTCCGCCGAGATCATATCTCTGCCAGTTTCTTGCTCTGTTTGAACCTTCGCCCCAGTATTCCTTTACATATGTTCCGTTTACCATAAGTTTGTTTGTCGGGGATTCATCAAATCTTGCAAAATATCTTCCAAGCATCATGAAGTCTGCTCCCATGGCAAGTGCAAGTGTCATATGATAATCATGAACGATACCGCCGTCTGAGCATACAGGAATATAAATACCTGTTTTTTCAAAGTATTCATCTCTTGCCTTGCATACATCGATAAGAGCTGAAGCCTGTCCTCTGCCGATACCTTTTGTCTCACGTGTTATACAGATTGAACCACCGCCGATACCGACTTTAATGAAGTCTGCTCCGCACTCTGCGAGGAAGTTAAATCCTTCCTTATCTACAACGTTTCCTGCACCAACCTTGACTTTATCACCGTATTTTGCACGGATAAACTCTAAAGTACGTTTCTGCCATACTGTATAGCCTTCTGATGAATCTATACATAAAATGTCTGCTCCTGCCTCAACAAGTGCCGGTACTCTCTGTTCGAAATCCTTTGTGTTAATACCTGCTCCGACTAAATATCTCTTGTCATCATCAAGGAGTTCTTCCGGGTTTTCCTTGTGTGCTGCATAGTCTTTTCTGAAGATTAAGTACTGGAGTTTTCCCTCATCATCAACAATAGGAAGCTGGTTTAATTTGTTGTCCCAGATTATATCGTTTGCTTCCTGAAGTGTGGTTCCGAGTTTTGCCGTTACTAATTTCTCATAAGGAGTCATGAACTCTTTTACCTTAAGTTCAAGAGGCATTCTTGAAACCCTGTAGTCTCTTGACGTGACAATTCCCATAAGTTTGCCGTTCGGGGTTCCGTCTGAGGTAATCGCAATTGTGTTATGCCCTTTTCTTTCGACAATATCAAGAACATCCTGAAGAGTATCGTCTTCTGTAAGGTTTGAATCACTTACTACAAAACCGGCCTTGTAATTTTTGACTCTCCTTACCATTTCAGCCTCACTCTCAATTGACTGGGATCCGAAAATAAATGATATTCCGCCTTCTTTTGCAAGAGCAATTGCAAGTGAATCGTTAGATACAGACTGCATGATTGCAGAAACCATCGGAATATTTAATGAAAGCTTCGGCTCCTCCCCTTTCTTGAACTTGACAAGCGGTGTCTTTAATGAAACATTCGCCGGGATGCACTTTTCATCTGTATATCCCGGAATGAGCAGGAACTCACTGAAGGTTCTTGATACATCTTCTAAAATTTCAGGCATAGTGTTTCTCCTTATATAAAAAATGCGCAAGGCTATTTATTAAGTCTTGCGTACTCACTTGTAACTGCTTTTGCTAACTGATCAGCACATGATGTCGGCTTATAACCGCAGGTATTTCCCATAAGTTTAGAGGATATTTCCTCAACAGTCCATCCGTCCACGAGTTTTGAGATTGCCTTGAGATTTCCGTTGCAGCCGCCAATAAACTCAATGTTTGAAACAACATTGCCATTAAGGTCAAAACGTATCTCTGACGAACAGGTCATTTTAGTCCTGTATGTGCATCTCATGTGCCGCCTCACTTTTATATATTGCTAGTTATCTTACTAGTCCGTATCCTTTGTGTCAACTGATTTTGCAACCGTATTGATGGAAACCGGGAATTTCCCTGATGATGTAATGATTTTTACGCCCTGCGTATATAAATCCATTGCATATTTTATAAGGTCTTCCGTTATTTCCTCGCCTTTTACTATAACAGGGCTCCCAGGAGGATATGCCCAGATATATTCAGCAGATGTCTTTCCCGCACAGCTTTCAACAGGTGTCTCCTCTTCCTGATTCTGATGGATAAGGAACGGATCCATATCTTTTACAGGAAGTGACGGAAGCGATGATTTTGTAATTCCGTTTCTGAATTTTGAATCATGGTCTATATCGCTGACTGCGTTATAAAGAGAAAGCATTGTGTCTCTTGAATCCCCGATACCCGTAGAAGCTATGGCATAGTTCAGCCCTGCCATTTCAAGTTCTATATTGTATTCTTCTTTAAGCTGATTATAGAAGAACGAACCACTTAAATTAGTGCCGTCTGTCAAAAGCACAAGTTTTGACTTATCGAAAGCGAATACCCTGCCGTCATTCTTTCCGTTAAAAAGTCTTATCTTGTCAAAGCCCGATGCCTGCTTTATGAATCTGTCTATTAGCGAAGACCATCTTTCAAGTTCTTCCTGCCCGTGCTCAATCATGTAATGAATACAGCTGTCAAGCGAACTGTAAAGAATATATGACTGACTAGAGGATTCAAACATGGAAAGTGATTCATCAAGTTTTGAAATATCTATCTTATCACTGCAGACATTCAAAAGTGCTGTCTGGGAAAGAGACGGGAGCGTCTGATGGATTGAATTTACGACTATATCCGCACCGAGGTTTCTTGCACTTTCCTCAAAACCTTCGTAAAGACCGAGATGTGCGCCATATCCCTCATCAACAAGAAGGAGTGCCCCGTTTGAATGAACAATCTCGGCAATCTCTTTAATATCGGAAAGTATTCCTTCATATGTAGGAGATGTAATGACAACAAGTTTAATTCCAGGATGGCGTTCAAACATTCCTGTGATTTTGAGAGGATCTACCGAACCGTAGAATCCGTATTCCTCAAAATATGACGGATAAACGTAGTACGGCTTAAGCTGACAGAGTTCCACTGCATGGTAAATTGCCTTATGGCAGTTACGGGCAAGAAGAACCTCGTCCCCTTCTTTTGTGATTGCATGTATTGCGGCAAGGATCCCGACTGTACCGCCGTTAATCAAATATCTTGAATGCTTCACTTTATAATATGAAGCGGCAAGTTCCATGCTCTTTTTAAGGGAGTTTTCAAAACCGTCCTGGCCGTTTATCTTTGTTGCATCAAGATTCTGTGCTCCGAAAAGATAATCAAACTTCTCATTCCTTTTATGCCCAGGCATACGGAACGGAACCGGTCCGTCTTTCGCATTATCTTTTAAAAGACTTGAGAGAACTATACTCTCTTTTATGTTCTTATCTGTCTTATTTCTGAGTTCTTTATTCATAATTTTATTATATCACAACTATGTGTTTATTTGGAAACATATTACAATAACCGAAGGAAAATACGAAAGAAAACCGAAGAAATGTACGAGAAATAGCCAAAGAAAAATACGAGCAACAACGTACTAAGCAACGCCATCATCCGCAGAAAACATAAAAACTAACAAAAATTGCGGATGAAATATTGCATATTAAATAAGAATAAGTTACAATTAAACCGCAAAAAATATAAAAACTAACAAAAATTGCGGATACTATTATGTTAATCAGAAGAGATGAATACCTAAACAAAATCATAGAAAAAGAAAACAACGGACTTATAAAAGTAATAACTGGCTTGCGAAGATCGGGCAAGTCATACCTTCTTAATACAATTTTTAAAGACTACCTCAAATCAAAAGGCATAACCGACTCACAGATAATATCTTTTGCCTTTGATACAATGGAAGATGTGATGAAACTTGACAGGTATCTTCCAGATGAAAACACACTTATTTACGATACCAAAGGAAATTATAAAGTAAATTCAAAGAAGTTTATTTTGTTTATCCAGGAATTAACAAACACAGATCAGCCGTATTACCTGCTTCTTGATGAAATACAGCTCCTTGACAATTTCGTTATGGTGCTCAACGGATTCATCAGACATGATAATTACGATGTATATGTAACTGGCAGCAACTCAAAAATGTTGTCCAAAGATATAATAACTGAATTTAGAGGAAGAGGAGACCAAATACATGTCTATCCTTTATCTTTTAAAGAATTTTATTATGCGAACGAATTGAGTTTTGAAGATGCTTACCTTGAATATCAGTATTACGGAGGGATGCCATATACTTTAATGCTGAACAATGATAAAAGCAAGCAGGAATATCTTAAATCGCTGTTCTCGGAAATTTATATAAAAGATATCACCCAGAGAAACGATATAAAAGATACTGATTCATTTGAGCGCCTTTTAAAAATATTATCCAGCTCAATAGGTTCATATACAAATCCGACAAATCTTGAAAAAACATTCCAGAGTACAGAAAAAATCGCTTACAATCATGAAACAATTAAAAAACACATTGAATTCATTAAGGATGCTTTTCTGTTAAATGAATCATCAAGATACAATATTAAAGGAAAAAAATATATTTCAGCTAATTCAAAGTATTATTTCACAGACATAGGTTTAAGAAATGCGCTGATTAATTTCAGGCAGGATGAACCAACCCACATTATGGAAAATATTATTTACAACGATCTGATAATAAAAGGGTACAGTGTTGATGTCGGCATTGTTGAAGTATACGAAAAAAACGACAAGGGCAATTATGAAGTTAAACAATTAGAAACGGACTTTGTTTGCAATAATATCAATGGAAGAATTTATATACAATCTGCTTATTCCATTGAATCATCCGAAAAAATATTAAAAGAGAAGAGATCTCTAATTAATATAAATGACAGTTTCAGAAAAATCATAATCGTCAAAGATTCAATAAAAAGATATGTCACCGAAGAAGGTATTGAGGTTATCAGTCTCAGAGACTGGCTGCTCGGATAACACTCCCGATATTGAAAGGGCATCAGTTATATGATAATATAGTTTCATTAAACAGTTAGGAGGCAATTATGGGAGAATACAGTAAATTTATTGACCCGGACAGACGCGTTAAACCTACACCAGCAGACCTTGTAAAAGACGGGAAATTCGTTTTCGGAAACTTTGATAAGGAATTCGAAACAATGGATCTTTTATCGGCAAAGAAACCTACAAAGGCACCGGACTTTTTAAAGAGATTAAAGCTTACACTCTGGCAGGCAACAGAAGTTCATCTTAAATCAGGTGTCCTTCTTGCAGTCGTATGCGATATGGGCATTTTCGGTAAGACGATGAACGTATATTACGATTTCAAGACAAAGAACGT
>JAKSOR010000024.1 GCA_024405515.1 Clostridia bacterium
ACTATAGAATAACTGAAAACCAGGGAGACTGTGTTATGAAATTCGATATTGAAACAGAATATACGGAATTTAAGGAAAGAACATCTCAGCTGTCAAAAGCCCTTGAGTCTCTTGCAGCCATACTGAACAAACATGGAAAGGGAGAAACCATTTTCGGCGTTAAAGATAACGGAGAAATTGTCGGACAGGATATTTCCGGTAAAACCCTTAAAGATATTTCAGATGCAGTAACAAGCAGAATAAAGCCGATGGTGATACCTGAAATCCGTGTTGAAACATATGACGGGAAGTCGGTAATATTTGTAAGTGTTGAAGGTCATAATAAACCATATTCCGCTGATGGCGAGTACAGAATCAGGTCCGGCAACGAAAATAAAAAAATAGAACCTGAACTTATCAAAGAACTTGTATATGCGAATCCTGTTGAACTCGCAGCTAGTTTTGAAGCAATTAATCAGGAACTTACATTTTCCCAGCTTCATCAGCTTTATATAATGCGTGAACTTACAATTGATCCTATAACATTTCCTGCAAATGCAGGACTTCTGACCCAGGACGGAAAGTACAGTCTTCTTGCAGACATTCTCTCTGACAGGAATGACTGTTCCATTAAGGTTATAAGGTTTGCTGGCAAAGATAAGTCCGAAATAGTGATGAGGAAAGAATTCGGATATAAATGCATGATTCTTGCTATGCTTCAGGTGTATGAGTATGTAACGGCTATGAATGAAACAAAAGTAGTTGTTTCAGGGCGTGCCCAGAGAGAAGAAATTCCTCTTTTTGATGACAACTCTTTCAGAGAGGCATGGTTTAATGCCTGTCAGCATAATAAATGGGCAAGAATGATACCTCCTGCAGTATATATTTTTTCAGATAGGATTGAAATTGTATCGACAGGTGGTCTTCCTGCAGACTATCCTCTTGAGGATTTCTATCACGGGATTAGTCATCCTGTTAATGTCAGACTTCAGAAAATTATGAGACAGCTCGGAATCGTGGAACAGACCGGGCACGGAGTTCCTGAGATTGTCGGGAAATATGGTAGAGAGGCATTTGAAATAACCGACAGCCATATAACCGTAACATTAAAATTTGCATATGAGCTTCCTGAAAAGAAGACAGAATTTTCAGATATTACTGTTTCACAGATGAAATTGCTTAATGCGATAAAAACGCATCCGTTTATTAAGACTTCCGAAATGTCTAGGGTTACGGGTCTCAGTATTCCTAGAATAAATCAGTTGATAAAAGAACTTAAAAATATGGGATTACTGACCAGGGAGGGATCTAATAAAAATGGTTACTGGGCAGTGCCGGAGAATATGGCTGTATGAAAAGATACCAATTTGCACTTTAGTTTTGTTTGAGTATATATTAAAATATATAAAGTAATGCTTAAATTGTAAATTTTTCCTGTTATCTCTTGACTTTTTACAGGATATGATATACATTTTTAGCAGTCATCAATCAAGAGTGCTAATGCACATTACAGGAGGAATTATGGTAAAACCATTATTTGACAAAGTAGTTCTTAAACCTTTCAAGGAAGAAGAGAAGACTATTGGTGGTCTTTATATCTCATCTCAGAAGACAGACAATTCCTTTATGGCAGAAGTTATTGCTGTGGGTCCTGGATGCAAAATCCACGGAGAGCAGATCCCGATGGTTGTAAAGGAAGGGGATAAGGTTTTATACAATAAAATGAATGCATTTGAATACAAAATTGACGGTCAGGATTTAATCGTTATTTCTCAGAAAGACATCCTGGCAGTTGTTGACTAATCAGGAGGCATAATATGGCAAAACAGTTTAAATACGGTGATGATGCAAGAAGATCTTTAAAAGCCGGTGTCGATGCAGTAGCAGATACAGTCAAAATAACACTCGGACCAAAGGGCAGAAACGTTGTTCTAGACAGACCATACGGTGCACCGCTTATCACTAATGACGGTGTTACAATCGCTAATGACATAGCAGTCGAAGACCCGTTTGAAAACATGGGTGCTCAGATCATAAAAGAAGTATCCAAAAAGACAAACGACGTAGCAGGAGACGGAACAACAACAGCAGCAGTTCTTGCACAGGCAATTGTAGAACAGGGGCTTAAAAACGTTGCAGCAGGTGCAAACCCTGTAATCTTAAAGAGAGGTATCTCAAAGGCAACAGAAATTGCAGTTGATGAACTTAAGAAAATTTCAAAACCGGTTGAGGACAGACTTGCTATCGAACAGGTTGCAGCAATTTCCGCTAACGATGAGGAAGTAGGAAAATTAATTGCTGACGCAATGGAGAAAGTCGGAAAAGAAGGCGTTATCACAATTGAGGAAGGAAAGTCAATGCAGACAGAACTTTCAGTTGTTGAGGGAATGCAGTTTGACCGTGGTTATGTATCACCGTATCTTGTTACAAACACAGACAAGATGATTGCTGAACTTGATAATGCAGTTATCTTAATCACAGATAAGAAAATTACAATGTTCCAGGAACTTATTCCTATCCTTGAACAGGTATTAAAGAACGGACTCAAGCTCTTAATAATTTCCGATGATTTTGAAGGAGACGCACTTTCTACAATCATTCTGAACAGATTAAAGGGCGTTATGGTTAACTGCGTCGCTGTTAAGTGCCCTGGATTCGGAGACAGAAGAAAGGATTATCTGCAGGATATTGCTGTCCTTACAGGCGGTACATATCTTTCAACTGATGCAGGTTTTGATCTTAAGACCATTGATCTTTCAGTACTCGGAACAGCTAAGTCTGTTATCGTTGATAAGGAGAAAACAACAATTGTCGGCGGTGGCGGAGACAAGGCAGAAATTGCTTCAAGAATTCAGTCAATTAAGGCACAGATTGCAGAATCCAAGTCTGAATACGATAAAGAAAAACTCAAAGAAAGAATCGCAAAACTTGCCGGTGGCGTAGCAGTTATCGGAGTAGGTGCCGCAACAGAAGTTGAGATGAAAGAAAAGAAATTAAGAATAGAAGATGCTCTTAATGCTACAAGAGCAGCCGTTGAGGAAGGTATTGTACCTGGTGGCGGTGTAGCACTTCTTTCAGTTATTCCGAATCTCAAAAAAGCAGTTGCAAAATTTGAGGGAGACGAAAAGACAGGCGCTCAGATTGTTGTATCAGCACTTGAAAAACCAATCCGTCAGATTGCAGAGAATGCAGGCGTAGATGGCGGAGTTGTTGTAAATAATATCGTTAATGCTAAAAAAGCAAATTACGGTTATGATGCAGCAAAAGATGCTTACTGTGATATGGTAAAAGCAGGTATCCTTGATCCTACAAAGGTTTCAAGATCAGCTCTTCAGAATGCAGTATCAGTTGCTTCAACACTTTTAACAACAGAAGCACTTGTTACAGATATCAAGGAGCCACAGCCGCTTGTTGTTAATCAGGGTGGAGACGGCATGTATTAATCCTGTTTAATATTATAGTCGCGGATGCCGGAAAATTTTCCCGGCATCTTTTATTTTTCTGATTAACCCCTTTAACCCCTTTACTAATATGTACCATATGTATATAATATCTTATGAGGTGTATTATGTATTTAGAAGGACTTAAACTGAAAATAAGATTAATAGAAAATGCTTTGTCTTCTCTCCCTAAAGGCTATATTTCCGTAAAAGTAATTAACGGGAAGGCTTTTAGTTATCTTCAGTGGACTGAAAACGGGAAAAAGAAAAGCAAATATTTATCTCAAGAAGAAGCTGAGGATGTAAAAAAGGAAATAGAAGAAAGAAAGACTCTCGAGGCTGAACTGAAAAAATTAAAGTCACTGAATTCAGATAACAGTAAAGAAGATGCTTCTCTTTATATTAATAATGTAAGAACAGGAAATTCACTTGTTAAATTCGCTGAGGGAGCAAGAAAATTCAAAAAGAGAGAATGCTACGGCATTATAGACAATTATATTTTTCATGACAGTAGTGAAAAACTACTTGTTCTGTATGGCCTAAGGCGCACAGGGAAAACCACTCTCATCCGTCAGGTAATTAACAGTATGCCGTCTTCATATGTAAGTCTTGCGGCATTTCTTCACGTAAAACCGGGAACAACTATTTCGGATCTGAATAAGGACTTGCTTGTTTTAGAGGATAAAGGATTCAGATATGTGTTTATTGATGAAATAACTGTTCTTTCGGATTTCATTTCGGGGTCAGCGTTTCTTGCGGACATTTTTGCTGCAAGCGGGATGAAAATAGTATTAAGCGGAACTGATTCTCTCGGTTTTATGATTGCTGCTGATGATCAGCTCTATGACAGATGTATTTTTGTACACACGACATTTATTCCTTACAGGGAATTTGAAAGGGTTCTCGGGATAAAGGGAATTGATGAATACATAAGGTACGGCGGGACAATGTGCGTTAGCGGGACTGAATACAACGGCATTCCTTACGCTTTTGAGAACAGCAGAACCACAGGTGAGTATGTTGACAGTGCGGTTGCAAATAATATACAGCATTCTTTGAGATTTTATCAGGACGGAGGACATTTCAGAAGTCTTTATGACCTTTTTGAAAAAGGGGAACTTACCAGCGCCGTAAACAGAGTTATTGAAGATATAAACCACAGATTTACTGTTGATGTTCTTACCAGGGATTTTGTGTCATCAGACATTGCTATTACAGCAAATAACCTAAGAAGAGACAGGATAAACGGAACTGATATACTAGACAGAATAGACAGAGAAAAAGTAACTGAGAGACTTAAAAAAATTCTTGATATCAAGAATAAAAACGAACAGACCATAAAGATTGAGGAGATTCATGCGACTGAAATCAAAGAATATCTTTCAATTCTTGATTTAATAAAATCTGTAGATGTACTGAGTGCTGCAGGAGGAAAACTTATATCCCAGAGGACTGTATTTACTCAGCCGGCTATGAGATATACTCAGGCGTTGGCTCTTATAGATTCACTGATGAAAGATGATGAATTTTCATCACTTACATACTCAGAAAAGAATGCGGTTAAAGGCAGAATATTAAGTGAGATAAAGGGGAGAATGATGGAGGATATTATTCTTCTTGAGACTCAGAATGCTATGCCGGATAAAAATATTTTCAAGCTCCAGTTTGGTATCGGAGAGTTTGATATGGTAATACTTGATAAAGAAAATTCGGTATGTTCTCTATATGAAATCAAGCACAGTGAATCTGTTAACAAATCACAGTATAAGAACTTAATAAATGAAGAAATGTGCGATAAAGTATCTGTTATGTTCGGTGAGATTAAAAGTAAAGCCGTGATATACAGAGGTGTTAGCTGCACTGAAGACGGTATTGAGTATATTAATTCAGAAGAATTTCTTAACAGGCTCGGAAACGGCAATAGTTTTTTATGGCTAAGGTGAGTATTGAAAAAGAACGTATTACGTAATATAATTTGTTTAGCAAAAATCAGGAGGCAGCTTTATGGCTAAGAATGTTAAAAATGTCAGCACCGAAAAAGATGATGAGGAAATTCAGAAGAGACTCGATGTAAAGAAATGGCTGGATTCCGAACAGGCAAACAAGGATAAATGCGGTTCATATATTTACTGTCAGTACTGCAATAAAGATAAAAAGTATCCTTGTGCATACGCACTGAAAAAATTTAATGACAAAAAGAAATAATATCTACTTTTACGGTTTCTTGTCCCGGACTATGTCCGGGATTTTATTTTCCCTGTTGTATTTATTAACTTTGGTGATATAATTTACTTGTTAACTTTATTTACGGAGATAAATTATGAATTCAAAAGACCTTGCACTTTATCTTTCAACGTTCAGACAGGTGCTCAAATCATATAATGAGTATATCGATGAAGCACTTAAGGAATATGACCTTTCACCGAATGCAACTCAGGTCCTTGTTGCTGTGGATTCAATTATAACAGCATCAGAAATAGCAAAATCCATTGATGTATCCAAAGCCCTTCTTTCAAGGAGTGTTAAGGAGCTTCAGTCAAAAGGTCTTATTGAAATTACAAGATCCGCCGTAGATAAAAGAGAACAGAATATAATAAGAACATCTAAAGGTGACACGGCAGCAAGAAAAATCAGTATTGCCCATGACAGCTTCGCACGTAAATTCTTCTCAAAGTATTCAGATGAGGAACTTGAGGTACTGCAGGCACTTTTAATGCTTGGAATTGAGAGGTAATATGAAAATAGGTATTATAGGTTTCGGTGCAGGCGGGTCTGTTGCAGGAATGAAACTTGCAAAGGCCGGATTTGAAGTCGACATTTTTGAACTCAGGGCTCCTGATAAACTTTCACATGACTGGTATGATGATATCCGCTTTGATATTTTTGAAAACTGCGGTATAGAAAATCCTCCGAGGGAGATATATACAGATAAAGGGCACAGACTCTTCATTTCTCCGGATGAGAAAAATTCATTAAAGGTTCCGTTTTCAAAGCCACTTGTTGAGATATCAATATCAAGAAGGGAACTCGGCAAGCATCTTACAAAACTTGCACTCGAGGCAGGATGTAAGATTTATTTTGAGACAAAGGTGGAGAAACTTTTAGTAAAGGACGACAGAGTAACAGGGCTAAAAGTGAACGGAGAAGATAAGCTCTATGACTTAGTCATAGACTCATCAGGTCTATATTCACCGTTCAGGACCCAGGTCCCGTCAAAGTTCTGTATTCAGGCTCAACCTAGGGATATAGATGTGATGTTCGCATGGAGAGGTTTTTACAAGCATACTCCGGGAACAGCGGTGCCTGATCCTGACAGAAATATTTATATAAAACACTTAAATTCAGTCGGTCTTTCATGGTGTAACCTGAACGACAGGGATGAAGTTGATGTTTTTATCGGAAGAATAGGGAAAACATCAAAAGAAGAAATAGAGAATGCTGTCGAAAAGCTGCATAAAAACCATGATTTCTTCTCATATGATGTGATTAAAGAGGGAGCAACGGGAACTCTGCCTTTAAGAGGACCTATCGCATCCATGTGTGCTGATGGTTATGTGGTTATCGGAGATGCTGCATTTATGACAATGCCTATGATGGGCTCCGGTATAGAGGCATCTTTTAAAGCTGCAACATGGCTTACGGATACAATTATTGATAATAAAGTCAAAGACTTTAAGGCAGCTGATCTCTGGCCGTATCAGGTTAAATACTATCACGAACTCGGTGCCAAATACACATTTGTCGATATAGTTAAGAGATGGGTTCTTAATATTAATGTAAAGAAACTGAACTGGCTTTTCGGCTGTGGCGCTGTAACTAATGAGGATATGGGCCTTGTATCGACGGAAAAGGATAATCCGAACAAACTGACTGCAGGAAAAATAATTAAAAAAGTTTTCATTATCCTTAAACGCCCTGGTATTATTTTTGAAACAGCAAAATGGATGATAAGAGGAGTAAAAGGAAAGAAGACGGCCATGAAGATACCAGAAAAATATGATGAAAAACGTGTATCTAAATGGGTGAAAAAATATAACAACATCCTTAAGAAGATTGATGGCTGAAAAACAGTGACAGTATATTCGGTGTGCTGATTTAAATAAGAAATGTAATTTTACCCGTTTTTCTTTACATTTAAAAAATGCGGGATAAAATATATAGACTATGGGAAAGAAGAATTTTACATTATTTTTTGATATGGATGACACAATTGTCGACTTTGGCTGTGATCGCCATGTTGATGATGTTCTGACAGTTATAAGGGAAGAAGGATTCTATGAAAATTTAGGACCGCTTCCTTTTTTGGATGAACTTAACAATATTGCAGCGATTTTCCCGGACAATGTATATATTGTCTCAGCATGTGTGGATACACCGTACTGTATAAAGGAAAAAATCGCATGGCTCAAGAAGTACCTTCCTGAAGCAAAAAAAGAGAATGTCATCTTCACAAAACTCGGAGAGATTAAATCAGAAAAAGTAGAAGAAAGAATCGGAAGGAAAATGGACATTTACGATATCCTTGTTGATGACTACTCAAAGAATATTAATGAGTGGGAACAGGCAGGGGGAACCGGTATAAAATATAAGAACAAATTCAACACAAAAGACCCTAGCAAATACAAATATGTAATCTCGAATTATACACAGCTTGCTTCGGTATTAAGAAAGATAAACGAGGACCACTCAAAGAGATAATATGGATGTTTCGGTTATAGGTTCAGGAGTAATAGATGTTCTTGTAAAAGGCGTGGACAGAAGTGTTTTTGATTCTGGATCTATGCCTGTTTCTTCAACCCGACTCTCTTTCGGAGGAGATGCTCTTAACGAAAGTATTGTGCTTTCAAGACTTGGCAAAAAGACAGAACTTATATCAAATATCGGCAGTGATGAGGCAGGAAGAAAGATTCTCGGATTTTTATCTGAAAATGCAGTATCGATAGATAAAGTGCGCATTCTCGATACTTTAACATCGGCTATTAACATTGTACTTGTCGATAACGATGGTGAAAGATACTTTCTAACAAACCCTGAATCCAATTTAAGAAAGCTGGCTCTTGATGATATTATTCCGTCTCTTGAAAACCTTGGTGATGTGGTAAGCTTTGCTGGTATGTTTATATCACCGCTTCTTGGAATCAGTGAAATGGAAAAGATTTTTGCCGAAGTGAAAAAGCAGGAGAAGATACTGTGTGTTGATATGACAAAAAGGAAGAACGGCGAAACCATCAGTGACATAAAACCGCTTCTTAAATATATTGATTTTATTTACCCGAACGAGGAGGAAATTGCTCTTCTTACCGGTATTTCTGATCCGGTGAAAAATGCTGATATTCTTATCGAAAACGGAGTAAAATGTGCCGTCATTAAACTCGGAAAGAAAGGATGCCTTATTAGGACTAAAGACAAGTTAATCAGAGTGCCTGCCCGTAATGTAAAAGCACTGGATTCAACGGGGGCTGGAGATACATTTGCCGCTGCTTTTATCTGTGCTCTTCTTGACGGAATGGACGCTGAGAACTGCGGAAAATTTGCGTGCGCCGCTGCTTCTTTCACTGTAGAGACACTCGGAGCTACAGACGGCATTATTTCAAAAGAACAGGTAATGAAACGTTATCTTGAGGGCTGAAAACAGCTGATTTCCACTGTTTCAGGCACTTTTCCATGCATTAATATTTAAATATTAAGTTGACACTTGCATTTCTTTTTTGTAAAATCACATTGGTATAGTGCAAATTATACCGTTTTTCAGCAAAGTCATTCGGGTAAAGCCAGACCTTATTTCATAAGCACTGGTTAGAGGGCAAAAAGCATGACCCGGTGATGTCAATAGCGCCTGTTATTAATCTCAGCTGTGCGGAGGACGCATGGTATCAGGGCAAAAAGCATTGGGGGAGATGGCAGTCAGCAAAAGGTAGCATCCTAGTGATGCAAGGGAGTTTTTATGGAAGCAAAAAAACGCAAGGAACTCACTCCTAAACAGCAGAAAACAAGAAATATTCTTGGCTGGATAGGAAATGCAGTATGTGTCTGCATAGTAGTATTTGCACTCGTCGTGGCAATCTTTATTATTGCCGGTTCAACAAACGACGACAGACTTACAAGATTCGGTGACAAGATCTACATGAACGTAGCATCTGATTCTATGTCCCCGACTTTCAACACAAGTGACGTGCTTATTTCCAACGCTTACAAAGAGGGCGATGTCTTAAAACCGGGTATGGTTATTACTTTCAAGACTACTATCAATGTAAACGGAACAATGTACGAAGCCTTCAATACCCACAGAATCATGAAAGTAGACGGAAACAATCTCTACACACGTGGTGATAAGAAAGGCGGAGACTGGAAAGCAGCAATAGGTACAAATGACGGAACTTGGGACCCGGGTTCAGTTTCAGTATCCAAGGTTGTGGCAACCTGGGGTTCTGTTGATGAGGCCGGCAATTTCACAGCAGGTAAAATGCTCAAAGGCGTCGGTGGTTTCTCCAACTGGATTCAGGACACTGAAAATGCCGGACAGGGCATGAAGACACGTTTCTTCTGTGTTATTGTTCTCCCGCTTATTCTCTTATTCGTCATCTACGCATTTGTACTTATCAGAACACTTGTCATTGCAAAACTCGAGAAAGAAAAAGTTGCAAAGACAGTAGCTGTCGAGTCAGGAGATCTCTCCGAAGACGAGAAGCGCCGTATTGCAGAAGAATATCTCGCATCACTTAAAAAAGACGATTCTGATAATCTGGCAGATGCCGGTGAACAGGATAACGCTGAAGTCACTGAAGAAGTAAAGGAAGAGGCTCCTCAGGAAGAAGCCCCGGCTGAAGCTTCCGAAGAAACAAAAGAAGACTAATCATCAGTTATCTGTATCAACCAGCGCAAAATTGTACAGCAGGTTTAACACCTGTCATATTTGACACGAGGCCAGGATTATGAATTTCACATTAGTATCAGACTTTTTAAAAGCATTCTTGGGTTCCTTCTATGATAAAGGCATCGGAAGTATTTTCTGGGGCTTAATACATATTTTCTATAATGAAGGGTATAGGGATTCATTTGTAAACTACACCGGTAACTTCGGTGCAGGTGAATGGGCTGTTTCAATTTTATTCATTGTTCTTATTGCAGCAGCCATTATTGCAGCAATCGTTCTTCTTATATTAGGATTAAGAAAACTTAACAGACTCTCAAAACAGAAGGTTCTTCCGCAGGACCTTGTTGATGAGTGCGCAAATCTCAAGAGACAGATTATCAAACTCTCCGCTGAAAAAGACAGAATTTTAGGTATGAAGGTTTCCGATATCGGTAACTATAACGGCGAAGAAGGTGAGGAAGGCGAAGGAGAAGAAGGCAAAATCAAGGAAGGCGAGTCACGTTTCTACAAACTTACGGAAATTGACAAACTTTATGCAGATTATGTCCCTCCTGTGTACGATGACGAGATTTCACTCCCTGAAATCTGTGACCGTTTCAGAAACTTTGCCTGTTCCCGTATGAAACTGTTCTATCAGCCGAGAATTATAAGACTTTTCATAGCAGGTATGTCCACATCAAGACTTATGATCCTGCAGGGTATTTCCGGTACCGGTAAAACATCCCTGCCGCATGCTATGGGAATTTTCCTTAACAACCCGGCAACAATTGCATCAGTTCAGCCTTCATGGCGTGACCGTACCGAGCTTTTCGGATACTTCAACGAATTCACAAAGCGTTTCAATGAAACCGAAGTATTAAAGAAGATGTATGAAGCTACATGGAACGATCAGATTTATCTTACCGTTCTCGACGAAATGAACATCGCCCGTGTAGAGTACTATTTTGCAGAAATGCTTTCCATTCTTGAAATGCCGTCCCGTGATGAGTGGATTGTTGACCTTGTTCCTTCAGGATGGCCTAACGACCCTAAACATATTGAAAAAGGACGTTTCAGACTTCCTCAGAATATGTGGTTTATCGGAACCGCTAACAACGATGACTCGACATTCGCTATTTCAGATAAGGTTTACGACCGAGCCATGCCGATTAACATCAACAGTAAGGGTGTTCCTTTCGAAGCTCCTTGGGCAGACAACATTTATATTTCATATAAACACTTAGAGGCAATGTTCAAAGAGTCCCAGGAAATCTACAAAGTTTCCCAGGAAGTTCTTGATAAGGTTAACATGCTTGATGACTATGTAATCGAACATTTCAGACTTGCATTCGGTAACCGAATTGTAAAACAGCTTAAGGAATTCGTTCCGTCCTATGTAGGATGCGGCGGAACTGAAATCGACGGACTTGACTACGTTCTCTGTAACAAAATTTTCAGAAAGTTTGAATCACTGAACTTGTCATACATCCGTGACGAAATCGACGGACTTATTCTCTACCTCTCAGAACTTTTCGGAGAAGAGAATATGCAGGAATCAAAAGAATATATCGAAAGACTGAAGAAACTCTTCTAATCTATTAATTAGGGTGTGCGCGTGCGCATACCTTAATAACAAAAAAGGCGCTCATAATGGCAGACGGACCAATTACAAGAGATGTATACAGGCAATATGCTAAAAAAATCACCACTATGCTTAATGGTGATGATTTCTATGAGCAGTTTAAGGCAAGGGTATTAAAAGGTACATCCGATTTCAAACTTGCCAAGAAGAGACTCATTCAGGATATTTCGCTTGACTGGATTGCGACAATTGAAGATGTTCTTCCAAACCTCGATACAATTGTCCGAAATCCTCGTAAATTCATCGTTCAGGAAGAAGATATAGTCGACGTAGCACTTGCAAAATCCATTTCAACCGAATCAATCAAGTTCCTTGCTCAGCACACCAATATGATTTCCAAGGTTGATAAGGACGGTTCAGTCACACCTTCCAAGATTCTTAATATTTCAAAAGAAGAATCATTCGAGATTTACGAAAACAGATTCATATACACTCTTTTATTAAAATTAAAAGACTTCGTAACAATGCGTTACGATAAGATCAAAAAAGCAACGGCAACTCAGGACGTTCTTGAACTTGACCTTGAGTCAAAGTACAGTTTACCTTCTAAGAAGGTAACAATGCGTACTGAGTACTTCGCTCAGCTCTCTTTTGACGAGGTTATGAGACTCGATCCTGAGACTCTTACCAAGGTAGAAAGAGTAGCAAAAATCGACCGAATTATTACAGACTTCCTTTCATCTTCGTTTGCAAAATCCATGAGAAACTCGGCACCTGTAAGGCCGCCTATCATGAGAACAAACGTTATTTTGAAGGAACCTAACTTTAAAAAAGCCTTAACACTCTGGCAGTTCGTTGAAACATACAATGTTACAGCCGGTTTCTCCACATCCGATGAAGTTGAGGATTATGAGATTGAGAAAGATTCAAAAGACAGGTTAAGAGAACTTGTCACTCTCAATACGATGATTTTCGAATCCCTGTATGACCAGTGTGAGTCCGATATGGATATGGAAGACAAGGAATTCGCTGATTTCCTCCGTGTCGGTGAGATGGACTTTGAAAAGGATAATCTTGACAGGGATGAGTACGCCCAGAAACTCGAGGATGAAATCGAGAATCAGGATGATGAAGAAAGGGTTGAGGAAGTAAAACCTCAGGACAGTGATGAAGGTGAGACAGAACTTCCGCCACCGCCTCCTGAAGAGAAAGAGAAGGAAATAGAGGAAGTCGAAAAAGAAGTTATCGTTGAAGTCGAAAAGATCATCGAGGTCGAAAAATTCAAGGAAATGGCTCCTAGGGAAGTCGAAAACGAACTTGATCTTGAGCCTGATGCCGATAAATTCGACCAGCACTTATTTGAGGTCAGAAAACTCTTCAAACGTCCTGATGATGACAAAATCAAACAGGAAGAAATCATCAAGGTCAAAGATGCAATTGACCGCTGTCTCAACAGTTACAGAAAGATTAAACAGGATGAACTTGATGAAAGAGACAGACAGGAAAGAATCAGAAGAAGGAAAGAGGATATTGAAAAACGTACCGCTGCATTCAGAAAAGCAAAAGATGACATGGCAGCAGGTATTAAGGATGACTCAACAACGTTCTTCGGCGTAGATCCGTTCGAAGCTCAGAAGGCAAAGATAGAAAAACGCAAGGAAGAGGAAAAGAAAGCCATCGAGAAAGAAAAACTTACAGTAAATCCGGATGAGAAACTCGATCTTGACAATCCGCAGATTGACGAAGTCAATAAAGAATACGAGGATAACAAGAAAGCTGAGGATAAGAAAGCGAAGAAGGATGCTGTAATAGACAAAGTCCTCGACTTTATGAATGATAAGATGCCTTTGGAAAATGATGAGGCATTAAGGACAAACAGACAGTATACACCTCCGGCGGATGAGGCCCCTAAAGAAACAGCAGCACCTGTAAAAGAAGAGATTCAGACACAGCCTGTTGATGCAGCAGGTGAAAGAAGCGGAATCAAGTTCACTGAAGCCGTTCCTGCACATGACGCATTCAAGATAGAGGAAACCAAGAAACCGAAGAAGAAAAAGAAGAACATAACTCCGGTTGACGAAAGCAAGGTTCAGGTAGGCGGAATCAATATCCTTGCAGGAAATGATGATCCGTTTGCATTAAAGACCGGAAACTTCAGCAAACCTGTTATTAGACACGAGGAAGAGGAAGTAATTCCTGAACCGGTTCCTGTTCAAGAGGAAAAACCAGCTGAAGAACCTGTCATAGCAGAACCGGCACCTGCAGAATCAGCTGAACCTGTAAAAGAAGAGGCACCTGCCGAAAAACCGAAGAAATCAAAGTCCAGGAAGAAGAAAGAAGAAGTGCCTGAAGAGGCAGAAGGATACAAACCGCATTCTGAACTTATAGTTCAGGAAGGCGTGAAAGATGCAAAATTCTCAGGCGGAATGGGAATCGCTGCTCTCGATAATCCGTATGATATCGGAAGCGGAATGAAGACAGTAAAGGGAATAAAACTCCATAAACCTGAAGAAAATCCTGAAAACGAAGGCGATAACTGATGTCTGAGAAGGTAAAGGCCGAAAAGTCCAAAGCCAGGAAGATATATGATATCGTCTCAACGGTTATCATTGCACTGATATTCGTTTTTCTTGTAGTAGTTGCAGCACTTCTTTTGTGGCAGAGAAAAACCGGCACGGATTCATCCGTATTCGGTTACAGCCTCTATAATGTCCTGACAGACAGTATGGATCCGACAATAAAACCGGGCGAGATAATAATCGCGAAAAAGGTTGATGCCGGTGAGGAAGTGAAAGTAGGGGACATAATTACCTTTACGGCACCATCAGGCAGACTTAAGGGACAGAACGAAACCCACAGAATATATGAAATCGTTTATAACGATGATGGCTCTGTAAAGTATATTAAGACTGCAGGAGACAATAAATACGGTTCAGACAGCGTTAAAGTCGATGACTGGCAGCTCGAAAGGAGTGCAGTAAAGGCCAGATATGTAAAGACATCATCCTTAATATCAGGCCTCAGGAATTTCCTGACAAAATGGTACGGATATGTTGTGCTTATAGTCATCCCGCTCTGCGTTGTGTTCGGACTGTTTGTTGCAGGCATTGTCCAGGACAAGGTAAAACTTGAGAAAGAGAAAAACAAACAGGATTATATAGATACGATGTCTGACGAGGAAAAGAAAAAACTTGCAGAGGAGTATCTGAAAAACAAAGAAGATTCTGATAAAAACGAATAATGTCAAACCTTTCATATATGAGGTCCCATCGGAAAATCCGGTGGGATTTC
>JAKSOR010000025.1 GCA_024405515.1 Clostridia bacterium
GCGTACGTCTTTAAAGGAAATATTTACATCTAAAGGTCTTATCGGCGCAATTTTAGCACTCGGATTCTACTGTGCGATGGAGTTTATGCTCGGAACCTGGGGGGCAAGTTATGCTGTTAACTCAAAAAGCGTGGACCCGGCAAATGCTGCAAGATGGGTATCTCTTTACTACGGCGGAATAATGGTAAGCAGATTTATCAGCGGTTTCCTCTCAATTAAACTCAGCGAAAATCAGCTTCTAACTTTAAGCACCGCTTCAGTAGCTCTCGGCATCATAGTATTCGCCCTTCCTGTCGGTGATAAATCCCTTGTCGGATTTTTGCTTATCGGGCTGGGACTTGGGCCTTTCTTCCCTACTTCACTGCAGCTTATTCCGAAGAGATTCGGAAAAAAATATTCGGCAGATATTACAGGAATACTGATGGGCGGAGCGTATGCTGTAGGCTGGTATATATCGATAGCATTTGGTATAATTGCCCCTCTTACCACTTTTGATTTCCTTCCTTATCTTTTAGTCTGCACATGTATTTTAATGTTTTTAGCAAACACTTATGCAACAAAACGCTCTAGAGCTAACAGGTTCCGGGACATAGAGACTGAATATTTCTCGGAACTAATATAATTTGTCTCTATCTTGTCTTTAATGATAATATAGAATAGAGATACAAAAGAATTAATAGGAGAACTAGAATGATTAAGAATCCTTTCGTCAACTCAAAAGGCAAATCGGTTAGAAACTATGTTCAGTTTAAAGCTTACGCACAGGAAATTGCGGCAAAATGGGGCAAAATAGAAAGCGACCCTGAGAAACTGAATAAGTTGTTTTACAAATATTATGAAACTACTGTCCGTAAAGAAGTAGAGAATTCCGGTGCTGACATTCAAGAAAATAAAGAAGCTGCTGAGAAAATTATTCAGGAGAAAATTAATGAAAAAATAGCTAACACTCCTGAGCCATTAAAAGCAGAAATAGTCAACAACCTTAAGAAAAGAGATGCAGAAGAGCTCAATTATGTAATCAAAAATCTTCTTGTCAAAGGTGGGGTTTCTTTAGATGAAATGAAAGAACTTTTCGGTGACAAACTAATATATAAAAGGACCGAAAAAGAACTTAATAAAGAAGGAATCACCGTACTTAAAAAAGCTGATTATAAAGAAAATGAAGAAATATTGAAAAGCATAATAGACGGAACTGATAAATCAAGCATTAAACAAGAAGATGTATCCCAGGAACAAAAATCTTCAAACGAACCGGAAATAGTCAGTTTGTTAGACCGTCGCATCAGCCTTAAAGATGATGCAATCTCCTCTAACCTTAGTAACCTTGATAAAATCTTCAATAAGATTGAAGAACTTCATAAATGCGAAGAAGATGATTATGATTTAAACAAACTTACAACACAATCCATTGAAGATGCAAAGAAATATGTTGTACCTAGCATAGCTATAGCTCAGAGTGCAAAAAACAGAATCTTAAGAAAAACAGCTGAAGGAAAAAATTATACTCTTTCGTTAGGTTTCAAGCAAAGAAGCAAGCTAGTCGAATTTAACGAAAAATCCACTGCAAAGACTTTAAATGAGAAGAATGTTCCAAAGTATGAAAAGATTCTTGAAACCGATGATCAGGAAACAATCGAGGAAAAGCAATTTACAAACCATGATACCATTTCAAGAACCCTGAACAACTTAAGCAAGGAACTTAATGAAACCATAGACGAAAACAGGAAAGATCTATCAAAGCAGTATATGACGAAAGCAGAGAAAAACAAGTATCTAAAAGCCCGTCAGTACAGGCAGCAGCATCTTAATTTCACTGCAGAAAATCTAAACGAATTTGAAGAGTTCAAAATCGGAGAACAGGGGTACAGCGATATAGCAAAAACATTAAATGACATTAATACCTTCTCAAATTTTGAGGTTCAGGATAAATCCAGATTCCTTTATGACCTTAACAAGATTCACAATTCAAGAGGACTTCTAAGCATAATCTTACACCCTATTAACTATTACAGAGAAGGGAAAATGATTGACCAAGTAAAAAACGATCTTAAAATCCTCGGGATTAAAGATGCTGAAATAACAGAACTAACAGATAAAACCCGCGAATATAACTCAGAAAAATATAAAGGTATTGACAAAGTTCAAGAGACTCTTTCATCAAAAGATGCCAAATTAAACAAATCTGAAAATCAGGACCTTAACAAAAAACAGAGTGAACTTAATAACAATCTCAAAGCAGTAACCAATGATAAACCTCTGGTGGAAAACAATAAGGAACCTGTCAAACAGGAACAGAAAAAAGAAATTAAAGAACCTGAGCAGAATATAAAACCAATAGGAAAAAACAAATAATTTAAAAGCAGGACCGAAATCCTGCTTTTCATTTACAGCTCAGAGTCACAGTAAAGACACCTTACTATACCCTTCTCATCCCTGTAGCACAAATGTTCCAGTTCCTGTTCTGTTGTCAGTATGCAGTGCTCATTTTTACACTTTTTATCCGTAGGATAAGACTCCCTGTCCTCAGCTTTTGCACTGTCCTTTTCTTTAAGAAGTTTTAATATCAGTGCCATTCTCATATACTTGCCGTATTCAGTCTGTCTGAAATAACTTGCACGCCTGTCACTGTCCACCTTAACAGATATCTCATTGACTCTAGGAAGCGGATGAAGAACATACATATCTTCTTTTGCTAGCTGCATCTTTTCTTCAGTTAGAACATAGCTGTCTTTAAGTCTTTCATACTCATCGGCATCAAGAAATCTCTCTTTCTGAATTCTTGTCATATATAAAATATCAAGAGACGGGATACTGTCCTCAAGTGATGTGGTCTCTATATATTCAATTCCCTTCTCATCAAGAATATTCTTCTTAACAAAATCAGGAAGAGCGAGTTCTTTAGGAGATATAAGAACAAATTTTATATTTTTATATCTGACCATAGCACCGATTAGTGAGTGCACGGTTCTTCCGTATTTAAGATCTCCGCAGATTCCTATTGTAAGGTTATCAAGTCTGCCCTTATCCGAATAAATCGTGCATAAATCCGCAAGAGTCTGTGTAGGATGAAAATGCCCTCCGTCTCCGGCATTAATAAGCGGGACTTTTGAATGCTTTGAAGCAACATATGCCGCGCCTTCTTTAGGGTGACGCATTGCGATTATATCAATGTAACCTGAAACAACAGTTGCCGTATCTGCCACGCTTTCTCCTTTTGCAGCCGATGAACTGTTTGCTGAAGAGAACCCTATCACGCTTCCGCCAAGAGATATCATGGCAGACTCAAAAGATAATCTCGTTCTCGTGGATGGTTCAAAGAACAGTGTGGCAAGAGTTTTGTGTGCACACATATCCTGATATTTTAAAGGATTGGCCTTAATATCAAGGGCTGTTTTTATAAGCTCATCAAGCTCATCCGTACTTAAATCGAGAATATTTAATAAATGTCTCATTTTATGCTCCTATCCAGCTTTCATCACTAGGATTATTTCTGAACTTAATAAGTTTTTCTATATCTTCTTTTTTAATGTAGTTTTCCTGTGCTGCAATTTCAGCAATGCAGTCAAAATTAGTAAGTGATACATTTTTCACATCAGCTTCTTTTAACCTGTCTAATCCCTTCTGCATACCGTATGTAAAGATGCTTACCACTCCGAGAACAACAGCTCCTTCCTCTCTTAAAGCATCCACTACCTCAATTACACTTCCGCCTGTTGAAATAAGGTCCTCAATTACTACAACTTTCTGTCCTTTTTCAAGTTTGCCTTCAATCCGGTTCTGCCTTCCGTGGTCCTTATTACCGCTTCTCACATATCCCATCGGAAGTCCTAAAATGTGTGCGCTTATTGCTGCATGGGCAATACCTGCTGTCGATGTTCCCATTAAAACTTCTGCCTCAGGGTATTCCCTTTTTACTGTCTCGGCAATTGCGTTTTCAACATCGCATCTGACATTAACGGCAGTTAAAGTGAGTCTGTTGTCACAGTAAACCGGGCTTTTAATACCACTGGCCCATGTAAACGGTTCTTCCGGTCTGAAGAATACTGCCTTAATTGATAATAAATCCGAAGCTATCTTTTTCTCAATATCTGTCATATCTGTCTCCTATCCTAAAAATTCTTTTACGCATCTTTCATATGCTGCAACAGGATCTTCTGCTGCTGTTATTGGGCGTCCGACTACTATATAGTCAGAACCTATCTTTCTTGCCTCCGCTGGTGTCATGACTCTCTTCTGGTCTCCCTTATCCCCGTCTGCAAATCTTACTCCAGGGGTTACCGTGATAAAATTCTCTCCGCAGGTGCTGTGTACTTTTTCAGCCTCAAGCGGTGAGCATACGACTCCGTCAAGACCTGCATCTTTTGCGTTTTTTGCATAGTGCATGACTACCCTGTCTATAGGCTCATGAATCAGAAGATCATTTTCAAGGGCTTCCTGATCTGTACTTGTAAGCTGTGTCACGGCAATAAGGATAGGCCTTGTCCCGTCTTCGCGGATAAGTCCCTCAAGTGCGAATTCCATCATCTTTTTGGTTCCGCCGGCATGAAGATTTGTCATATCGACATCGAGTCCGCTTAAAACATGCATTGTCTTTTTAACAGTGTTCGGGATATCGTGAAGCTTAAGGTCTAAAAAGATCTTATGTCCTCTTCTCTTTAATTCCCTTACCATTTCTGCTCCTTCTGCATAAAACAGTTCCATGCCGATTTTTACAAAAGGTTTTTTATCCTTAAATAAATCCAGGAAAGAAAACACCTTTTCCTTTGTATCAAAATCAAGTGCGATAATTACATCCTTAGCCATTATGTGCACCTCCGATAATATCTTTTAAGCTGTTTATTTTATATTTTTCCATAGCAAGCGGCAATGCCTCGATAATTTCTTTAGATGCATACGGATTGACAAGGTTCTCTGCCCCGACCTCAACTGCCGTGGCTCCCGCCAGCATCATCTCAATTACATCTTCAGCTGTTGCTACTCCTCCCATTCCGATTACAGGAATTTTTACTGCTTCATATACCTGATATACAAAACGGAGCGCTATCGGGAATATGGCTCTTCCTGAAAATCCGCCCGTTTTGTTTGCAAGTACAGGTTTTTTCTTATTAAGGTCTATTCTCATTCCGAGCATTGTGTTAATAAGGCTTAATCCGTCTGCCCCTGCATCCTCGCAGGCTCTTGCGATTTCTGTTATATCTGTAACATTCGGTGAAAGTTTTATGTAGACAGGCTTCTTTGTCACCGCTTTTACTGCTTTTGTGACTGCTGCTGCATTTTCCGGTTTTGTACCGAAAGCCATACCGCCGTTATGAACGTTAGGACAGCTAATATTTATCTCGAAAAGTCCGATTTTCTCCGAAGCATCCAGGATTTCAACAGTTTCTGCATATTCTTCTACTGAAAATCCGCTGACATTGGCAATTACCTTTTTCTTAAAGTATTTATCCATTTCAGGGAGCTCTTTTTCAAGCACATGCTTTGCACCAGGGTTCTGAAGGCCTACCGAATTAATCATACCGGAAGCACAGTCGCAGATTCTAGGGGTCGGATTTCCGAATCTCTCCTCAAGTGTTGTTCCCTTGAACGAGAAACTTCCTAAGATATTTATATCGTAAAGTTCACTGAACTCCTTTCCGTATCCGAATGTTCCGCTGGCCGGAATAACAGGGTTATCTATTTCCCATCCTGAAAGAACAACTTTTGTATCTACCATATTATTTCCTCCCTTTCAAGAACAGGGCCGTCCTTACATATTCTCTTATTGCCGTATTTTGTTTTGCATGAGCATCCCATACATGCGCCGAATCCGCATCCCATTCTCTCCTCAAAAGAAAGCTGTCCGCTTGTCTTTGCAATTTTATCTATTGCTTTAAGCATCATTTCAGGACCGCATGTATAAAAATATGAGTAAGTTAAATCTTTCATAATATCCGTGACAAAACCTTTTGTCCCGTAGCTTCCGTCCGCTGTTGCCACATACACTTCAGCACCAAGACTTCTGAATTCATTCTCAAAGAAAACCGCTTCCTTTTTATTAAAGCCGAGAATAACTGTTACCTTCTTTCCTTCATTAATAAGCTTTTTACAGAGATTATAAAGAGGAGGAACACCTGCACCACCGCCGATAAGCAGTGGTTTATTCCCGCTCTTTGAAAGATTATAGCCATTCCCGAGACCGGTTAATATATCCAGCCTGCCGTGTGTCATCTTTGAGAGTTTCTCAGTGCCTTTTCCTACCACCTTATAAATAAGTGTAAGAGAGTTTTCATCGTAGTCGCAGACTGAAATCGGGCGTCTTAGATAAAGTCCATCAATCAGTATGTTAACGAACTGGCCCGAAGCAGTGATACTCTTTGTATCTCCTTCAAGCACCATTTTAAAGACGCTGTCAGTTAACGCTGTATTAGATTTTAATTTATATATTACCTTTTCCATATTATGAATTGATTGTTGATACAGTGATGGTTGTCTCCTCAAGAACGTCTAAAAGCACGCTTACTGTATCTAATGATGTAAACATAGTGATATTGTTCTCTGTTGATATCATTCTTATCATATAACCATCGTTTACTGTTCCCATGCTTGAAACATCGCTTGTGTTTATTACGTAGGATATATGTCCCATTCTGAGTCTGTCAGGGAGTTCATCCGCGTTTTCGCTTATCTTCTTTACGGCATGTGTTCTAATTCCGTTTTCCTTTAAGAATTTTGCCGTACCGGCTGTAGCTTCAATATTGAATCCAAGGTTATAAAAACGTCTTATAAGCGGAAGAGCTTCCTGTTTGTCAGCATCACAGACAGTAACAAGTACTGTTCCGTATGTTCTTAATTTCATACCTGTTGCCTGAAGTGCTTTGAAGAGTGCCCTGTTTAATTTATCATCGTAACCTATTGCCTCACCGGTTGATTTCATTTCAGGTGAAAGATATGCATCGAGTCCTTTTATCTTATTGAATGAGAATACAGGAGCTTTTGCATACCATCTCTTCTTCTCTTCAGGATAAAGGTCGAATATCCCGAGTTCCTTTAACGACTTTCCGAGTATTACATCAGTTGCTATATCAGCAAGGCTGTATCCTGTGGACTTAGAAAGGAACGGAACTGTTCTTGAGGATCTAGGGTTAACTTCAATTATAAACACATTATCGTTTTTATCTACGATAAACTGGATATTATAAAGTCCTTTGATGCCTATCTTAAGGCCGAGAGCTTTGGCATATTGAAGAATTAATCCTTTTACCTTGTTTGAAATACTAAAAGACGGATAAATGCTTATTGAGTCTCCCGAGTGGATACCTGTTCTTTCGACAAGTTCCATTATACCAGGCACAAATACATCCCTTCCGTCACAGATAGCATCCACCTCGACTTCTTTTCCGACTATATATTTATCTACAAGAACCGGTTTATCCTCATCTATCTCAACGGCTGTCTTTAAGTAATGACGGAGCTGTTTTTCGTTAGCAACAATCTGCATTGCCCTGCCGCCTAAGACAAATGACGGACGCACAAGAACCGGATAACCAATCTCCTCTGCCGCTTTTACGCCCTTTTCTATGGATGTTACAGCCTGACCTTTCGGCTCAGGAATATTAAGTTCTTCCAAAAGTTTTTCAAAAAGATCTCTGTCTTCAGCCTTATCTATTGCATCGCAGTCCGTGCCAATAATCTTAACGCCTCTTAAACTTAACGGTTTTGCAAGGTTAATAGCAGTCTGCCCGCCGAGTGATGCAATGACACCTTCCGGTTTTTCAATCTCAATGATATTAAGAACATCTTCCGGAGTTAACGGCTCAAAATAGAGTTTATCGGAAGTTGTATAGTCTGTGGAAACTGTTTCAGGGTTGTTATTAATTATTATCGCCTCGTATCCTGCTTTCTTGATTGTCCAGACCGCATGAACTGTTGAATAGTCAAATTCAACGCCCTGACCGATTCTTATCGGACCTGCTCCGAGAACGATAATCTTTTTCTTATCTGAAATAATGGTTTCTGTCTTTCCTTCGTATGTTGAATAGAAATACGGTATATATGCACCGGTATGAAGAGTATCTGCCATCTTATAAACAGGGACTATCCTGTTTTTCTGTCTCATAGCAAAGATTTCCGTCTCTTTTATATTCCAGAGTTTTGAGATAAAGCTGTCCGCAAATCCCATCTTCTTTGCTTTTTCAAGAACAGCTGTATCTGAAGGATTATCTTTTAAAACCTTCTCCATATCAGTGATTTTCTTTACTGATTCAAGGAAATATTTTGTAATCTTTGTGACGCCGTAAAGTCTTTCTAAGTCTACTCCTCTTCTTATAAGTTCCGTTACTGCAAAGATTAAATCGTGCTTGAACTCACTTACATACTCTAAAAGTTCTTCCTCAGAGAATGAGTCGAATTTCTTCATATAAAGATGGTCTACTCCGATCTCTAAGCTTCTTACGGATTTAAGCATACATTCCTCAAGGTTTGAACCGATTCCCATGACCTCTCCTGTTGCCTTCATCTGGGTACCGAGTTTATTTGATGCCTGAGTGAATTTATCAAACGGGAATCTCGGGAATTTGGCAACGATATAGTCAAGAGACGGAGCCGTATGGGCTGTTGTGTTTGCAATTCCTATTTCATCAAGAGTCATACCTACAGCTATTTTTGCAGTTACTTTTGCAATAGGATAACCGCTTGCCTTTGATGCAAGAGCAGAGGATCTTGAAACTCTAGGATTTACCTCAATTAAATAGTACTGACTTGAATCAGGATCCAGAGCAAACTGAACATTGCATCCTCCGTTTATCTTTAATGCACGGATGAGTTTGACTGCACTGTCATTGAGCATTTTAAGGTCATGGTCTGAAAGAGTGAGGATTGGCGCTACAACCATTGAGTCTCCTGTATGAACACCGACAGGGTCAATATTTTCCATACCGCAGATTGTGATAACGTTATCATCGGTATCCCTCATCATCTCAAACTCGATTTCCTTATATCCCTTGACGCTCTTTTCAACAAGAACCTGGTGAACAGGCGATAAAACAAATGCATTTCTGGCAAGGTCTTTAAGTTCCTTTTCGTTATTGGCAAAACCGCCTCCCGTGCCGCCTAATGTGAATGCAGGACGCAGTACTACCGGGTATCCGATATC
Source organism: Clostridia bacterium (assembly GCA_024405515.1). Lineage (GTDB taxonomy): Bacteria > Bacillota > Clostridia > Christensenellales > CAG-917 > CAG-475. Next base: position 9,131 of record JAKSOR010000025.1, read on the forward strand.
CTCAGCCGCCTTCACTGCTTCCTCAACGCTGTATGTGATTTCGGACGGAATTGTAGGTTCACCGATGCTTATACAGAGTTCTTTGAACTTTTCTCTGTCCTCGGCCTGGTCTATACTGTCGCTTGAAGTGCCTAAAAGTTCCACTCCGCACTCTCTTAAGACTCCCTTCTTTTCAAGCTGCATGGCCATATTAAGTCCGGTCTGTCCGCCGATACCAGGAATGATTGCATTCGGCCTTTCGTATCTTAATATCTTGGCGATATACTCAAGGGTTAACGGTTCCATATATACCTTGTCTGCAATCTGAACATCCGTCATGATTGTTGCAGGGTTTGAGTTACAAAGTAGCACCTCATATCCTTCTTCTTTAAGTGCAAGACATGCCTGTGTTCCTGCGTAGTCAAATTCAGCTGCCTGACCGATAACTATAGGACCGCTGCCTATAATCATAATCTTTTTGAGATCTTTTCTTTTTGCCATAATTCTTCCTTCTATTCAATAAAATCTGTATCTTTGTAAACGACCTTTCCGTCCATTACAGTGAGAATGCATTTCCCATATACTTCACTGCCTTCAAACGGGGTGGATTTTCCTTTTGATAAAAATTCACCAGGGTCTATTTTATATTCTTCTTTAAGTTCAAAAACCGTATATCCGTTATCTTTAATGTTAAATCTTTCTCTTGGTTTATCTGTTAAAAGAGATATAAGTTTTTCAAGGGAAATAATATCATTTTTAACAAGATTCGTATAAAGAATCGGGAATGCGGTTTCAATTCCCACAATACCAAATGAGCTTGAGGCAAGGCCCTTTGCCTTTTCCCCGGTCGAGTGAGGAGCGTGGTCTGTTGCAATCATATCGATTGTCCCGTCCTTAATCCCCTCAATAAGTGCAGCCCTGTCCTCTTCTGACCTAAGCGGCGGGTTCATCTTGAATCTTCCTTCATCCTTTAGATCATCCTCCGTAAGAACAAGATAATGAGGTCCTGTCTCGCAGGTTATATCAAGCCCCTCTTTTTTTGCTTCTCTTATAAGGGCAACACTTTCCTTAGCGGATATATGACAGACATGATATCTGGCTCCTGTCTTTTTTAAAAGTTCAATATCTCTTTCTATCTGTTTATATTCGCTCTCGGATGAAATTCCTGTAAAACCGTTTTCTTTGGCAAAGTGTCCGTCGTGAATACATCCGCCTTTTTTAAGAAGTGAATTGTCCTCACAGTGGGCGGTTATCACCTTATTTAGGGATTTGGCTTTAATCATCGCCTCTTCCATTCTGCCTTTTTCCTGAACTCCCTTTCCGTCATCAGAAAAAGCACAGACCATGTCCTTCATGTCTTCCATGTCGGCAAGGCTACCGTCGGTGTCTTTGGTAATTCTTCCGTACGGAATAACTTCAATTACCGCATCTTTTTTAATGATATCTGTCTGGACTTTAAGGTTTTCAAGACTAAACGGGGACGGATTTAAGTTCGGCATGGTGCATACCGTTGTATAACCGCCTCTTGCTGCAGCCCTTGAACCTGAGGCTATGGTTTCTTTGTATGATGCACCAGGCTCACGAAAATGGACATGCACATCACAGAAGCTCTTTGAAATGAGGTACTTACCATCCGTAAAAAAGACGGGTACATTCCCCGTCTTATCTAGGCTGTCAAAAAATAATGCAAGTGATTTGTCTTTAACTTTTAAATTCTCTGCTATAAACATAATGCCACCTGCCTTTTAATTATTTTTTTAAATCCGGGGCCAAATGACCCCGGCATATGAAACTGTTATTTTGTTCCGAAGAGTCTGTCGCCTGCATCGCCGAGTCCTGGTAAGATATAACCGTTTTCATTGAGCTGACGATCAAGTGTTGATACGTAAATTTTTACGTCCGGATGAGCTTTGGCAACTGCTTCAACGCCCTCTGGTACACCGATAATGTGCATAAGTCTTATATCCTTACAGCCTCTCTTCTTTAAGAAATTAATTGCTGCTACTGCACTGCCGCCTGTTGCAAGCATCGGGTCAAGAACGATAACTGTTGACTCTGTGACTTTTTCAGGAAGTTTGCAGTAATATTCATGAGGCTCAAGCGTCTCCTCATCTCTGTATAAACCGATGTGACCTACCTTTGCTGTCGGGAAAAGTGCATGGACACCGTTTACCATGCCAAGGCCAGCTCTTAAGATAGGAACGATTGTGATGGAATCATCTTTAACCATATTCTGTTCACATTTTTCAAGCGGTGTCTCAACGATGACTTTCTTTGTAGGAACATCTTTGAATGCTTCATAAACCATAAGGGTTGTGATTTCTTCAACAAGTTCCCTGAATTCTTTCTGACTTGTGTTTTTGTCTCTTAAGATAGCGACCTTATGCTGGATAAGGATATGATCAAAGATTGTTACATTACTATATTCTTTCATTTTTATTCTCCTGATATACGTATGGCGGGCAATTTACCCGCCACACTTTAATTACTGATTATTATTCAGCGTCTTTTTCTTCTGTTGCTACTTCAGCTTCTGTTTCTTTTTTCTCATTGATGTCAAAACCTGCATCTTTGCCGACTGCATCAACGATTAAGCTTTCTTCACCTGAACCCTGTTTCTTTTCAATTACATTGATTACTGCATTTGTTACGATACCAAGGATTAATGCTGTTGCAATAGATGTGATTGTGATAACTTTTGCTACAGAGCCGTCATCATTGATTGCATACGGAATCTTGATTGCGAGTCCGCCGATACCTGCGATAAGGATTGCGGATACTACGAATAAGTTCTTGTTGTCGCCAAGGTCGATGTCTTTGAACATCTTAAGACCGGAGACAGCGATGAAGCCGTAAAGTGTTAAGCATACACCACCCATTACACAGCTCGGGATTGTCTGGAGGAGTGCCATAAGAGGGCTTATGAAGCTTAATACGATGCACATGATAGCTGCTGTTAAGATTGTTACTACAGATGCGTTCTTTGTGATAGCTACACAACCTACTGATTCACCGTATGTTGTGTTCGGGCAGATACCGAAAACTGTACCAGCAATTGAACCGACACCGTCACCAAGGAGTGTTCTTGTGAGTCCTGGTTCTTCACCGACAAGGTCTCTTTCAATGATTGAACCGAGGTTCTTGTGGTCTGCGATGTGTTCTGCAAATACAACAAGTGCGATTGGGATGAATGCGAGTGCGATTGAACCGACTGCTGCACCGTCAAGGTTTGTTGTGCCGTTTGCCATTTCCTTAATACCTTCAACAAGTGCGAATCTTGGGTATGTGAGGAATGCCTGAACTTTGTCTCCTGCTGATGCTGCTGCATCTTTGAGTGGTGCAAAGTTATTTACGAGTGGGTCCCAGTTTACAATCTTTAAGTAATCAACGTCACATGCATATCCGAAGATTGAGAAGAATGAAGCTACAACATATCCTGCACCGATACCGATGATGAACGGGATGAGTTTCATTGACTTTGATTTCTTCTGGCATGAACAGATGATGATTACGATGAATGCTACAAGACCGCAGAGAAGACCGATAAGGTTGTATGATCCGTTTGCAACAGAACCGTTTGCTTTTGTGATGTCTCCCATTGCTGAACCAGCAAGTGAAAGTCCGATGATTGCGACTGTCGGTCCGATGATAACCGGAGGCATAAGTTTTGAAACCCATGCTGTACCTGCGAACTTAATGACAAGTGCAATAACAACATAAACAAGACCTGCTAAAATACCACCGATCATGATTCCGCAGTATCCGAATGACACAGCTACGAAGAGTGCATCAAGGAATGCGAATGATGATGATATACATACCGGGCTCTTGAATTTTGTGAATAATAAGTAAACGATTGTGCCTACGCCTGCACCGAGGATAGCAGCCGGCATCTGTGTCGGAAGTCCGATGATTGCCGGAACAGCAATAGTTGCTGCCATGATTGCGAGAACCTGCTGGAGTGCAAAGACTAAAAGTTTACTGAATTTTGGTTTGTCTTCTACATTGTAAACCAGTTCCATAATCTATCTCCTTTAAAATAAATTTTCTATAAAAAAACCTTGCCGGGCATACAAAATCGGCAAGGTTATGACTTTTTATATTCAAATCAGTTCTTGTCGATATCTCGTATCGCTCTTAAAGACTAGATAGAGTTTATCACAACGGAGTTATCACAGTCAAACAATATATGGAAATATTTTTTATATTTTTCACTAAATGTTGTAAAAAAATACCTTTCGTGTAATATAGGAAAATTACAGTGATTTGGGTTTAATTTATGGTCCATTTATAGTAATATTATCTAAGATACACTACAGGAGAAAGAAATGAAGATTTTGGTCAGTGCATGCCTTCTCGGCATCAAATGCAAATATAACGGTGAAGACAATTATATAAAATACATAGAACAGTTTTCAGAACAGAACGAACTTATTGCAGTATGTCCTGAAGAGCTCGGCGGTCTTTTGACACCGAGAGAGCCTTGTGAAATAAAAGACGGGAGAGTTATAACTTCTTCCGGCAAGGATCTGACCGAGGAATTTAATAAAGGCGCAGACAGAGTCGTCGAAATTGCAAAAGAAAGACAGGTAGACCTTTGCATCTTAAAGCAGTATTCCCCTTCCTGCGGAGCCGGAGCCATATATGACGGCACTTTCTCTCATAAGGCAAAAATCGGCTGGGGCATCACAGCTAAAAAATTAAGAGAAGCAGGATTTAAGGTAATTTCGGAAGAAAACCTTATATTCCCTCATGAAGATGAGGAAACAGAAGGAATCTAAAACTCAATATCGAGATTTTTTGAATTTTCAAGGATTTGTTTTAATATATTAAGATCAAAAGACGGGACATACTCCTCAGTAGCTGAACTGAGTTCCTGGGAGAACCCGTTTTTCAGTCCCGTTTTAAAGAAATAGTCAGTACATTCATCATACTCTTTTTTGGTTATTCTTCTTTTTAGGGACGGATGATCCGTGACATTTTCTGTCGGGAAATACTGGCCCATTAAACTTACATAAAGATTAGAGTCTATCTCGCTTATTTTTTTAAGAACACCTTTGGTGTTAAGTACAGCGTCCGGGAGAATGAGATGACGGACAATGACTCCCTCTTTCATCATTCCGTTCTCATCAAAAATATCCTGAGGGTGCTGTCTTCTCATTTCGGATATTGCCCTAAAAGCTGTGTCAGAATAGTTCTTTATCCCCGAATACTCTTCTCCGAGTTTATCCTGTGAGTATTTAAAATCAGGAAGGTATATATCCACTATTCCCTCAAGCTTTTTAAGATTCTCCACTGTTTCATATCCGCTTGAGTTCCAGACAATCGGAAGTCCTATTTCTTCTTTTGCTCTTTTAAGCACAGGAAGAATTCTGTCTGTCCAGATGTAAGGAGTTACAAGATTAATGTTATGAGCCCCGACCGCCTTTAAATGTTTCATAAGACGGAAGAGTTCATCCTCCGTTACATCTATTCCTTTGTTTGTGTGGGAGATATCATAGTTCTGGCAGAATTTACATCTTAAATTACATCCTGTGAAAAAGATGGTGCCACTGCCGTTTTCTCCGGAGATACACGGCTCTTCAAAATGATGTAATCCTACTCTTGCTACTCTTATCATATCTTTAAAAGGTGTGCCTTAAGCACACCCTCAAATATTATTTATTCTTTTTTGCGAGTTTCTTTTCCCACTTCAGTTCATACTTATCTGCGATGTTATTATACTTCTTTACCCACTTGTCTATATTCTTCTGAGAATACTTCTTA
>JAKSOR010000026.1 GCA_024405515.1 Clostridia bacterium
CTTTTGGCGGAAGAAGAGGGATTCGAACCCCCGTGGGCTTGCACCCAAACGGTTTTCAAGACCGCCTCGTTATGACCGCTTCGATATTCTTCCAAGCGTGAATATAATAGCAAACAATACCGATATTGTCAAACAATAGTAGTAAGATTTGAAAATTTATTCAACTATCTTACTGATGAATTTCTCAAAGGCTTTCTGGCCTTTTTCATCGTTTTTGAATACTGCTGTTGTATCAAGTATTTTCTCGCATGCAGAGTTAATGTAATCTGTAATTACCTGACCGGCTTTTGCATCATCAAGGGCAGTGCCGTTATCATTTACAAGCTGCATTATCATACCAAGATGTTTTGATAACGGGTTATCTTCCTTTGCAATTTCAGCAAAATTAAGAGGAGCCTTACCGGTTAGGATATCCTTGATAAGAGTGCACTCGGAAGCGAGTCTTCCTGGCAGAATAAAGAGTCCGGCAACTTCAATTATTCCTATTGCTTCCTGCTTTATATTGTGCAGTTCTGCGGCTGGGTGGAAGATGCCGAAAGGATGAGTTTCATCGCACCTGTTGTTTCTCAGTATTAAGTTAAACTGATAGTTTCCGTCATCATTTTTGACACATAAAGGTGTGATTGCGTTATGTGGAGTGATTTCTTTGCCGTTCTTTGTTTCTGCAATTATGTTCTGTGATTTGTCAGAATAAACCTGCCATTCTTTATAAACCTTGTTGACTGTTTCAAGGAGCTGATCTCTGTTTTTGCTTTCTACTCTTATAACTGAATTGTACCAGTCCACAATAGAGAGTTTCACATCAGGGCATGATGCGACATCAAATATTTTTCTGTTTTTTCTTGTGAAAATAGGAAGAACCTTATTCCCGCCCTGGTAGTGATCGTGAGCAAGTATTGAACCTCCTACTATCGGAAGCGGTGCATTCGAACCGATGAAATAATGAGGGAACATATCTAAAAAGTCAGTGATTCTTCTGAATGTGCCGTCAGTTATGTCCATTGGCCTGTGTTCATCAGATATTACGATTATATGCTGATCAAAATATGAGTATGGTGAGAACTGCATGAACCAGTCCTCTCCGTCAAGTTCAAACGGTATAGTCCTGATTGTCTGTCGGGCAGGGAAAGCTGCGTTTCCCGAAAAACCTATTACATCTTTGCAGAGCATGCATTTCGGGTAACCGGTTTTTGCCTCTTTAGCAAGTCTTACCTGTTCAGGGGTCTTTTCAGGTTTTGACAAATTAATTGTAACTATGATTTTTCCTCTTTCGGAGTTATAGTCCCAGATAATGTTTTTGTTTATGTCAGGACGTCTTATGTATGCGCTGTCATTAGATAACTTATAGAGCATGTCACATGCAGCCTTAATTCCTTTATATGCCGTCATTTCATCAAACATTTCAACAACTTTTGATGGTGCAGGCATACAGATACCGATGAGTTTTGTTTCAAATAAAAGTTTTGAATTCTCATCCGTAATACCTTTTTTCACAGCATAAGAGGAAAGTTCATCCATAACTTTGTAAAAATCGTATTCTTTGATTTCTCCTGAATACGGTTCAGTAAGTTTCAGTGCATCTAATAGGATGTTTTCCGTGTAAACTGTATCGTATGAATTTAAATAGAGATGCTTTTTTGCATAATCAATAAGGCATTTAACATTGCATTTTGCCTGTTCTTCAATAGATAATCTAGGTGACATTCGAGCCTCCAAAAACTGGAATAAACTATCAATATAATAGCACCCGTCAATTTTAAGTGCAAGGAAATATTGTTGATAATAACCCATCAAGGTGTTATAATAACAATCTAGTTATTATAATGGGAGAGTAGAGTGATGATTTCTCTTGAAAGCGAAAAATTTTCTGAAACGGTTAATAAAACCTACGGGGATTTTGCACCCCTTCAGAAGGAAAGATTCACAGAACTTTCAGAGATGTTTATTAGTACTTTCTCATACAGCCCTTCAGATTTCTTTTCTTCTCCGGGAAGAATTGAAATAGTCGGGAATCATACTGATCATAATTCAGGAAAGGTACTTTGTGCTGCAATTAATTTTGATACCCTTGCATGTGTATGCCCGTCTGAAGACGGCATCATAGAAATTAAATCAAGCGGATATCCTCTTTTAAAAGTGGATACAACTAAAATTGACTTTTTAAGTTCAGAGCTCGGTACTTCGACAGCACTTATCAAAGGCGTTGTTGACTACTTTTTGCGTTCCGGAAAGAAAGTGGGCGGATTCAAAGCAACGATGACATCAACTGTCCCTAAGGGTGCCGGTGTCTCATCATCATCTTCATTTGAGTGTATGGTTGCAGAGATCCTCAGCTGTTACTATAACAGCGACAATGTAGACCCTGTTTTTAAGGCAAAAGCATCACAGTATGCCGAGAAGGCTTACTTTGGTAAGCCTTGCGGACTCATGGATCAGTGTGCAATTGCTCTTGGCGGGGTAAATCATATCGATTTTGAGGATCAGGAAAATCCTGAGGTGAGAAAAGTCGAGTGGCTTTTTGATGACCTTGATGTGTTTGTTATATCCACGGGCGGAGACCATGCTAATCTTACCGATGAATATGCTGCTATTCCTCGTGAAATGAAAGAAGTTGCCTCTTTCTTCGGTGTGAACCTTTTAAGGGAAATAGACAGCTCTTTATGGATTTCATCCAAAGAATCCGTGAAAAATTCCGTTTCAAATAGAGCGTATCTGAGAGCTGAGCATTTCTTTGAGGAGAACGAAAGAGTGGATACTGCTTACGGGGCAATTAAAAATGCTGATGAGGAATTGTTCCTTAAGGCAGTAAATGAATCTGGATTAAGTTCAAGATTCAAACTTCAGAACACATACTCACCAAAGTCAAAAAATCATGGTATAGAGAATGCCCTTGATAAAGTCCACGGACTTAAGGGCGTAAAAGCAGAAAGGGTTCACGGTGGCGGTTTTGCAGGAACTATCCTTGTTTTTGCAGACAGAGCTGAAAAAGAACTCAAATCTGAACTTGAACAGTTATTCGGAAAGGAAAACGTATTCGGACTTTCTATCCGTGAGAGCGGGGCAGAAAGACTGATACTGGAGTAATATATGGGAATTCTTGCAGGAATTAATCCGGTTGCTTTCTCAATAGGAAGCATTGAAGTAAGGTGGTACGGAATAGTCATAGTATGCGGTATGCTGCTGGGGCTTCTGTACGCGTGCAGTCAGATAAAGAAAATCAATCTCACATCGGATGATGCCATTGAACTTTTCTTATGGATGATTCCTCTTGCTGTCATTTTCTGCAGGATACTGTATGTTTTCCCTGGAAGAATAGATGAATATTTCCCGTGGGAGTCAGGTGATGACTTTGTAAGAGCCATTGCAATCTGGGACGGCGGAATCACAATCATCGGCGGAATCATCGGCGGATGCATAGGTGTTATGATATTCTCATTCCGTCACAGGAAACAGACAAATTTCGGAAACGTTGCAGACCTTGTAATAGTTCCTGTTCTTACAGGACAGATAATCGGAAGACTCGGTAATTTCTTTAACCAGGAAGCATTCGGACTTCCTATTACGGATCCGAAACTCCAGTGTTTCCCGTTCGGGGTGTATATAGACAGCCCTAGCGGGGTTGAACCTGCTTTCAGGGATAAGGTATACAGCCATATAGCAGAAGGTGGCGGCGGAAACTGGTTCTGCGCAACATTCTTCTACGAAGAAGTATGGAACTTTATCGGAATGGTTATTTGCCTTTTCATGTGGAAAAAGGGATATTACAAAAAATACCCGGGAATATTAATGATTTTCTATTTCTTCTGGTACTGTCTTGGCAGATTCTGGCTTGAGTTCCTGAGAATGGATGCAGTTCCTGTAACAAAGGTTGCATGTATAGTCGTTGCACCTATAGCGCTTGTTTTCGGAGTTTTTTATATTCTCTACAGAAACAGCAAAGTGTCATATGACAGAATGAATGCACTTGCATTAAGCGGAAAACTCAGTGAAACAGCTATAACATCTTATGATGTTAAAAACCATGCATTTGTTACAAAAATCAGAAAATCCGAGAAGAACGTGTTAAAAGTCCTTTATGGGAAATCAGATATAACTGAAATAGATTTTGAAAAGTCAGGGTGCTATGTGGCATCAGAGAATTACAGAAAGAAATTCAGTTCATCGGTTAAAAATGATGAATACTCAAAAGAGGTGTGACATGTACGAAAGCAAACGAACACTCACAAACAATCTTACACTTTTGACTGACCTTTATCAGCTTACCATGATGAATGGTTATCAGATTAAGGGCCTTGATTCCAAGCGCGCGGTTTTTGATATCTTCTACAGAGGAGGCGGAGGTTATTCCTATGCTATTGCCGCAGGCCTTGAACAGGCAATTGACTATATTCAGAATCTTCATTTTGATGACAGTGATATCGAGTATTTAAGATCTCAGAATATTTTCGGAGAGGATTTCCTTGAAAAATTAAGGAATTTCAGATTCACAGGTGATATAAAAGCTGTTGAAGAAGGAACAATGATCTTTCCGTATGAACCGATACTTACAGTATCCGCGCCGCTTTTTGAGGCACAGCTTGTTGAAACAGCACTCTTATGCTTTATCAATCACCAGACTCTTATTGCAACAAAAGCAGCAAGACTCCGTGAGTGTACGAAAAACAAAATCTCGGAATTCGGATTAAGAAGGGCACAGGGACCGGATGCAGGTATATACGGAGCAAGAGCTGCATATATAGGCGGATGCAGAACAACATCGAATGTTGTTGCAGGCAAACTCTTTGATATTCCTATCACAGGAACACATTCCCACAGCTGGGTTATGAGTTTTGATACAGAACTAGAGGCTTTTGAAACATACGCAAGTATCTATCCTGATAAATGTCTCCTTCTTGTAGACACATACGATACATTAAAAAGCGGTGTACCTAATGCCATTAAGGTATTTGACAAACTTAAAGCCGAAGGACACCAGCCGATAGGTATCAGACTTGACAGCGGAGACCTTGCATATCTTTCAAGAAAAGCAAGGGTTATGCTTGATGAAGCCGGTCATAAAGACTGCCTGATTTTTGCAACCAACGACATTGATGAACAGATTCTTCTTGCTCTTAACCAGCAGGATGCAAAAATTGATGTGTACGGCATCGGAACAAAACTTATCACAAGCTATACAAATGCTTCTCTTGGCGGTGTATATAAACTCTCGGCTCTTGAGGAAAACGGAGTAATGCTTCCGAAGATTAAAGTGTCTAACAGCCATGAGAAAACAACAAACCCTGGAATAAAGAAAGTCATAAGAATATATAAGGACGGAAAGGCACAGGCTGATTTAATCTGCCTTGAGGAGGAGACTTTTGACACATCAAAACCGCTCACAATTTTCCATCCGGAAAATACATATAAAAAGAAAACTTTCGAGAATTATGAAATAAAAGAACTCATGGTCCCGATTTTTAAGAATGGCGAACTTGTATACAAGATGCCTTCCCTTAAAGAAATTGCCGCTCATGAGGATGAATCAATCGGGGAATTCTTCCCTGAATACAGAAGAGTAATCAATACTCAGGAATACAAAGTAGACCTCTCTAAGGCCCTTTGGGACTTAAAGCAGGAACTTCTAAATAAATCAAATTAAAGGAGGGCGGAATATGGACACCAAACAAATACCGTATAAAATCTATCTTGAAGAAAGCGAGATGCCTAAAGAATGGTATAATGTGCGTGCTGATATGGCTAAAAAACCAGCCCCACTTCTTAATCCGGTTACAAAAAAACCTTGCACTTTGGATGAACTAAGTGAAATCTTCTGCGAGGAACTTGCAAAACAGGAATTAAACGAAACAGACAGATATATACCTATCCCTCAGGAGATCAGGGACTTTTACAAAATGTACCGTCCGTCTCCGCTTGTCAGGGCATACTGCCTTGAGGAAAAACTTCAGACACCGGCAAAAATTTATTATAAGTTTGAAGGAAACAATACATCTGGCAGTCATAAATTAAACAGTGCCATAGCACAGGCTTATTATGCAAAGAACCAGGGACTTAAGGGTGTTACAACAGAAACAGGTGCAGGACAATGGGGTACAGCACTTTCAATGGCTTGTTCATATCTCGGACTGGACTGCAGGGTATTTATGGTAAAATGTTCTTACGAACAGAAACCTTTCAGAAAAGAAGTTATGAGAACATACGGAGCAAAAGTAACTCCGTCTCCATCTGAGGAAACAGAAGTCGGAAGAATGATTCTCAAAGAGCATCCTGGCACATCAGGAAGCCTCGGCTGTGCTATTTCCGAAGCAGTCGAAACTGCAAAGAATAATGAGGGATACAGATATGTTCTCGGTTCAGTTATGAACCAGGTACTGCTTCATCAGACAATTATCGGTCTTGAAACAAAGGCAGCACTTGAGAAATACGGTCAGAAAGCAGATATAATTGTAGGATGTGCCGGCGGCGGATCAAACCTTGGTGGACTTATTGCTCCGTTTATGGGTGAACAGCTTCGCGGAGAAAACAGTTATAAGTTTATTGCAGTTGAACCGGCATCCTGTCCGTCTTTAACAAGAGGAAAATATGCTTACGACTACTGTGATACCGGAAGAGTCTGTCCTCTTCAGAAGATGTATACACTGGGCTCAGGATTTATTCCTTCTTCATCACATGCAGGTGGTTTAAGATATCATGGTATGAGTTCAGTTATATCCGAACTTTATGATCAGGGATTAATTGAAGCAAGATCAGTTGAACAGACTGAGGTTTTCAAGGCGGCAGTTGAATTTGCAAGAGTAGAGGGAATTCTTCCTGCTCCTGAAAGTTCGCATGCAATTAAGGTCGCTATCGATGAAGCCATGAAATGTAAGGAAACAGGCGAGAGCAAGACTATAGTAATCGGTCTTACCGGAACAGGATATTTTGATATGTATGCTTATGGTAAATATAATGACGGAGTAATGAGTGATTACGTTCCGACTGATGAGGAAATTGATGAATCCCTTAAAAATCTTCCTGTGATCGATTAGGTTTACTGCATGTTTTGATTTTTAAGCCCGGCATCCACCGGGCTTATTCTATAAAGTTTTACGTTAACATCTGAGTAGAGTATTAAAAAGTGTATATAAAACCGTATTAAAACCGTATAAAAGAAATTCGGAAAAGACAAATTAAAAGACCTTGCACGGATTGATGTGCAAGGTCTTTGTATTTAACAAAAAAGTTATGCAATCACAAAATCAGTTAATGTATAAGTCATTAAGTACTGATTGTCTCCTTTCTTGAATGGTTCTTCAATTTTAAGGAGAGGGTTCTTAATTCCCCAGCCATTATATGCAAGTTCATTTACTGAGTAGTAAAGTGTCTGGCTAACTCCGGCAACTTTTGTTGAGCGGGAAATATTCACCTTGTATGCATCAGTTTCAGAACCTTTATATGTGATTTTTTCTATGGACATACATGATGCTGAAAGAGATACAACAGCCTGTTCGTCAGCTGTTACAAGCGGAACAGAGAAACCGAATGATAAACTTGTTGAGAATGTTGTGATTGTTCTTAAAAGCTGGTGGAATTCATTGTTGTCATAATAAACTCCCGAGCATGAAAGAGAACCGTTTTCAGAAACTCCGTTAACTGTCTTTGTGTAGTTAAGGGTAGCACCATCATAAATTCCCTGAAGTGCAAACGGATCTTTGCCAGGTACTGTTTCTTCTCTGAATGTGTACTTCGGAATCATATATGAACCACCACTGATTAAATCAAAGTAGCATCCTGTTTCAAACTTTGTACCGTCTGATAAATCAAGAGTTCCTCTTACAAGAATACCGTCATTGACTTTAATTGACGATGCTGAACCGAAATCTGTTATCTCAGAACCCTGTTTGAAGGCTTTAATTTTTACGGAATAGGTTCCGACCTCAGCTCCGACTTCGCTGTTATAGACAGAGTAAGTGAAATCTTCTTCGCTGTGGTCGCTTAAGAGATTGGCTAAAAGGCCCTGTGTTGAAGCCCTGTTACATGATGAAAGTGTAACAGCCAGAACTGATACAATAATGATTGTTATAAGTAATAATATAAGTTTTTTCTTCATAATATATGGATTATATCATTTTAAAGATTCTCTTGCAATTATATTTGATTTATTAATAAGTTAAAAATTGGAAATAAAGATATTTATTTTACTAGTAAAATAAATATCTTTTTCTAAAACTGTTGAAATTATGACTGAAAGAGTATAAAACTATAAGCATGAAAATAATTACATCTAACACATCGCGAGGAGCATATCTCGCACTGGCGGAACAGCTTAAGACTACAAAAGACGCCCGCAACATTGTAATCGCACCGGACAGATTCGCTGTAGCGGTCACCCGTGCTATCATGGAGTCACTCGACCTCATTACTATGGGGAATATTGAAGTGGTTCCGTTTTCGAAACTCGGTGAGAGATTTATCCCGGACCAGATAAGGAAATGCCTCACTCCTAACGGAGCGGTTATGCTTCTTAGTAAGGTCCTTATTAAACTCAGCAGAGACGGAAAACTTCAGCATTACCATAATGTATATTCAAAAGAAGGTTTTGCTTCTGATCTTTATGCTGCAATAACCTCATTAAGAAACAGCGGTATTAATCCTGATGAACTTGAAAATTCTGTTAAAGATCTTCCTAAAAACATGCAGGGGAAGGTGCAGGATATTGTCACTATTTATAATGAGTACATCAAGGAACTCTCAGAAAAGTTTGAGGATTCCACAACAATTCTTGAAAAAGTTGAAGACTATTTTAAGAATAACAGGGATTCAATTGCAGCAATTAATTTTTATGTTACAGACCTTTATGAGTTTACAAAAAAGGAAATGGATGCTCTTAAGGTAATTGCTGACAATGCTCTTTCACTGACAGTTTCCCTTCCTTGCGGATATAATAATCCGAACAGACGTATTTATCCTCTTGCTGCTCTTGAACAGCTTGAAGAAACGTCCCATGGAAAACCGGAAATTATTGATGTACCAGATCCGTTTATTAAGGATTATCAGGATGTCATATCAAAATATCTGTTCTCTTACAGATATCCTAAAGATAAATTTAAAACAGACCATATAAAATTAAGACATGCAAAGAGCAGATACGATGAGGTATTAAGACTTGCTCTTGATATAGTTCAGCATGTTCATAATGGCGGAAGATATAAGGATTTCGAGGTATATATCAGTAATCTCGATGAATATGAGGGAGAACTCAAGTCAGTCTTCTCAAGATACCATATTCCTTTCTTTATTGACAGCAAAGCCCAGTTCTCGGAGCAGGCAAAAGTCAGATACATTTATTCTGCAATCAAATGTGTAAAAAGCGGTCTCGCACGCCAGGATGTGCTCGATTTCGTTAAAAACCCGTTATTTTATGAAGATACGGATGGCATAAATCAGAACTATGTGTTTGAGTTTGAGAACTATGTTCTCAAGTATAATATTGATTATTCTGTTTTCAGAAACAGCTTTGATATATGTGAAAAAAATTATCAGGCTGAAAGATTGGATGAAAATTTTGCTGTAGACCCGTATTCGCTTGGCGGGGATGTATATGTTACCACTTCCAAAACAGAAGAAAATGCAATGCCGGAACTCGTAAGAAAAGTCCTTATAGAAAGACTTTCTCCGCTTCTTGACCTTGATATTAAGGCTCTTGATATAAAAGTTGCTGCAGATGCATGCATTAAAATTCTTAAAGATGCAGAGGGCAGTTGGTCCAAACATGTCAAAAAACTTGAGAATCTGAGTCTTTATTATGTTAAATGTTCAGAGCAGGTTGATACAAAACTTAAAGAAGTCTTTGAGGAAATGAGAAAAGTACTCGGGGATGTACAGCCGGATATCAATGAGTTCAGCACAATCTTCAGATCGATGATTGAATCCATGGAAATAGCTCTAGTTCCTACATATTCGGATTCCGTCTTTGTAGGCGGACTTGAGAGCAGGTTCATGGGTGAAAAGAACATCTATGTTCTTGGTGCGACAAACAGTGAAATACCTAGAGTGCCGGGAGAAGGAAGTGTCCTTTCCAAAGATAATATCAAAGCCATGAAACAGGCATCAATTAACATTATGCCTGACTGCAGTCAGCAGCTCCTCTCAAATATGTATATGGTTCTTGATATATTCAAAAAACCTATGAACAGACTGGTTGTCTCATATCCTGATAACACATCCTCAGAATCAAGACCGTCAACAGTTGTGACAGATCTCTCAAGAATGTTTGAGGATTTAAATGTGGAAGAGATTAATTTTGCCTCGTTTGGGAACAGCGATGATGCAAAAGAAACTGCTCTTGCGATGTTTTCAACTCAGGATGCATGCAGGCATGAGGTCCTGAAAAACAAGGTGGCAAGGGAAGCGTATGGCAGTGAAAAATATCTATATGACAGTGCATATAATGCCCTGGAAGATAAGGAAGGTCTGGATTCTTTATATAAGGTGCCTGACCGCGTTAGTACTGAAGGAATCAATCTTTATAAAGATACTACGAGCGTATCAAGAATAGAAAGATTTTATAACTGCCCGTATCAGCACTATTTCCAGTATATGCTTTCTGTTAAACCTAGAAAGGAAGCAAAACTTGAAGGTACAGAAAACGGAACAATAATTCACTTTGTTTTGGAGCAGTTTATGCTTCTTATGAAAGAAAATCCTGAGCTCACACAGGAAGAAATTAAGAAGATAGCATACGATGGTTTCGAGAGAGCCCTTGATGAAAACGGATTCAGGGTACTGATGGAAACCCCTGAAATAAAAAGAATCCTTGTAAGAGTGAAGGAAGAAGGCGTAAGGCTCTGCAAGTCCATGTATGATATTGCCAAGAGATCCAAGTTCAGACCGTCGATGTTGGAAGAACAGATAGGTAAAGAGGGCGAATTAAAGCCGTTAAACCTCGATTTTGATGATTTCAGCATTGAACTCAAGGGAGCGATAGACAGAGTGGATACTTACAATGACAACTTTTATATCATTGACTATAAGACATATAAGAGTGCTGATCTTAAAGTGGAAGACCTTTACAGAGGAACAAAAATACAGCCTCTTCTTTACATGCGTTCAGTAGAACTTAATAAAAATCTTAAACCGGCAGGTGTCTTCTATTTACCGATTTATTCATCGTTCGGTGATAGTGACAGTCCGCAGCTTAAACTTGCCGGATTTGCACCTAACTCAAAAGAACTGCTTGTCGCAATTGACTCTAATGCCGAGACCGACTACAAGCATTCATTCGTGGATGCCCCTAAAGATATTGATAAACCAATTAAGAGAGGAGGCAAATATCTCAGCACGGAAGAGTTTGATATTCTCGGTGACTATGCAATAAAGGTTGCAGCCAAAGGTGCCAAGTATATCTCGGAAGGATACATAAAACCAACCCCTCACAGTGATAAGTCATGTGAGAACTGTACATATTTTGATATATGCGGTTATAGTGGTATGAATTTCAGAAGAACCAAGAAAGTACCAATTGAAGTAATAAAAGGAGTAGATGAGGAATGAAAGAGTCTGTGCTTAGATATTTAAACAGTGATGATGTGAAAAGAATGACTCCGCAGCAGAAAGAGTCTGTTCTTTCTGATGGCAAAATCATAGTATCGGCATCCGCTGGTTCAGGTAAAACAACAACTATGGTTCTTAAGATTTTAAGCCTCATTGCCGAAGGTCATACTCTCGACAGTATGCTTATTGTTGTCTACAATGATGCTGCTGCAGCCGAACTTAAAGAAAAACTGTATAACAAACTTTGTGAAAGAATCGAGGATAGTAATATAAGTGAGGAAATAAGGGAAAGATTTGTCAAAGCAGTTATAGGAATTGAACTCTGTAACATAAGCACAATACACGCTTTCTGCAGAAAATATGCAAAAACAAATTTCGAAGCTCTCGGAATATCTCCGCAGTTTGATATTCTTGATGCACAGAAAGAAGCAAAACTTATGGATACTGCTTTAAATAATGTCTTCTCTTCCTATGATGAAAATGATGAGGTGTTTTCTGATATCCTGGAGATTTTCTCAAAACAGAGAAAAGATGATAACTTAAAAGGTAATATCCTTTCTCTTTACAGAATGATCAATATTCAGCCTGACGGAGGAAAATCTTTCAAGGAAAATATTTCAAAATGCTATGATGTTCCTTTTAAGGATAGTTATTTCTATACCTATATATATAACAGTTTTATAAGTGCATTTAAAAATACATCATCAATGCTGAATGAGGTCCTTATGCAGATTAATATGACGGCCCAGGAAAAATATAAATCCTATGTCCCGTTATGGATATCAATCTGTGACGAAGCACTTAAATGCAGCAATTTTTCAGAACTTATGAACTGGGCATCTATGTTTACAAGCCCGGGAACAGCTCCGAGAACCGATACAAAAACTGAAAATGCAGCAGAAGAAGCATTAATCATCAAAAACTTTGTTTCTATAAGGGATGCTTTTGTTGAGAGAGAAAAAGAACTTGCTGAATTTGCAGACAAAAAAGAATATCTTGATAAAGCTCACGAACAGAATGGGATATATGTCCATAAACTTGTTGAGATAGTAGACAAATTCAAGAATGAGTATAAAGCTTTAAAAGATGCTGAAAATAAATACACATTTGATGATCTTCTCCATTTTGTTATTGACATAATTAATTCGAAAGGTGATGAAAAAGAGAAATTTGATTTTGTCTTTGTTGATGAGTATCAGGATGTAACTCCTCTTACTGCTTTTATCACATCTTCTTTCATGAATGAGAATTCTTATATAGTCGGTGACGTGAAACAGAGTATTTACGGTTTTAACCTAGCTGACCCGCAGCTCTTCCTTGACACAAGAGAAGAATATGCTACAAACGGCGGACATGCCATTGATTTTAACAGAAATTTCAGGAGTAAGAGTTCAATCCTTTCTTTTGTAAACAGTGTTTTTGATATTGTCATGACAAAAGAGAATTCAGGAATAGACTATGCTGCTGACTCAAGATTTGAAATTGATGATCAGACTGAAAAGGGCGGGCTTGTTGATATTACCCTTATCAGAAACACATCAAGCGATGAAGAACCTGAATACAGCGGCGTATATGATATTGATGAAGATATAGTCGATGTGAACGTGAGTGGTTCATCTTCATATATTGAGGGTCAGTTTATTGCTGACAAAATAAGACACCTCATTAATGATGATGAATATATCAATGACGGGAAAGGTGGCCTCAGAAGAATAAAGTATTCTGATATAGCAATACTTTTAAGATCAAGGAATGTAAGCACTGAAAGAATTATTCAGGCATTAAAAGACAGCGGTATTCCGCTCGATGAGAGTACATTCACAAATAATAATGATAATCCGGAAAGAGAACTTATTAACCTTCTCAGGGTTATTGATAATCCAAGACAGGAAAATTATTTTGCAGGATATCTACTTTCATTCTTTGGCGGATACAGTGAGGAGGAAGTGCTGAGAATAGCAGGTAATTATCATGGAAATACTATCTATGACAAGTTCTTAAATGCGTCAAGGAGCAGTGATGAGATTGCCATAAAGGCTAAAAAGACTCTTGATAAATTAAATGAATACAGAACAAAAGCAAGCTTCAAAAATGTTGCCGATCTTATGAGCGGTATAATTTCGGATTATGCATACGATGCATATCTTTACAGAAACGGGCAGAATAATGTTGATGAACTCAAACAGTTCATTATTTCAAAGTCTGACAGAAAGGGTTCATCTTTAAGTGAATTTATTAACGACTATTCAGATGATGAAGACATCACTTCAATTCCGGATAATGTGGATTCTGTTAAAATATCAACATTCCACGGATTCAAAGGCCTTGAGGTTCCTATTGTCTTTATCTCAAATATCTCGCAGCAGTTTAATAAAAACGACCTCAAAAGAGATCTTCTCTTTAACGAAAGCGGGTTCACGGGAATCAAATATTTTGATTTTGAATCAAAGACAAGATATAACACGGTATCTTATTACTGCATTAAAGACATAATTAATAA